>CALQHT020000078.1 GCA_943330455.2 Nitrosovibrio sp. Nv4 | reverse complement strand
CCTCCGGGCCGATATGAAGCCAGTCAGGACGTGATCGGGGCGCCGCCGGCGGTCTGATGACCGCGCCGGCGCAGCCGAACAGCCGTCGTTATTGATCGAAAATCCCGAGTCCGACAGGCTGCTAGTTCAAGCTCCAATCCCGCTCGAACCTTGCATAGCAATCTCGTTCGCCGGGCATTTTCGGCCATCCCGCCAGCAGACGTGCGCTTGCGAGCAGCAGGCGGTCGCGCAGATGAGTGGTGTTGTGGGCGTATTCCTCGAAGGTCGAGTGGCTGATCTTCTGGTTGTGCGGATCGTCCTGGAACTTGCAGGCGGTCATCGCGATGCTGGTCAGGAACGGGGCACGATCGGCGCCGGTCTTCAGATAGGCGTTCGCGATGGCAGTAGACCGGGCGATGTCGAAGGACAGGATGGCCTCGTCCTGGTCTTTCAACAATTGGTCGGCACTGCGGCCCTTGTCGTTGTAAGAGGCGAACTCCTCCTCGATCACCGACGAGAACATCTTGTTGGACCGCGCGACGTCGTTCACGAAATTCGCCATCAGGTAAAGGATGCGTGCCTGGTAGGGGTTGTCGGTTTTGCGCATCCAGTCATTGGCGGTGTTGCAGTAGTCGAACGGATGCTGGCCCTCGGTGAACTTGCGCCCGACCGTGGTGCGCAGGATCAACTCCGCCGCACCGATCTGGATGGTATCGCCCAGGCTGCGGATCGACTTGCCGTTCTTCAAATGGGTCGTCAGCGCGCCCCACATCGTGTCGGTATCGGCTTCCATCAACAGGCGGAGGAAATCCTCGACTTCGGTGACACTCAGCGGCGTGGTGTTGGTCTGAGGTACATCCTTGCCGGCATTCGGCAGTTCTTCGGCCACGATGACACAGGCGGCATCATAGGCGGAGTAGTAAAGCGGCCCGATCGCCATGTCCGGCACGCCGGTATAGAAGACGCCGTGCGCCCGTTCCCAGCCGATATAGTCGGCGAGGTCCACGATCGCGCGCGCCCGCAGCGCCTTGTGGCCGGTATTGCGCGCCTTGCGTCCCGTCACCGTGTCCTGCACGTCGATCAGGCCCAGGAACATCAGGGTGTCGCGCAGCTTGGGCCGAGCGGATTCTTCGGCGGCAAGGCCGAGGAACAGACCGTAGGACCGGGTGACATCGCCGCGCATGGTGGCAACCATGTAGGCGTGCAGACGCTCATCGAGCGTGCCGGGTTCGACGATCGGTTGCTGATCGTCGTTCCAGACCACCGGGTTCTTGGTTTCCAGCGGGATGTTCATGCCCTTCATGGAGGCATAGCGGCCGGGATACTTGCCCGCCAACTGGTTCCAGATGTCCAGGCCGGCCGGGATGTACCAGACGCTTTGCAGCATCGGCAACATGCGGTGAGAGTCCGGCAGATAGGGGCCCAAGGCGGCGGAGGTGCGCAGACCCAGGATCGTGTGATCGTTGTTGATCAGAGTGATCTGGCCGTCGCGGATATTGATGTGGTTCGGCACCTGCACGAAGGGCGCTTCGGCGGCGGTGACCACGCTGAGCGCATCGCCCATCGAGCGTCCGTCGCGTTGCACCAGGTTGAAGAAGATGTCCGCGGTGCGAGGTTGGTCGTGTTTGAGGATGGCGTCGGTGAAAGCGTCGACGGCCTTGTCCTTCAGGATTGTTTGCCGATCCAGCAGCATTGGTTTTCACTCCCCGAATTCGCCGTGGCGGCGAGGTCTGGCCAGGAGCCTAGACCCGGTTCGGGGCGTGCGTAAATGTCTGAAGGGATGGGTCAGGCTTGCCCGGAGCGATCTCGGGGATAACGTGATCGGGAGCGGCGGCGCAGCGGGCCGCCGGATCGCTATCGCTTATCAGGGTGTTTCTATCCCGAACCCGTTCCGGTTTCCGCGTTCAGAAGGGCCGACGGTCGAGCGGCGGATAGGGCTGCTCCAGCCCGTCAACCGGGATGTTGCGGCCATTGACCCAATGCGCGCGCGGGGAGGCGGTGAAGACGATGACATCGGCCACTTCCTCGGCGGTGCCGAGCCGGCCCATGGGAAAGCCGTTGCGGACGTAATCCTCGTAATAGGCAGAGTTGGCCAGCCGATAGCGGTCCCACCCATTGCCCGGCACCAGGATCGACCCGGGCGAAACGGTGTTGACTCGCACCCCGTGCGGCACGAACTCCAGGGCCCAACGCTCGGTGTCGAAGATCAGAGCCGCCTTGGCCGCGCCGTATTGACCGGACATCGCAAGCTGGGC
Source organism: Nitrosovibrio sp. Nv4 (assembly GCA_943330455.2). Lineage (GTDB taxonomy): Bacteria > Pseudomonadota > Alphaproteobacteria > Acetobacterales > Acetobacteraceae > Rhodopila. Next base: position 20,037 of record CALQHT020000078.1, on the reverse strand, counting down.
GGTCCACCCGGAAATCGACGCCACGTTGATCACGCCGGCGCCCGGACGGCCGGTCATATGGGGCAGGGCCAGGCGCATCATGCGCACGGTCTGCACCAGGTTGACGTCGAGGACCTTGTGCCAATCCTCGTCCGTGCTGTCGGCGATCCTCGGCCCGCCACCCCCGCCGCCGACATTGTTGACCAGGATGTCGATGCCACCAAAGGCTGCGACCGCGGCCTGGATCACCGCCGCGGCCCCGTCGGGTTGGGTGACGTCGCCCGCCTGCACCGCCACTGTAGCGCCGCCTTCCCGCAACGTCTCGGCGGCCTCGGACAAGGCGGGCAAAGACCGGGCGGAGAGGACCACCCGGCAGCCCTCGGCCGCGAAACTCCTGGCGGTGGCCAGCCCGATCCCTCGGCTGGCCCCGGTGATCAGCACAACCTTGTCTTTCAGGTGCAGGTCCATGAATTCAGATCCTTGGGGAGAGGCAGGAGGCCAGGGGATGGACGTCAGGTCCGAACGCCCGTCCCATGCCCGTGGTCGAACTGCCGAACGTGGGATTCCGCTGGTGGGTGGAAGGGGGCGCGGCGGACATGAGCGGTGCCTTTGCGGGTGCTCTGGTGCAAACAGGAAGGGTGAAGCGGGAGGCGCACAAGGTCAACCGGGGTGCGGCTCTCCCCGATCCCGGTCCGGGGGGACTGGCATGGCTTCCCCCAATCCCGCATCATGGGACCATAACTCCAGGAGACGACCATGCTGAAATTCGGCGCATCAATGTTCTTCACCGACTACTCCATGGCCCCAGGCGAGCTCGGCCAGGCCCTGGAAAGTCGCGGTTTCGAGTCCGTGTGGGCGCCCGAGCACTCCCACATACCGGTGACCCGCAAGACCCCGTTCCCGGCTGGTGGCGACCTGCCGAAGAAATATTACGACGCGATGGACCCGTTCGTGACCCTGACCGCCGCGGCCATGGCGACCAAGACCCTGAAGGTCGGCACCGGCGTGTGCCTGGTGCAGCAGCGCGATCCGATCCAAACGGCCAAGCTGGTGGCATCCATCGACCAGATCTCCGGAGGGCGGTTCCTGTTCGGGATCGGCAATGGCTGGAACCAGGATGAGATGGAAAACCACGGCACCGAGTTCAAATCCCGCCACAAGCGCGCGCGGGAGAACGTGGAGGCCATGAAGGAGATCTGGACCAAGTCGAAGGCCGAGTATCATGGGGAGTTCGTCAATTTCGACCCGATGATGACCTGGCCGAAGCCGGTTCAGAAGCCGCATCCGCAGGTGATCGTGGGTGGCGCGTTCCCCTATTCCGCGCGTCGGGCGATCCGTTACGGCGACGGCTGGATCCCGCAAGCCGCGCGCGGGATGTACAAGGAGATCGCCGACATGATCCCCGAGTTCCGCAAAATGGCGACCGAGGCCGGCCGCGACCCCGCCACCATCGCGATCACCGTCTGGTTCCCGCGCAAGGATGTCGACCTCATGAAGCGCTACATGGATCTGGGCGTGGAGCGGGTGGTGTTCAATCTGGAATCCGAAGCCGCCGACAAGATCCTGCCGGAGATCGAGACTCTGGCCGAACTGATGCACAAGGTGAACGGCTGACGCGGATCGGGCCAGGCCGGGTAACCGGTTCTGGCCCGACAGCAACGCCCATGATGGTGCTGAACTAACATTCCGTCATCGCCGGGCTTGACCCGGCGATTGCTGCCACCGCCAGAAATACAACCATTTCAATGGTTCGTGCTGGCGGGCATGACGATGAGGATCCCGCATTTGGCAATAATCGGAATCGCGGCCGGCCCGATCCTCGCGTTGCGGGTTCTGTGGGTCCGGCATGGTCCGCAGTCCGCGAAGCGGGTCCCGTCAGCGCGGGGCGATCAGCCACCGACAAGCACGGGAACCTGAGGCGCCTCGAAAACGATACGTCGCTCGACAAAGCCGCCAAGATAGCTGCATGTATAGATGCTGCGATGGACGAACATATACTCGCCCGGCGGTGTTCCGGATGGGACCGACAGGATCAGAACGAACGACAGCGGCCTATCGCTTCGCCAGGAACGATTGAATCCGCCGCCGTTGAGCGCCGATCCGAGCGGGTAGAAAATGTGAGAGCCGTTGCTGAACTGGTACAGTAACTGTTGCGAGATGCGCACGCAGTTCGGCGCCGGGGGAGATTGAATTTCGATCCGCAGGCTGCGCTCGATCGATCCCGGCGGCACATCCAACACCGTTACACTGCGGACCTGGGTTTGCACCGGCTGGGAGTGCTCAAAGTAATTGCCGGCGATCCAGGACAGGGTCCAGGCAAAAGCCAACCCGACCAGCGCGGCGATCCACCCGGCCTGGGTTCGCCACGCCGCCTGCACGCATGTCAATGGCCAAGCCAGGGTATGAGCCGTTGGACTAGCGGCCATGCGGCACCTCCGGCGATCGCTGTACCAATGCCCGTAACCAACATGCCGAGCGTCTTGCGCCGTCTGGCTTGCAATTCTTGCTGCCGTCGGGCCCAGTCAAGGATGTCTCGTGGTTTGTGGGCGTCGGAAGCCGGATCATAGTCAAGAGCGCGGATCGAGAATGTGGCAATCCGTTCGTCGATTTCCGCGCGTCGAAAACTGTTGTGGGATTCGGTATCGTGTCCTTGCCTGATCTGGCCGGATCGATCCGGTTCATTATCGCAACCATCCATCACGCCCTACTCAAATGTAATCCGTGCCATTGGTTTCTCTCTGGCATGTCGATGCTTCGAGATAGTCACGACCGGGTACTCCGCCTGAAATGCTTTGCTGTTCGGATCCCCGATCTCAGGTAGGGTCCATGAGCCGATGCCGCTGTCGCCGCACCCTGCCAAAGACACGAGTGCGGCGACCATGACATTCAAATAAAGTCGTCCAATGCGGCGTGGAAGCTTATGCCGTATGCCGGTGCCAGAGTTTCCATATGGCACACGGCAGAATTTGTTCCATAAAATATCGACTTCGGCTGGTTAATGCGGTGGTTCGGATAGGCTAATGAGCACGTCGAGAACATAATGCGAACACTAACCTCACCACCCACCATGTGGCAAGCATTTTCTCCACGGTCCGGAATCTTTCGCGGCAACGTGCGTGGAACGCGAGGCGCCACCAACGGCCCTGAGCCGGACTGTCCGCGCGGTTTCATCGCGAAAACTCGGCGTCGGAGACAGGGGATTCCGCACGGGCCGACCTGTCGGCAAACGCCACAGACCGGCGAACCGGTCGTTTGTCAGCCCGGTTTCATCGTCACGTGAAAGCCGCCCCCCGGCGGCTGCGACAGCGGGCTGAACCGTCCGATCAGCTCGGCCCTCCGAGCGGCCAGCAACTGGCGGGCAACCGGCTGAAACAGGGTTTCGCCGCTGGTCGGGCTCGCCGGCGTGATGCGCACGACCACCGTCGTGTCCTGGCCCGCCAAGCGCTCCAGCATCGTCTCGATCGCGAGCCGCGCCGCCCCCGCCGTCATGCCGCGCAGGTCCAATTCGTGCTCCCCGGCGTGCTCCTGGCCGAGCAGACGGTCGAGCACGGCTTGGTCGATGCGCGGCGGGACTGACATCAGATGAAGACGCCCGCCATGCCGCCGGCGGGATAGCGGGTGCCGGATGCAGCCCCGGTCGGCACGGCGGCCGAGATCGCGGCCACGTCCGCCGGGGTCAAGGTGACTTGCAACGCCCCCAAGTTTTCCGCCAGACGCTCCTTGTAACGAGTCCCGGGGATTGCCACCACGTCGTCGCCCTGGGCGAACAGCCAGGCCAGGGTCAACTGCGCCGGTGTGCAGCCCTTGTCCTTGGCAAACGCCTCGATTTTCGCCACCAGCGCCCGGTTCTGCGCGAAATTCTGCTCCTGGAACCGAGGATGCGCCGCCCGCCGCCCGTCCACATCCGCAAATGTCTGGATCGCGCCGGTCAGAAAGCCTCGACCCAGCGGCGAGTAAGCCACAAACCCGATCCCCAGTTCCCGCGTGGTCTGGCGCGTGGTTTCGGCCTCTTCGCGATACAGCAGCGAATACTCGGTCTGCACCGCGGCAATCGGATGCACCGCGTGGGCGCGCCGGATGCGGTCGGGCGCTGCCTCCGACAGGCCGAGGAACCGGACTTTCCCCTGTTCCACCAGCCGCTTCATGGCACCGACAGTGTCTTCCACCGGCACGTTGGGATCGACGCGGTGCTGGTAGTAAAGGTCGATCACACTCTCATTTAGCCGCTTCAGGCTGGCCTCGCAGGCGGCAATGACGTGTTCCGGCCGCCCGTCGACCGCATTCTGCCCGCCCGGGTTCTGCACCTGGCCGAATTTCGAGGCCAGCACCACGCGGTCCCGCCGTCCCTTGATGGCGCGCCCGATCAGTTCCTCGTTATGGCCCCAGCCATACATGTCGGAGCTGTCCAGATGGTCCACGCCCTGGTCGATGGCATGGCGGATCAGGTCCTCGGACACCGCATCGTCGGCGGATCCGTAGACGCCCGACAGCCCCATGCAGCCCAGTCCGACGACCGAGACCGACAATCCGCCCGTTCCCAACGCGCGATGCGGCGTGCTCTGTGTGGTGGCCATGATCCTGTTCTCCCCCGTTGCGGCGTTTGCTGTTTCACCTGCCGATATAGGCGCGTGAGGCGGCGGTGGGAACCGATGCCGTGCTCGGGACACGCCCTGTCGCCATGCACCCCAAACCAGAGTAGTGCGGATGGCCATGAACGCGCCCTTCCTGCCTCGGTTCCTGATCCCGCGCCTGCCGTTCTACTACGGCTGGGTGATCCTGAGCTGCGTGTGCTGCGCCGCGCTGTCCCGCCAGGGCGGCGCCGTCGCCACACTGTCCATCTTCGTCTCCCCCATGACCGAAGAATTCGGCTGGTCGCGCACCGAAATGTCGGGAGCGGTCTCCCTCGGCGGCATCCTGGCCGCGATCACCGCGCCCTGGCTGGGAAAATTCCTGGATCGGGAGGGCGCAAGGAAAGTCCTGTGCCTGGCGGTGCTGTGCACCGGGTTGGCCAACCTGTCGCTGTCGCTGACGTTCTCTTTGCCGGTCTTCTATCTGCTGTTCTGTATTGCGCGCCTGAACTTCTCCGGCCCGTTCGACCTGGGCATCTATGGCGCGGTCAACAACTGGTTCGTGGCGCGCCGGTCCTTCGCCACCGGGATCGTCACCCTGGGCCACATGGCCGGCCTGACCTTGCTGCCGCTGGTCGCGCAATTCGCCATGCTGGAAGGCGGCTGGCGCGCCGGCTGGATCGCCGTGGGCTGCGTCGTCCTGGTCGTGGGCTTCATCCCCGTCTTCCTGCTGCTGGTCCGCAGGCCAGAGGATGTCGGTCTGGTCCCCGACCGTGCCGTCACCGCCTCCACCCCCGCCACGCCGCTGGTGGAACCCACTTTCTCCCGCGCCGAGGCCCTGCGCACGCCGGCCTTCTGGCTGTTGTCGCTGTTTGCCGTGCTCGCCTACCCGGTGCAGGCCGGCGTGTCCCTGCACCAGGCGCCGTTCCTGATCGAGCGTGGCCTGTCCCCCACCATGGCCGCCACCATCGTCAGTTTTTTCTCCGTCATGTCCGGCGTGGCGAGCATGGGGTTCGGCCTGCTGCCCCGCCGCGTGCCGGTGCGGGTCAAGCTGGCTCTGTCCGGCTTGTTGCTGTTGTGCGGCACCCTGGGGTTGCAATCGGTGCATGGCGGCGCCTGGGGCTACTTCGCCGCGGCGTTCTTTGGGGCCGGTGTGGGCGGGCTTCTGACCATGCTGCCGATCGCGTGGGCGGATTATTACGGCCGCCGCAGCTTCGGCGCGATCCGAGGCATCGCCCTGACCTTCCAAGTGCTGGCCCAGGCAATGGGGCCCTTGCTGTCCGGCATCCTGCGCGATGCGACCGGCGGGTATGAGACGTCTTTGCTGTGCTTCTCCGCCCTCGCCGCCACCAGTATCCTCGCCGCCCTCCTCGCTCGGCCGCCCGTGGCGCGGGTGGGGTAGGGGGGGTGGCCTCAGGCAGGCATAGACCGGCGTTATGCCCCGTTGGCGAGGCGGCGGATTTGCAGGCGCACATTGCCGAAACCGATCAGCCGGCGCAGCCGCAATCTGGCAGTTCGACCGGCCGTGGCCGTCGCTCAGTAGCCGCTGATACGCGAGGAACGGGGTGTTCTGCATGAAGAAGATCGAGAACGCCGCCATGGCGATATCGGCGATCGGATAGGTCGTGTTGATTCCCCGGCGCTTGTCGGGGAAATCTTCACAGCACTGGCGCTGGTGGCCGAGGAGGGATTCGAGGCGTTGCACATGGGCCTTCAATCGGAGACCGAGCCGCTTGCGAATCCCCGATCTGAGCGAGCAGGACGATTGCCTTTGGACTGTAGCGGATCAAACTCAGCGAGCCGATCGTTCAGGCGTCAATAGCGATTCGTCCGCATTGAGGACCGCTGTTCCTCCCCACACCCGCTTGCATCCAACCCCGCCCAACGGCACCCTGCCAGACGCTAACTCCGGGGAGAATTGCAATATGAGCGGCAACATGTCGAAAGTCGCGGTGCTGGATGACTGGCAAGGCGTAGCGCGCGGCGCCGCCGACTGGTCGAAACTGCAAGCCCGCGCGGAAGTGACCTTCTTCGCCGAGGCCTTCAAGGACCAGGACGACGCCGCCCAGAAATTGGCGGATTTCGACATTGTGCTGTCGATGCGCGAACGCACGCCGCTGCCGGCATCGCTGATCAACCGCCTGCCCAAGCTGCGGATGCTGGGGATGACCGGTGCGCGCAACGCCTCGCTGGACACGCCCGCCTGTTCGGCGCGAGGCATCGTGGTCTCGAACACCTCTGGTGGCGGCTACGCGGATTCGGCGACCTCGGAACTGGCGCTGGGCCTGTTGCTCGCGGCGGCACGCGGGATCCCCCGGGGCGACGCGAACATGCGCGGCGGCACCTTCCAGATGGGGGTGCCGGTCGGCATCGGCCTCGGTGGCAAGACCATCGGTATTCTCGGCCTCGGGCGGCTCGGCACCTACATGGCGCAATTCTGCCAGGCCTTGCGCATGAACGTGATCGCTTGGAGCCAGAATCTGACCGCTGAACGGGCCGAGGCCGTCGGTGCGAAACTCGTCTCCAAGGACGAACTGATGGCGACCTCGGACGCGATCTCCATCCATCTGGTCCTGTCCGACCGCAGCCGAGGCCTGGTCGGCGCTGCGGATATCGCCCGGATGAAGCAGGGCGCGATCCTGATTAACACCTCCCGCGGGCCGATTATTGACGAGGCGGCGATGGTGGCCGCCGTCAATGCCGGCAAGATCGTCGCCGCGCTGGATGTCTACGACAAGGAGCCGCTGCCGGTGGACCACCCGCTGCGCAAGGCCCCGAACACGGTGCTGATGCCGCATATGGGCTACGGCGTGAAGGAAACCTGGGACGGGTTCTACCCGCAGATGATTGAGAACGCGCTGGGCTTCCTGGACGGCAAGCCGGTTCGCGTGACCAACCCGGAGGTCCTGAAAGGATAGGACCCACCCCGCCCGGTCAGGTCGCGCGGCCCAGGCCGGTGACGTTCTTCCAGTGGGACGTTGTGCAGGTCAGGCCGGTCATCGGCTCGGGCGGCGCGGTCCGGGTCGGCGCCCGGACCGGCGTGACCTCGCCGCGGGCCGCACCGGTCAGCATCTGGTTGATGCTCTTGCCGCCCAGGGGATCCTGCGGTTGTGCCCACTCGCCCGCTTCCGTCACGGACCATTCCCGGATAACCCATCTTTCCACTGGTGGGTTTAACTGATCGGCAAGCACATCAAGGCCAGCACGGGCGAGGTGGAATCTGGAAAATCCCAGATCCCGCCGGCGCCCGCTTAGTATAGACGATTACTTCGTGAAGCCTTCCAGCTCATCCTGTGCCCAGTCGGTGACCTTCTTGATCGACTCGCCCCGCTGCAGGCGAGCCAAAATCGCCGGGTGAACCGCACGCTGATACACCTGCACCGCGATTTCATGCGGCGCCGGAGCCGCCGTCATGCTCGGCTTGGCATCATGCCAGGCGCGGATCGGGTAATTGTAGATCGTGCCGGTCGGCGGCGTGACCTTCGACCAGATATCGAAGTCGGACATGCTGACCAAGGGCGGCAGGTCATAGCCTTCGGATGCGATACAGCGCGGCTCCACCGTCGCGCGTTCTTGCAGATGCATCGCCAGTGCCTTGGCCGCGCTCTTGTTGGAGCCGAAGTCCCAGATGCCGTGGAACGCGTAGTTGAACGGAATGAACCGGCCGGCTGGACCCTTCGGCATCGGGAACGTCCAGCAATCTTCCGCCACCGCGGGAGCGTCGCGTTTCGCGACCGCCCAGGCGGAGGGCGGGTTCATGATCAGTGCGCTTTTGCCCGAAATCAGGGCCCGGTTGTTGGATGCGTCGTCGTAGCTGGCGGCATCGTTGGGCAGGAACTTCACCAGCTTCTGCGCGTATTCCAGGAACTGCTGGGTCTTGTCGGACTTGACCTGGATCTTGCCGTTGGCGTCGATCAGCTCCGCGCCGAACGCGGCATACCAGGATCCGCTGTTGTTGATCGAGTCGTTGGTCTGTCCCAGACCCAAAGCGAAGGGCACACCGGCCTTGTGGCAAGCCTCGGCTGCTTTCAGGAATGCGTTGTAATCCCAGCTATCGCCGATCGTCTTGTCTTGCGGCGCCGCGGGATACAATTCGCGCAGATCGATGCCGGCATGTTGCTTGAACATGCTGATGCGGGCGCAGGCGGTCAGGTTCAACGATCCGGTGCTGGACGGGATCGCGCGCCAGCGATCGCCGCTCTTGGCCAGATAGCCATAGGTCTCGGAATATTTGCCGTAGCGCTTTTCCAGTTCCCCGATGACGTCATCGACGGGTTCCAGGCGGTCGGCGTATTTGCTCACGTCCCAGTTCGGGATGAAAATCAGATCGTGGCCCTTGCGCGCCTGATATTGGGCCGCCGCCGTCAGCTCGATCTTGAAACCGACGGAGGTGATGAAGTCGACACTGACCTCGACCTTGTTCTTCTCTCCCCAGGCTTCGATCTGGGCTTTCATGACTCCGTTGGAGGCCGGAACCCAGTGATCCCACAGCGCCAGCGAGAGCTTGCCGGCGGCTCCGGCCGACCGGATATGCACCAGGGGCAGAGTTGCCGCGGCGGCTGTGCCGAGTACGGCGCGCCGCGTAAGACGCGGTTTCTTGCTCATTCGTAGCCTCCCAAAATATGCCGCGGCAACCGCCACGGCCGGTTGTTTGTTGTTGCCCGCTGGGAGACACCGCCTGGACGCCGCGTGGTAGGCCTCACCCCACGCGACGCAAGGGTGCAAACAACGAGGGCAGGGGGCATCCTAAAGCGCTGCCCGGCAAAAACAAGCACAAGGTCCGTCAGGGCAAATATCCGGACGGACCGAGCGCCGGTTGTCAGACCCGCCTGGCACCCCAGAACAACGGGAATCCGTCCGGGATGCCATCGACGGTGTTTTGCCACGCCACCGGCTGGAACCACTGGCCCAGAGGGATATGCGGCACGTCGATCCAGCATTGGCGCTGGATTTCCGCGGCGACCCGCTTCTGCGCCGCCAGATCGGGTGCATCGACCCAGGCGGCGCGCAATTCCTCGATCTTTGGGCTGTCGGTCCAGCCGAACCAGGCTTTTTCTCCGGTCGTGCGCAGGAAGTGCAGCAGGGGGGTCTGCATGTCCAACCCATTGGCGGTGGTGCACAGCGCGCTCCAGCCGCCTTTGTCGGCGGGCTGCTTGTTTTCCCGCCGCACGATCGCGGTGCCCCAATCCATCGATTGGATGTCGACGTTTAGCCCGGCGGATTGCAGCATCTCGGTCGTCACATCCGCCATCGCCTTGCGGTAATGTGGCTCATTCGGGGCCAGCAGGACGGTCTTTTCGTTGTTGTAGCCGGCTTCCTTGATTATCGCGCGGACTTTGGCCAGGTCGCGCTTGCTGGTCAGCAGGTCCATGCCGACATCGGACGCCATGTCGGTTTCGGGGGTGAAGATCCCGACGCCTTCCCGCCACATCACGCGGTCTTCCCCGGCGATCGCGGTCATGTAGTCGGATTGGGAGATGGCGCCGATCATGGCCCGCCGGATTGCCGCGTTGTTGAACGGCGGCTGCAGGTTGTTCATTTTCAGCATGCCGAGCGTGCCGTTGCGGTCCTTGATTTCGACGCGGATTTTGCCGGTGCGCTTCAGAACCGGCAGTAGATCGACCGTCGGCAGTTCCCACCAGTCCATTTCCCCCGATCGCATGGCGCTGGCCGAGGTGCCGTCATCGGGGCTGGTGTGCCACTCGATCCGTTCGAAATGCGCGACCTTGCCACCGGCGGTCCAGCCGGTGCTGACCTCGGGCCGCGGAACGTAACGATCGTTCTTCGTATAGACCGCCCGCGCGCCGGAGATCCACTCGTCCGCCTTGAACTTGAACGGTCCGCTGCCGACCATTTCGGTGACGGCCTTGAACGGGTCGGTCTTGGCCAAGCGTTCCGGCATGATGGCGCACATGGGGGTGGAAATCTTGCCCAGCGCGTAGGGCAGCAGGGCAAACGGCTTCTTCATGCGGAATTCAAAGGTCTTGTCGTCCAGGGCGTTCAGTTCGGCGGTGCGCGCCATCAGCAGGCTGCCGATCCCGTCCCGCGCCCCCCAGCGGCGGACGGAGGCGACACAGTCCTTCGCCAGCACTTTTTCCCCATCGTGCCACATCAGGCCGTCTCGCAGGGTGAGTTTCCAGCGGAGCCCGTTGTCCTCCACGCTGTAGCTTTGCAGCATCTGCGGCTGCATCTGGTAGTTGCTGTCCATGCCGAACAGCGTGTCGAACACCATGTAGCCGTGGTTGCGGGCCGTGTAGACGGTGGTGACGATCGGATCGAGGATGGTCAGATCCGATTGCGGGATGAATTTCAATGGCGTCGCGGCGGCGCCCTTGCCGATCGAGGGCATCGCCAGAGAGGCGGCGACACCGGCCGTAAACATGCGGCGACGGATCATGGGGGAGTTCTCCTGCTTGCCTGGACGAGGGGTATTTTCGCAGCATCTGGCGGGGCGGGGAAGGGTGGTCTGGTTTTCCTGGCTGCCGGGCAGAGAATTTCGCGCAACACGGCCCGTATCCGGAGTTTATTATTGTGGATTGTCAAATGTGTAGAACAATCTACAGGGGCTTTTGCGCCGTCTACCTGCATGAACGAGCGGCAATGCTGGGCGCGTCCTTGTCCGATCGGCGCGGAGGAAGCTGCCGCGCATGGCTGTTGATCGCGATCGCGGTTGGCGGCACAGGTTGACCCTGCCCACGAAACCCGACAAGGCTGGTGCAACGACGTGCACAAAAAGCAACAAACAGGAGGTCAAATGTCGACATACAGGTCCTGGGTCAAGCCGGTGCTCGCCGTGCTTGCCGCGGTGATGCCGTTCGCCGCTACGGCGCAGCCGGCGGTCAATTGGCCGGTTAAGCCGGTTAAAATTATCGTGAACTATCAGCCGGGTGGATCGACCGACAACGCCACTCGCCCGTTCCTGCAACATCTGTCAAACGAGTTGGGGCAGCAATTCGTCATCGACAACAAGGGCGGTGCGGCGGGAGCGATCGGTCTGGAGGCCTGTGCCAAATCGGCGCCGGATGGATATACGTATGTCACGACACCGGTGTCCTCGGTCACCATTTTGCCGCAGGTGCGCGCGGTGGGCTACGATCCGTTCAAGGATCTGGCGGCGGTGTCGCTGTTTGCCGATTATTCGATCATCCTGACCGCCAATCCCTCCATCGGTGCCAAGACGGTGCAGGACCTGGTGGCGATTTCGAAGGCGAAACCGGGCACCTTGAATCTGGGCGGGGTCGGGCTGGGGACGTTGACCCAGTTGGTCACCATCATGATCAACAAGGTTGCCGGCACCGATATGGTCTATGTGCCCTATCGCGGCGCGGGGGAGGCTCTGCCCGATCTGCTGGCGGGCGTGGTGCAGACCTATCTGGACCCCAACGCGATGCCGCATGTGTTGGCGGGCAAGCTCAATCTGCTGGCGGTCGTCGACCGGGTGCGCCATCCGGATTTCCCGAACACGCCGCTGTTGAGCGAGATCTATCCCGAATTGGACTTCGTCGGTTGGTTTGGGATGTACGCGCCGGCTGGTACTCCGGAACCGATCATTCGCAAGATGAGCGAGGCCATGAACAAGGTCGCCCGGATGCCGGAAATGACCCCGCATCTGCAGAAATTCGCGATCCGGCCTTTCCCGGGCACGCCGGAGCAACTGACGGCCACGATGCGGCGCGATTTTGACCGGTATGGCGCGTTGATCCGGGAGGCTAAGATTTCGATGGATTGAGGTTTTCGCGGACGGTCATCGCCATTGAGGTCGCGTCGGTGTCGGCAGTCGTCAGCCTCCTGCAACGCGCACCCGCTTCGTCGCATTCGTCCCGGGCGCTCGGCTTGGGGCGGTGTGTTGGTGATGGTTGCGTGAGCGGTTTTCTCCCCCTATATCGGGCCAACTGGTTGGAGACTGGTTCAAATGGACACTATCGGGGCCTTTGAGGCGAAAACCCATCTGTCGTCCCTGCTGGACCGGGTCGCGAAGGGGGAGCGGTTCACGATCACCAAGCACGGCAGGCCGGTGGCCGAACTGGTGCCGGTGGAACGGAAGGACCCGGAGGCGATCAAGTCCGCGGTGCGGCGTATTGAGGAGATTGCGGCTGGGCAGACGCTTGACGGCGACTGGAAGGAATTTCGCGACGCCGGGCGCAGATGGTAGCACCCGTCGTCATCGACGCGTCCGTTACCGCGGCTTGGTGCTTTCATGATGAGGCGACGGCGGCGAGCCAAGACTTGCTTCGTAGTCTGCCGAATCGGCAGGTGATCGTGCCCCTGCTGTGGCATGCCGAATGTGCCAATCTGCTGCTGACTGCCGAACGACGAAACCGCGTGTCGGCCGAACGCTCTGTCGAATTGTTGGAGTTGCTCGGCAGCCTGCCAGTGGAGACCGACGCGGAGACCTCCCGGATTCGTGGTCCAGTGTTTCGGTTGGCTCGCGAGCACCGGTTGACAGTCTACGACGCGATTTATCTGGACCTCGCGTCCCGGCGGGGGGCGGCTTTGGCGAGTCGTGATCGGGCGTTACGCCGGGCCGCCGAGGCGATGGATGTGGCGTTGATCGAGGCGTAACGAGTTACGGAAAACGCATGCCGTCAGGTGCGGTTGGCCCCTGACGGCAGCGCTGCTACTACAACAAATCAGAAACCGCCTTCTGGAACCGCGTCACCGCCGCGATATGATCCGCCGCACTCCGACCTGCAATCCGCGTATGGATCTTGCTGGAATAAGTCGTGTGCGCCGTCACATGCGTCACCCCCGCCTTCTTCCAGAACGTCACATCCCGCCGCCAGTCGTCTTCGTTCCCGGTCCCGACCGAAACCCAAACCTCGATCCCGACCGAAGCCGGATCGCGGCCTTCCGCCCGGATCATGCCGCGCAGTTTATCGAACGCCGCCAGCGCCGTGTCATCCGCCGGATAGGCCAACGGCATGAACCCATCCCCATACTTCGCCGTCCGCTGGAACGTCTGTTCGGCGTGCCCACCGAACCACACCGGAACCCGGCCGGAGGGGGGCCGAGGATTGATCCCGGCATCCTCCAACGTGTGATACTTACCCGCGAACGTTACATGCGGCTGCGACCAAAGCGCCTGCATGACCTGGACCTGTTCCTCCGACCGCCGGCCACGGTTCTTGAAGTTTTCGTTCAGGCCGACGAACTCCACCTCGTTCCAGCCCACGCCGATGCCAAGACGCAACCGTCCGGGCACCAGAGCATCCAGGGATGCCGCCTGCTTGGCGACCAGAGCCGCCTGGCGCTGCGCCAGGATCAGCACCCCCGGTGCGAAGCCGATCTTCTGCGTGCAGCCGGCCACGAAGCTGAACAGCACGAACGGGTCGTGATAAGCGGTTTCCGTCGTGCCCACCCGCTTGCCGGGGGGCACGGTCGCCGGATTGCCGCCCAGCACATGGTCGGGGGCTTGCAGATAGTCGAAGCCCAGGCCCTCAGCGGTTTGTGCGTAATCCCGCACCACCGCAGCCCCCGTGCCGATATCGCCGCAGGGCAATGACGCGCCCAATTGCATCTTCATGAGATCAGTCCTTTTCCATAACGGCTTTGATCCGGTCAGGCGAGACCTGGATCGGCGGGATGCCCGCGCGTTCCTGTTGCAGCAGAGCGCCCACGCGGGAATCGCGCTTGTCCCAGCCTCGGTTCATTGCCTCGGTCAGTTCCTGATGCGCCAGGTTGGTCAGGCGCATCGGCACGCTGACCTCGCGGCCCAACTGGCACGCCAGAGAAACATCCTTGTGCAGCAGCCGCAGCGCGAAATCCGGCGGATCGTAGACGCCGGTCAGGAACTGTTTCTGCAACCGGTCGAACAGGCGCACACGGCCGGCGGCGCCCTGGCGGATCGCCTCGAACAATTGCAGCGGCTCGACACCCGCCTTCACGCCCATGGTCAAGACTTCCGACAGCACCACGTTGACCGCGGCGGACGCGGAGTTGTGCACCAGCTTGGCGATCGTGCCGGCCCCGATCGGGCCGATATAGCGGTTCTGGTCGCTGAACGCGTCCAGCACGGCCTTGTATTTGTCATACACCGCCTTGTCGCCGCCGACCCAGACCGCCAGCTTGCCGGAATTGGCGCCGGACGGCCCGCCGCTGACCGGCGCGTCCAGGAAATCGATGCCCTTTTCCGCGAAGATCGCGTTCAGGTCGCGCACGACGTCCACTGCGTTGGTGGAAAGGTCCAGCCAGACCGAGCCCTTTTTGAAGCCCTCGATCAAACCGTCCTCTCCGGTGCCGACACGGCGCACATCGGAAGGCGTGGGCAGGGAGGTGAACACGATTTCGCATTGTTCCGCGACCGCTTTCGGGCTGTCCGCCCAGGTGGCGCCGGCGTTCAGGTGCTTGGATGCCGCCTGACGGGTCAGGTCGTGCACCACAAGCTCAAACCCGCCTTTCTGGATGTTGGACGCCATCCCGGCGCCCATCATGCCGAGACCGATAAAGCCGACTTTCATGTCCGTGTCCTCCGATTTGGTGGCACAGTGTGCGGCGGGACGGTCAGCTTCTCAAGTCGGGGTCGGATCGGATCAGACCAGCCAATGCTCCTCCACCACGAAGCGCGCCACGCCGGGGTCGTCCCAATCCGCCAGGGCGCCTTCCAGATCGACGATGCTGTCGAAGCGCGCCTGTGCCGCCGCCGCGACTTCCACCGCCAGATGGTCCACCGTCGATGCCGGTGCGCGCCCCTGCTGGCGCACGTGATAGCGTGTGAGGCCGACCAGGCGGGGAAGTTGGGCGGCGTGGCCAATGGTGGCGTCGATGGCCGCGGGGTCGCTGCCGGCCGGAAACAACAGCAACAGGCTGATACGACCGCGTTCCTCGGGCGGCGGCTCCACGGTTTCCACATCGGTGACGACCCGCGACACCGCCCCGACGAACAGGCGCGAGTCGACATTGCATTCCGCCATTTCCGGAGAACCCTGGGCTTTGGCGCGGTCCTCGTCATTCTCGAAGAACAGGATGGGAAACCCATCGATCCGCATGGAGCGTGCCAGATCGTTCATCGCCGGCGATTCGATCACGTGGCACTGCATGTAACGATGCAGGCCGGCGAAGGCGCAGACGAGGGGGCCGTGGATATCCAGCCAGTGGCGCCGGAACCGAGCCAGGCTCACCGGCTCCTGGCGCCGCATCAGGCTGATTGCCGCGATCATGATGACGTTCTCCCGTTTTGGGTAAGACGGGTCATCATGCCTCAGTGTTCAGGTCGCACCATAGGGGCCGTGGCGGACCTGAACCGTTAGACCTTGTCCGGCCGCACGATCAGCACCGTGCCGTCCACGCCTTCCACGCGCAAGCGCTCGCCGGGTTCTGGGATGGCCACGTCGGCGGGGACTCGCGCGGACCAATCGCTGTCGCCGACCCGGACCCGCCCGGTCCGTCCGGTGAACGAGATCGACGTCGCCTGTCGCCCCGCCAGGCCGGCGCTTTGCGTGTTCAGCCTCCGCGGTGGGCGGCGCAGATGCAGCCCGACATACACGGACAGCGCGGCCAGTACGGCGAAGGTCACGACCTCCCACGCAAAGCCGAAGTCGATGGTCAGCGCGATCAGGCCGGTGCCCAAAGCGGCCAAGCCGATCCACATCAGGAACGCCCCGGGCACGATCGTTTCCAGACCCAGCATCACAAGGCCGGCGACGACCCAGACAAGCCAGGGGCTCATGCTGATGGTGTCGATGATCCCCATGGCCCCGCGGCGGGTGAGGCACCGGGATGCGTGCCGCCGGAACCTTGGGGACGCGGCACGGCGCCGCGCGGATTGGGTGGCAACGGCCCACCGCCCTCGGGTCCGCGCAACAACTCCATCGCCTGGGTGATGCCGCCGGCGATTGCCGCGGATTCCATCGGCACCACCACCAGCCTCGTGTTGGGGGCGGAGGCAATCGCCTCGAACGCCTTCACGTAGCTGTTGGCGATGAAGTAGCGCAGACCGTCATTGCCGTAACGGGTGGCGGCTTCGGACACCATCTGGGTCGCCTCGGCTTCGGCGCGCGCCAGGGCGACCCGCGCCTCGGCGTCGCGGACGGCCGCCTGTTGGCGTCCCTCGGCGGACAGGATCAGGGCCTGTTTCTCGCCCTCGGCCCGTTTGATCGCGGCTTCCCGCTCGCCTTCCGCCCGAGCCACCGTCGCGCGGCGTTCGCGTTCGGCGGTCATTTGCAGGTTCATTGCCAGGATCAGGTTCTCCGGCGGCTCGATCTTGCGGATTTCCACCCGGCTGACCTTCACGCCCCAGGGCAGGGTCGCCCCGTCTAGGATGTTCAGCAGGGACGAGTTGATCCGCTCGCGGGACGAAAGCGTCTGGTCCAGCTCCATCTCACCGATGACGGAGCGGATATTGGTCATCGCCAGGGTGGTCAGCGCGACGGTCAGGTGCTCGACTTGGTAGGCGGCTTTTTCCGGTTCCATGACGCGGAAATAGATGATGCCGTCCACCGCGACGGTGGCGTTGTCGCGGGTGATGACGCTCTGTTCGGGAATTTCGACGACTTGTTCCTGGACGTTCAGCTTGCGGCCGATGCGGTCGATATAGGGCAGGACGAACTGCAACCCGGGATCCAGCATGCGCGTGTAGGCACCGAAGCGCTCCACCGTCCAGATCTGGCCCTGCGGCACGGTCTTGATCCCGGCAAACAGGGTGACGACGACCAGGATCAGCACGATGACCCAGACGATGATGACGGTGCTCATCATGATTTCCTCACAGGGGGACAGTAGGCGTCGATTGGCCGCATGGGCGTTCCTTTGGAAACCGGCGAGCGATAGCAATACGAAAGGCGCTTACCAACGACCGACAGCGTCCCTTCACCGTTATTGCCCTCCACCGTCATTGCCGGGCTTGACCCGGCCACCCACGCTTCAACGGCGGGGGGGCGGGTTGCCGGGACAAGCCCGGCAATGACGGTAAGGGGCCCTGACGGACCAAGGGCCGACCGCCCCGCTTGGGGTCAACCGACTTCAAGCTCCCGTCCACTGCAGGATATACAGCCCGGCATCGTAATCCGTGAGATAAATCAATCCGTCCTCGGCCACGAACAGATCGGCTGTGTGCCGCATTTTCGCTCGTCCGCGCATCGGTTCCATCCATTTGGTGGGTTGCGGCGGCACGAAATAGCCGATTTCCGACGGGTGGAACGGATCGGCGATGTCGAACACCCGCACCCCGGCGCTCTGCCAGGTGGCGAAGATGGTGGTGGAGGACCGGAACGATCCCGGCCGATTCTCATGCAGGTTGTGTGGTCCGAACTGACCGCCGAGCTTGACGTAGTCCTGGTCGGAGGGTGTGGGCATGGTGGCGATGGAGACCGGGTTGGATTTGTCCCGGATGTCGAAGATCCAGGTGTGCTTCATCGGCTCCTGGTCGATGTTCAGCACCGCTTCGTCCGCCACCACCAGCAGATTGCGGTCATGCAGCGGCAAGGCGCTGTGAGTGCCGCCTCCGAAGGGCGGGGACCAGTTGCGATGGGCGATCAGCTTGGGCGCGCTCTTGTCCTTGACGTCCAGGATGGTCAGGCCGCCGTCGCGCCAGGAGCCGTAGGCGATGTCGTCCTCCACCACCGCGTGGTGCAGCGCGGTGCGGCCTTTCCAGGTCGGGGTCTCGCCGCCGGCCGCATGCATGCCGGGGATCCACCAGCGCCCCGCCTCGACCGGCTTGGTCGGGTCGGCCATGTCGATGCAGATGAAAATATGGTCCAGGAACCCATCCAGCAGCGCCGACGCATAGGCATAGCGTCCGCCGGTCCACCAGATGCGGTGCAACCCCAGCCCCTCGACTTCCATGAACCCGATCGAGCGCGGATTGGCCGGATCGGAAATGTCGTAAACTCGCATGCCGGCCGAGAAATCGACGCCTCGCTTGCCGTAACGCGCGGAATCGACCTGGTTCGACCCACCATAATACTCCTTGGCGGACAGCAGCGCCTTCAGGTCGAGTTCCTCGATGCACAGCATCAGATCCTCGGCCGTTTGCAGATGCATGCACCATGACGCCGGGTGGATCGGCATGAAATTCACCGGTTTCGGATCGCGCGGGTTGCGCACATCCGTCACCATGACCCCGCGGCTGATCCGGGTGCCGACATAGGCATGCCCGCGCGCCACCATCACCTGAACGCCGTCCCCGCGCCCACCCTGGTCGGTGTGGCCGACGAACTCGATGTTGCGTGCGCCGTCGTTGTTGACCATGGCTTGCGTCCCCCCGGCATCGGTCGTCACACTACACGCGATGGAGCGTCGTCACACTCCTCGGGAAGGAGCGTCGCCACACTGCTCTGGATGGAGTGCCGTCACACTCCTCGGGAAGGAGTGTCGCCACACTGCTCTGGATGGAGTGCCGTCACACTGCTTTGGATGGAGTGTCGTCACACTACACGCGATGGACCGGAGGATCGAGCCATGCCGACCTATGTGATGCTAGCCAATTGGACCGACCAGGGGCTGAAAGCGATCGCGGAAGGCCCAACACGCCTCGATCAGGCACGCGCGATGCTGGAGGAGATGGGCGGGCAGTTCCGCTCGCTCTACATGACCATGGGCCAGTTCGACCTGGTCGGCATCTACGACGTCTCCGACGACGCCGTTGCCGCCCGCTTCACCCTCATGCTCGGCCGTCTCGGCAATGTGCGCACCACGTCGATGAAGGCGTTCCCCGAGGAAGCCTACAAGCAAATCGTCAACTCACTGCGATAGTTTCACCGCGAAAGAAGGACACACCATGATTTCAGGCGCCCGCACCCCGCTGACCGTCGATCTGGGCGGCTACCGCGTCGCCATCTCCGGCGGAGCCAATGGGATTGGCAAGGTGATGGCGGACAGTTTCGCCGCCTGCGGGGCCAATGTCTTCGTCAGCGACGTCGATCCCGCGGCACTTGCTTCCTGCGGCCACGCCGGTATCCGCGCAGATGCCGGCATCCCGGCGGACTGCGAGGCCTTCGTCGATGCCGCCGTCAAGCATCTGGGCGGGTTGGACGTGCTGGTGAACAACGCCGGCATCGCCGGGCCGACCGCGCTGGTGGAAGACGTGACGCCAGAGGACCTGGACGCGACCCTGCGCATCGATCTGGCGGCGATGTTCCACTGCTCCCGTCGTGCCATCCCGGCCTTGCGAGAAGCCGGGGGCGGGGCGGTGATCAACCTCAGTTCCGCTGCTGGGCGGTTCGGCTTCGCCCTCCGCGCGCCCTACGCCGCCGCCAAATGGGGCGTCATCGGCTTCACCAAGTCGCTGTCGATCGAACTCGGTCGCGACGGGGTGCGAGTGAACGCAATCCTGCCGGGCCCGGTGGATGGGCCGCGCATCCGGGCGGTGATCAAGGCGAAAGCGCAGACGGAAGGCATTTCCGAGAACGAAATGACGGATCGCACCGTCGGCACCACCAGTCTGAAATGCTTCGTCACCCAGCAGGATATTGCCAACATGGCACTCTATCTGGCGAGCCCGTTCGGGCGCACGGTCAGTGGCCAGGCGATCAGTGTCGATGCGGATATGCAGGTG
>CALQHT020000077.1 GCA_943330455.2 Nitrosovibrio sp. Nv4 | reverse complement strand
GAGGCGGTGTTGTGGCATCTCGGGCCTTACGCGGGGGGGGGGGGGCGTGCCGAGGTTCGTGACAGCCAACCGCCGGACGATAGGCCTCTGTCCCGATGCCTTGCGCCCACCTTGGTGCGATTGTATTATTCAATGATATCGGAGGCGCGCCATGCCCAGCAGCTACACGATCGGCGGTCATTTTGAGGCCTTCGTCCGCACCCAGGTCGCCAGCGGTCGTTACAACAATGCCAGCGAGGTCATCCGTGACGCCCTCCGTTTGATGGAGGAGCGGGAGCGGCGGATCGCGGCCCTGGACCTCGCCATCGAACGTGGTCTGGCGGACGCCGCGGCGGAACACATCCAGGATGCGGACGAGGTCTTCGCGGCCCTTGAGGCGAGATATAGCGGGGAGCCGGCCGACGATATCGCGGCGGCATGAAGGTTGTCATCACGGCGGCGGCGCGTGACGACATGATCGCCATCGGCGATTTCATCGCGGCGGACAACCCGGCACGGGCACGGTCGTTCGTGCGCGACTTGCGTGCGGCGGTCATGCTGATTGGCGAAATGCCGCTCGCCTTCCCATTGGTCGCGCGTTACGAGGCCATGGGTGTGCGCCGACGTCCTTGGCGAAACCACCTTGTGTTCTATCGCGTCGACCGACAGCGCGTGACCGTCCTGCACGTCATCCACGGGGCGCGGGACTACGAAGCCATTCTGGTCCCAACACCACCTGCCTGATGTCGTGGCAGGCCGGTCCGGTCGGCATCGCTCCGCGTTCCTCGAACGTGACGTCATGGTTCGATTGGTTGGATGCCGAAGCCCGCCCACGGCACGCTGGCAGCGCACGCGCCATGCCAACCCCAATTGATCTGGATCATGGCGGTCGCGCCGATTCCGGCCGATGGTACCCACACTGGACGGCACGCAATGGATCGAGACCGTCGGTCCCAACGGACGCAAGCCTTGCGTCACCAGCGACGTGGACAGGCTTCCGTGCCCCCTCGGCCATCCCCTTGCGACCGCCGCCACACAAGACGGCGCCGCCCATGCGGAAAACAAGCGGGACCACCGCTAATTCCACCGCCAATTTCAGCACCGATCGTCCAACGAGGATCCCATCATGCCAGCACTGATTCCCTACGCCGGCTCCGACACAACCGCGTTGACGACCGCGCTTCTGGCGCCCGGTTCTGGTGTCACGGTTGTCGCGGGTTCGATCGTCCTGAAAGAATCCGGCCAGGCCGCCGTCAACTTCTACGACGGCTCCCTCACCCCGCTCGGCATTGGCTCCGGCCTGTTGCTGACCTCCGGAACCACCCCAGGCACCACCAACACGGTGGGCTGGTTCGGTGTCGACAACAGCGGCGTCAGCGGATTTGCCAACGGCGATCCCAACATCGACGCGGTGGTCAATTCGGTTTTCAAAACCCAATCCTACGACGCCACAACGCTCTCGTTCGACTTCACCGTCGCCGACCCAACCGCCACGTCGGTCAGCTTCGATGTGGTGTTCGGATCCGACGAGTTCCCCGAATGGGTCGACCAGTTCGTCGATTCCGCGGTCGTCATGGTCAACGGCGTGAACTACGCCCTGTTCAACCACGATCCCGCCCATCCGCTGAGCGTCGTCAGCGGCAATCTCGCCGCCGGCTACTTCCAGGACAATGCCGGCAACGCGCTGCCGATCGAATATGACGGCGTCAGCCATGTGCTGAAAATCGTGGCCCCGATCGTTCCGGGCGCCGTCAACCACATCAAGATCGGCATCGCCGACACGGGCGATCATATTTACGACAGCGGCATTTTCCTGGCCAATCTGTCGGCCGGCAATATTCCTGGCTCGGGTGTGGTCATCACGCCGCCCACGACCGGCACCGAAGGCAAGGACGACCTGACCGGGTCGGTGAAGGACGAGTATTTCGACCTGAAAGGCGGCGACGACACTGTCTATGCAGGCGGCGGAGACGACATCGTGGTGGCCGGCAGCGGCAATGACACGGTGTTCGGCGGCAGCGGCGCCGACCAGATGAAGGGCGACACCGGCGACGACAGCTTCGACGGCGGCGCGGATCTGGACACGGTAATCTATGCGGGTGCCAGCACCAGCTACACGATTGCCTCGATCGCCGGCGGTTTCACGATCACCGACACCAAATCCGGCCCGACCTCGGAAGGCTCGGATACGCTGACCAATGTCGAGTATGCGAAGTTCAGCGACGGGTTGTTTTCAATCGGCGCGGGCGGTGGCCTGACCCCGGTCACCGACCCTGGCATCCCGCCAGCCAACACGCCGGGCTCGGTCGTCATCAACGGCATCGCCTCGACGGGAAAGGTGCTGACCGCGACCGTGAGCGATCCCGATGGGGTATCGGGGGCGATCTCCTATCAGTGGCAGGTATCCGGAGACGGCGGCGGAAGCTGGAGCAATGTCGGGACCGACGCCAATACATACGCGGTCGTGAGCACCGATACCGGCAACTCAATTCAGGTGATCGCCAGCTACACCGACAACGGCTCCCAGGCGGAAACGCCGGTCAGCGCGGCAAAACTTATCCAACCGGTCGGTGAGGGCGATTTGGTCGTCACCCTGATGCAGTTGGATGCGCCGCTCGGGGCCAGCACCATCAATCCGCTGACCACCCTGGTGAAGGACGCCATCGATTTCGGCCTGTCACCCAACAACGCCATCTTTGCGATCAAGACTGTCCTGGGGCTTCCCGCCAGCGTCAATCTGCAGAGTTATGACGCCTATGCCGTACTGAAGACCCAGCCGAGCAATCCGACCGCATTGGCGGTGGAGAAGGTCGCGACCCAGATTGCCATTCTGACGTCGCTGTCGGACGACGACAAAGCTACCAACCTGACCCTGAAGATCATCGATGCGTCCGCGAACAATAAAACGTTCAGGCTCAATAACGCCAACGACCTTGCCAAGATTCTTGGGATCGACATCACCGGCATTACCGACCCGAAAAACTATCCCGAACCGCTGCGGGAGATCTTCGACCGCAACGACAACATCGCCCAGGCCGGCAATGTCAGCGACATTGAAGCGGAGTGGCAGGACTTCCTGACCATCCAGGACGGGGTTGCCTCCACGTCGATCGCGGATCTGAGCATCCACATCAACCAGGACCCCAAAGGCGTCCCGACGGCCGCCCTGACGGAAGGTATCGCGGATACGCCATACACCGTCAGTGTCAGCGCCTTGCTGCAAGGGTTCAGCGATCCCGAGAACGACACGCTGTCCGTGTCCGGTCTGACAGCCGACAACGGCGACGTGACGGATAATGGCGGCACTTTCACCATCACGCCGAACACCAGCTACACCGGGCCGGTCGAACTGACATATACTGTGCTCGACGGTCAGGGTGGCAGCACATCGGCCAGCCAATTATTCGCGGTCATTCCGTGCTTCGCGGCCGGGACTCGGATTAAAGCCGAGCGTGGGTTGGTGGCTGTGGAGTCGCTGAGCGCGGGAGACCGTGTTCTCACGGCCGATGGGCGGGGCGAGCCCATCGTATGGGTCGGGTCGCGGACGGTGAGTTGCAAAACGCACCCGAAGCCGGAAACCGTCTGGCCGGTTCGGGTACGCGCCGGCGCGTTTGCCGATGCCGAACCGCGGCGGGATTTGTGGCTGTCTCCCGATCACGCGGTGTTCGCGGATGGCGTGCTGATCCCGGTCAAGTATTTGATCAATGGCACCACGATCGCGCAAGTGGAGGTCGATGAGGTCACCTATTACCACATCGAGTTGGCGCAGCATGATTTGCTTTGTGCGGAAGGTCTGACGGTTGAGTCCTATCTGGACACTGGCGATCGCGCCAACTTCGCCAATGCCGGCCAGGTCATGCGGCTTTATCCCGATTTTTCGACCGGCATCGGGAACGTTGCCGCGGTTTGGGATGCCCTTGGCTGTGCGCCGTTGGTGATTACGGGGCCGGCGCTGGTGGCCACGCGGGGAAAATTGGCCGAGCGTGTTGGTATGATCGGGGGGAAAAAGCGCCGGACGGTGGGACGTGGGCGCGTCACCTGTGGCGGAGGGGCGGGGTAGCGATCCGGCCCATGGGCGGCTGTGACAGGTCCCGCCAGAGAGCGGTCTCAACGCGGGGACCTGTCACGCCATACGCGGATCAGACCGCGCCGTCCGCCTTCAACGCGGCGATCGCTGCCGCGTTCAGGCCCAGCCACTCGCTCAACACGGAATCCGTGTGCTCGCCCAGCATCGGGGATGATTTCAGCACAGGTGGCTTGCCGTCGACGCGCACCGGCCAGGTCGGCATCTTGAATGGGCGATGCACCGGATGGACCATGGTCTGCATGATGCCGCGTTCCTCGAACGTCACGTCGTCGTTCAGTTCGTTGGTGTCCAACACCGCGCCGGCGGGAATGCCGGCCTCGCCCACCGCTTTCATGGCATCGTATTTGGACCGGGTCCGCGTCCAGGCGGCGATGATCGCGTCGACTTCCGGCTCCAGAGCCACCCGGTCGGCCGGCGTGGCATAGCGCTTGTCGCCGATTAGGTCTTCCCGCCCGATCAGCTTCAACAGCCGATCCCAATGGTCCGGATTCGCTCGGCTCGTCATGATATAGACGTAGTCGTTCGGCCCGCCCGGCGCGCAGGGATACAGACCCATGGGCGCGTTGTTCACGCCCGGCACCTTGCTGCCACCGCGCTGGGCCGCCTTACCGGTCAGGCCCTGGGTGGCAAAATTGATCCGCATGTAGTGCATGATCGCGTCCTGCATCGCGACCTGCAGGCGGTGGCCTTCGCCGGTCTCCCGGCGCTTGTACAGCGCGCCCAGCACCGTGATCGCCATCAGCATGCCGGTGCCGGTGTCACCCAGCGAGATCCCAGGGCGGGTCGGCGGGCCATCGGCCTCTCCGGTGACGCTGAACGTGCCGCCGCAGGCCTGGGCGATCATGTCGAAGGCGAGGTTCTTTTCGAACGGGCTGCCCTCGCCGAAGCCTTTGACCTGGCAGTAGATAATGCCGGGATTGATGGCTTTCACGACGTCGTAGCTCAGGCCGAGCCGTTCGATCGCGCCGGGGGCGAAGTTCTCCACGCACACATCGGCCTGGCGCAGCATGTCCTTGACCAGTTCAAGGCCCTTGGGCGACTTCAGGTTGACGGTGATGGACTTCTTGTTGGCATTGAAGACGTGGAAGTAATACGGGTCGTTGTCCGGCTGGCCGGGGCGCAGGCGACGGCCGGGATCGCCCATTTTCGGGTTCTCGATCTTCACCACGTCGGCACCGAGCCAGGCGAGGGCTTCGGTGCAGGATGGGCCGGCCTCGAACTGGGTGAAGTCGACGATCTTGACGCCGGACAGGAATTTGAACTCGGCTGCGTTGACGGACATGAAAGATTCCTCCTGCTGCGTGGTGTGGGACGCCGCTGGGGGGGAAGCTTGGCACATTCCGGGGGGCGCGGCCAATCGGTTAAAGCCCGATCGGTTAACGCACCGTCAAACGGCCTGGGCCACGGCAGGCGCCCTGCCGAAGGCTCGTTCGGCGAGCGTCTGGCGGCGGGGCGCCGCGGAGGGAGCGGGGGATGGTCCGCGCCGGGCCCGACCCGGCGCGGTGATGCATCCTGTCTACTTGATCTCGGACGGCAGCTTGCTCGCGATACCGGGCCAGTTGGCTTCGGCCTTTTTGATATTGCCGGCGATGTCCTTCTGCCAGGTCTGTTGAATGCCCGCATCGAGATTCAGGTAGAGTTTGCCGTCCACAACTTTCCAAAGGGTCGGATCGCCATCGAATTTGGCGCCGACAGAGACGCCGAAGGCACAAAAGCCGCCATAGGCCGGCTCATACTTGGCCGGATTGGCCTTGAACAGATCGAGATGGGCCTGGCTCGCGAAACGGTACACCGCCTGGCTTTGCACGGCCGAGAATTTGGCGTCGCCGCGGACAGGCTTGCCGTCGGTCTGGTAGGCCACCACGTCGTAACCATGCGCCGCCAGGCCCAAAGCCGGCTTGCCGTCGACCGTCACGATGCCGGTCGAGGTGTTGATCTCCGGCCCGGCAAACGCGGGGGCCGACAGTCCCAACACGCTGGCGGCGGCAAGAGCGATCAGTGCATTCGTCTTGATGTTCATTGGAGTAACTCCAGTTGCAACTTGGGTGATACTGCGGGATTGGCGGGGCAGGTGACTGCCGCCGACCATCGCGGCCGGTGAAGAGAGACATGAACTGTTTCGTGCGGCAGGAATATGCGCTAAGGTTGGAAAGCACTGTTCCAGAAACTGGGATACTGAAATGGACCGCTTCGAATCGATGTCCGCTTTCGTCGCCGTCGTCGAAGCCGGTGGGTTCTCGGCGGCGGCGCGCCGACTGGCCATGCCGCTCGCCACTGTCAGTCGGAAGGTTTCGGAACTGGAGGACCTGCTTCGGGTCCAACTGCTGACCCGAACAACCCGTAAGGTCGCGCTGACCGACATCGGCCGATACCATTTTGAGACCTGTCGGCGATTGCTCGAAGAACTCGATGAAGCCGAGCGGCTGGCCACCGGCGAATATGGTGCGCCACGCGGCGACCTGATCGTTACGGCACCGCTCTTGTTCGGGCGGCTCTATCTGGCCCCGATCGTCACGGAGTTTCTGGCGGCTTACGCCGAGGTCGATGTCCAACTGCGGTTGGCGGATCGTATTGTCAATCTGGGCGAGGAAGGAGTCGACATCGCGCTCCGCGTCGGTCACTTGCCAGATAGCAATTTGAAGGCGGTCAAGCTCGGTGTCATCCGGCAAGTGGTCTGCGCCAGCCCAGACTATCTTGCCCGGAACGGGATCCCGGAACGCCTGGCGGATTTAAGCCTGCACAACAGCATAACCTGCACCAGTCTGGAAGCTCTTCGGGAGTGGACGTTTCGGACACGTCGTGAAATGATCCGGGTGCCGGTGCGATCGCGGCTGTCGGTCAGCACGGCGGAGGCGGCGGCGGATGCGGCCGTGGCGGGGCTGGGGATCACCCGACTGCTTTGCTATCAGGTCTCCGCTCCGATCTCGGACGGACGTCTGCGGCTGCTGCTGCGCGACTACGAACCCGAGCCGCTGCCCGTCCATCTGGTTTATCAGACCGAACGACGCCTGGCCGGCAAGCTGACATCCTTCATCGACTTTGTCGTCCCAAGGATGAAACGGAAAATGGTGTTCAATCCGTAAGCCGCCGTCCGGATATGTCTGGTCTCGCCGCGCGTTGCCCCCGTGATGCGGACATGATCTCCGCATCGCACTTACGCATCGCATTGAAGACCGCCGACGCGTGCGTGGCGGGGTGCGGATCAGCACGCGCCGGTCAGCCATTTCTCCACTTCATGCCGCTGGATCTTGCCGGTGGTCGAGCGGGGCAAGGCGTCGGCCGGGATGAAGCGGATTTCCTTGGGGCGTTTGTAGCCGGCAAGCTCCGCTCGGCAGCGGCGGATTAGATCGTCCTCAGTCAGGCTGTCGTCGTGCCGCGCGATGAAGGCGACGGGCACTTCCCCCCAATGGGCGTCTTTCCGGCGGACGACGACGGCATCCGCCACGCGAGGATCGGCCAGCAGGACACGTTCGATCTCGGCCGGGTAGATGTTCTCGCCGCCGGACTTGATCATGTATTTGACCCGGTCGACGAAATCGACGGTGCCATCCGGGTTGCGCCGGCAGACATCGCCCAGGTGGAACCAGCCGCCGCGGAAGTCATGCGCGTTGGTCTCGGGCGCGTTCCAGTAGCCGCTGAACAGGGTGGGGCCGCGAAAGGCGACCTCTCCGGGTTCGCCATCGGCGACGTCGTTGTCGTCGGGGTCCACCAGCCGGAAATGGCCGCTGGCGCAGGGGATTTTCGACAGACGATCTGGCACCGTGCCCGGCGCGATCCGCCCGGCGGAAAACGGCGGCAGCCCGGTTTCCGTAGAGCCGAACGTATTGGCATAGGGGGTCCGCAGCAGCGACGTGACCTCCGCGATCTGATGCGGCGGCACCAGATCGGCCATCGCGCCGGCCAGCTTGATCGGGGCGGGCACGATCGGGCGGCGGCGCAGCGCCTGGATCATGTCGGCGATCATGCCGGGCATCAGCAGCAGCCACCATTGCGGCACGGTTTCGATGGCGTGGATGATGCGGTCCACGTCGTAGCCAGGCACCACCACGATTTTGCCACCCATGCCCAGCACGCTGATCGACTGTTCGGCCGACGCCATATGGTACATCGGCGCCCAGGCCACGAAATTGTCCCCGGCCGCCAGCTCGAAATCGACGCAGCCGGCGAACATCCTCGCGACCTGGGCACGGTGGCTGATCAGCGCCCCTTTCGGCATGCCGGTGGTGCCGCTGGTGTAAAGGACCATCAGCCCGTCTTCGGTCTCGACCAGGCAGCGTGGCTCACCGTCGGAAGAGTGGGCCAACCGGTCCTCATAGTCGTCTCCGATGGCGATGATCGCTCCGGCGTCGATGTTCAGGCGTTGCATGGTGGCGCCGTAGGAAGGTGCGAGCAGGATCGCGCGCGGAGAGACCAGGTCGATGCAATGGCGCAGTTCCGGGTCCGACAGGCGCCAGTTCAAGGTGGCAACGATCGCGCCGATCTTGCCGGCGGCAAACAGCAGTTCCAGGTATTCCAGCCGGTTTTCCGACAGGATCGCCACCCGGTCGCCGCGTCCGATCCCCAGGCCCAACAACACATGCGCCAGCCGGTTCACCCTTGCATTGAACGCTCCGAAGGTCAGCCGTCGCGACCCGTCCTCGACCGCCGGATGATCCGGGCGCAGCCGAACCTGATGCAGCAGCAGACCGCCCACCGTCAGACCGGCGGCCTGCCCAGCCAGAGCCTCGTTCAGCCCGTCCCGCCCGGGCCCGGGCCTCTCGATCCGCATCTCACGCCGCGAGGGACGTGGTCCGCGCCTTCGACCCGTCGCCGTGGCGCAGCAGCCTGCCGGAGAAGATGTTGGTCTCGCGATCGCTCTCTATCGTTACCTGACCGTTGACCAGGATGTAGCGGTAGCCTTGCGCCCGCTGCACCCGCCGCCATTCCTCGCCCGGCAGATCATGCACCACCTCGCTCGGCAGCACCGCCAAAGTTTCATAATCGTAGA
Source organism: Nitrosovibrio sp. Nv4 (assembly GCA_943330455.2). Lineage (GTDB taxonomy): Bacteria > Pseudomonadota > Alphaproteobacteria > Acetobacterales > Acetobacteraceae > Rhodopila. The sequence continues at coordinate 13,712 of CALQHT020000077.1, read as the reverse complement.
TCACAATGTCGGCCGGAGCCCCCAGCTTCAGCACACCGCGATTGTCGAACCCGGCGAGCATCGCGGGCAGGGCGGACAGCCGCCAATGCGCTTCCTCCAGGCTGAGCAGCTTGTGTTCGCGCACCAGTTTGACCAGGGTCTCGGTGGGATAGCGCCCGGCGGTCAGGAACTTGGTGTGCGCCCCGCCGTCGGAAACGCCCAGCAGCACATACGGGTCGTCGAGGATTTCCTTCAGGTAATCGACCCGCACATTCGGCGGCGCGGCGAAGAAATCGGTGCCCAGTCCGTCCGCGACAGCCAGGTCCAGCATCGCATCAACGGGATGCTTGCCCAGGGCCTCCGCCACCTGTCCGATCATGTGGTCACGCCACCGCTCGGTTGCCGGGGTACGCGGGCCGATCACGACGATCCCGGCGATCGGGCCTGTGACGGTCAGCGGCACTTGGGACCGCAAGGCCGGGCGGCGTTCCGGGTCGGACAGTTTCGCCAGCCGTTCGGCAACCGTCCCCAGAGTCGCTTCCCGCCACGCGGGACGGTCGTCCCAGAGATTCCAGTCCTCGAATGTGAACGAGAAACCGGCGTCCGTGGTCAGGCCCTGGCCATAGACGCGAATCCCGGCCTCCCGGCAGCGGGCGAGCCATTTCAGGCTTTCCCGATGCACTTCCGGCTTGTGGTCGTAGGCCTGCACGACGTTCCACAGCAGCGGCCGGCCGGACAGTTTCGACAACGTCTCCATATGCGTGCGGTCGTGCTGATAGCTGCCGGTGGAGATCGTCATCTGCATGAAGCCCGCGTTGCGCTTGCCCAGGACCTTGGCCAGCGCCTCACAGGTTTCATCGTGCATGACGTCCGTCACCATCGCGGTGCCGTCATAGTCGAGTTGCACGGCGGATGGGCCGTCCGGGTGCAGCCGTTGCGCCGACCAGCCGCAGGCGCCGGCGTCCAGGGCCTGCTCGAACAGGGTGCATAATTTCTGGTGTTCGGCGTCGGTCGGCATGCGACCGGCCTTGGCGTCGTCGAACCCCATGACCTCGATCAGCAATGGGGCGATCGGGACATAGGGCAGGATGTTGATGGCTTTCGGGGTGCGTTCCACGCTGTCGAGATATTCCGGGAAGCTGACCCAATCCCACGGCATGCCCTGCTTCATGGAGGCGAACGGAATCGCCTCCACCCGCGTCATGCTGAGCATCGCCCGTTCGCGCATTTCGGGCGCCACGGGGGCGAAGCCGAAACCGCAATTGCCGATCACGACGGATGTCACACCGTGCCAGCCGGACAACGTGCAATACGGGTCCCAGAACAGTTGCGCGTCGTAATGGGTGTGCAGGTCGATAAAGCCCGGGGCGACATGCAGGCCGGTGGCGTCGATGACCCGGGCGGAGCCGGAGTCGGGGATGTGCCCGATCTCGGCGATCACGCCGTCCCGGATGCCGATGTCGCCGCGATAGCGCGGCACCCTGGCGCCGTCGAAGATCAGCCCGTTCTTGATGACGATGTCGTGGGACGGCATGTTTCTCTCTCTCGCGCTTCTTGTATTTGCGTTGTGGTCGCCGGATCCGTCGGTATCGACCGCGCACGGCGTCCATTCTGGGGTCGATCAAGCAGATTTTGCGGTGTTCGACAATCCGCGCCGCCGACCCCGGATATGATGCGCATGGGGCGAGCGGTCACGGCGGCATCGTCCGTCGAGACCAGCCATGCCGATTGTGCAACTGCGAAATCGCGGCCATCATTCTATAGATCGCGCTCGATCGAGAAGGATGCCCGCATGATTCCGTCCCGTCTGGCCAAGCTTTGCTCCGGCCGGGTCCATTACGCCTGGATTGTGTTGGGTGTCGTGTTTGTGGCCACCTTGGCCGGCGTGGCTGTTCGCGCCGCGCCCGGCGTGATGATCGTGCCGATGCAGCGGGCGTTTGGCTGGGACACGGCGACGATCTCCGGGGCGATTTCCGTCAATATTATCCTGATGGGGCTGATCGGGCCGTTCCTGACCGGGCTGATGCAGATCGTCGGCCTGAAGCGCACGATCCTGACCTGTCTGGCGATCCTGATGGCCTCTACGGCGCTTTCGACCTTCATGACGGAGCCCTGGCAGTTGTTCCTGACCTGGGGCGTGATGGTCGGGATCGGTGCGGGAGGCAGCGCGGTCGGGATCGCAGGGGCGGTGGCCAATCGCTGGTTTGCCGAACGCACGGGCTTCGCGATGGGGCTGATCACCTCGGCCAATGCCGCCGGGCAGTTGATTTTTCTCCCATTGTTGGCGCTGGCGGCAGAAAAGTACGGTTGGCAGGGCGTGTCGGTCGGGGTGGCGATGACCATTGCCAGCATTCTGCCATTGGTTTGGCTGCTGCTGCCGGAATCCCCGGCTCAGATTGGCATTCCGGCCTATGGCGCCACCACCATCAGGGCACCCGAGCAGGCGGCGGGCGGCAATCTGTTCGCGGTCGCATTCGGTTCGTTGGCGCGAGCCTCCCGGTCGATGGATTTCTGGCTGTTGTGCCTGACGTTCGGGATTTGTGGGTTCTCCACCAACGGGCTGATCAACACGCATATGATCGCCTATTGCGTGGATAATGGGATCACCGAGATCAACGGTGCCTCGATTTTGGCGATCATCGGGATGTTCAGCCTGGTCGGCTCCGCGGGGTCGGGCTGGTTGTGCGACCGGTTCAGCCCGCGGGTGTTGCTGTTCTGGTATTACGGTCTGCGCGGTCTGTCGCTGGTGGTGATCCCGTTTACCAGCTTCGATCCGATCAGCCTGGGCATCTTTGCGGTGTTCTACGGGCTGGACTGGGTGGCGACCGGGCCGGCGACGTTCTCCCTGACCAATGAAGTGTTTGGTCGGCGCGACACGCCGGTGATCCTGTCGTGGATCTTTGCCGCCCATCAGGTGGGTGGCGCGCTTGCGGCATTCGGAGGGGGGTTGGTGCGCGATGCGGCCGGGAGTTACCTGTTGGCGTTTCTGGCCAGTGGGATTGCGTGTTTGGCGGCGTCTTTGTTGGTGCTGCGGGTGACGCCTCGGGGACAGTTGGTGGCGGTGGCAGCGGAGTAGGGCGGGGCTTCCGCCCCGGACCCCGATCAAGGGGGCTTTGCCCCTCTGGACACCCCACCAAGGGCGACGGCCCTTGGAACCCGAACCATTGGGGGGATTGAGGATGGGGCCTACCCGGACCTTTCACGGTCCGGGTAGGCCCCATTCTCAATCCCCCCAAAAGAATCGCATTCCAAAGGCCGCGCCTTTGGTGGGAGGTCGCAAGGGGCCATTGGGAGGGCAAAGCCCTCCTGGCGGGGTTCCGGGGCAGAGCCCCGTTCAGGCGCTCAAAGCCACCGGCTCTGTCCGCGCACGCTTCACAATCAGCTTGTTCAACGCATGCACATAAGCCCGAGCCGACGCCACGATCGTGTCGGTATCCGCCCCCTGCCCATCCACCATCTTGCCATTTTCTTCCAGCCGCACCGTCGTCTTGGCCTGGGCATCGGTGCCCTCGGTCACCGCGCCCACCGAAAACAGCACCAGATTCGCTGTATGCGGGAAGATCGCCTGGATCGCCTTGAAGGTCGCATCCACGGGTCCGTCGCCGGTCGCGGCCGCGCTCTTGACGACCCCGTCAACCTCCAGCTCCAGCTCCGCCCGCGGCGGGGATTTCGACCCGGCATGCAGATCCAGTGAGACGAAGCGGATGCGCTCGTGATCGCGCATCACCTCGTCATCGACCAGAGCCACGATGTCTTCGTCGAACACCACCTTCTTGCGGTCGGCCAGGTCCTTGAAACGGCGGAACGCGTCGTTCAACTGGTTGTCGCCGATCTTGTAGCCCAGCGTGTCCAGCCGATCCCGAAACGCCGCGCGGCCGGAATGCTTGCCCAGAACCAGGCTGTTCTTGGCCCAACCGATGCTTTCCGGCGTCATGATCTCGTAGGTCGCGGCATTCTTCAGCACGCCGTCCTGATGGATTCCGGCCTCATGCGCGAAGGCGTTGCGCCCGACGATCGCCTTGTTCGGCTGCACGTCGAAGCCGGTGATGGTGGACAGCAGCTTCGAGATCCGCAGGAGGTTGGTGGTGACGATGCCGTTATCGACCGGGATCGCATCGCGGCGGGTGCGGATCGCCATGACGATCTCCTCCAGCGACGCATTGCCGGCCCGTTCGCCGATGCCGTTGATCGTGCATTCGACCTGGCGCGCGCCGGCGCGGATGGAGGCAATGGTGTTGGCCACCGCCAGCCCCAGGTCGTTGTGGTTGTGGGTGGACAGAACGATCTGGTCGGCGCCGGGCACGCGGTTGCGAATGTCTTCATACATCCGCGCCATGTCCTCGGGCAGGGCATAGCCGACGGTGTCCGGCAGGTTGATCGTGGTGGCCCCGGCGCGGATCGCGGCTTCGACGACACGGCACAGGAAGTCGGGATCGGAGCGGGTGGCGTCCTCCGCCGACCATTCGACGTCGTCGGCGTGCTGGCGCGCCAGGGTGACGGAATCGACGGTCGCCTGGATCACCTCCTCCGGCGTCAGGCGCAGCTTGTGCTGCATATGCAGGTCGGAGGTGGCGATCACGATGTGGATGCGTCGGCGCTTGGCGGGCTTCAGCGCCTCGGCCGCGCGCAGCACGTCCATCTGACCGGCACGGGCCAGGCTGGCGATCACCGGCGTATCGGGGCGCTGGCCGATGGATTCCGAGATCGCCTTCACGGACTCGAAGTCACCGGGAGAGGCGATGGCGAAACCCGCTTCCATCACGTCGATGCCCAGTTCGGTCAGGGCCTCCGCCATGCGGATTTTCTCGTTCAGGTTCATGGAAAACCCGGGGGATTGCTCGCCATCCCGCAGTGTGGTGTCGAAAATGATGATGCGGTTGTCGTCCAGCTTGCCGAAGCTGGGATGATTGATGCTCATGGAAGGACGTCCTTGGAGATAGTGTGCGCGACAAAAGCCAGGGGGTGTCCCCTGAGCGATGCCGGCGTTCAGCAACCCGGCGAGACGCTCAGGGGCTGCTAAGTCGAAGGAGGAGGCCGAACGGACGCGCGCTGCCAACCGCCTTGGGGGCAATCGTCAGACCGGGGCGGGGCGTGCCGATGAACATGACAGCTTGTATAGGTGCGTGGAGTTCTGGACGCAAGCGGTGCGTCGGTGTATAAATTCCAGGCTGCCGGCGGGTGCTTTTGCCTTGGACCCGCCGGAGCCGGAAGGGTAGAGTACCGGCGGATAAGGACCTTGATCCTTATCCGCCATCTACCCCACCGGAGTTCAAGCTCAATGACAAGCATTGTCCTGATCCTCCGTTGACGGCGGAATTGCCGCGAAACGCGGATAACAGGCCTGTGTGAAGATTTGGTTTCGCGGCCGGGGCCGTCAGTCGGATTGCCGCCGTTCATCCAATGCCGTCTGGAACGCGGACAGCACCTCGGTGCCAAAGCAGGCGAATACGACCCGATCGAGATTGGCCTCCCCGGCCAGGAAATCGGCGGTTTCACGGATCGCGATCCGCGCGGCGTCCGGGATCGGGTAGCCGTAGACGCCGCAACTGATCGCCGGAAACGCGATGGTCCGTGACTGGTATTCCACGGCCAGAGCCAGGCTTTGCCTGTAGCAGCTTGCCAACAGGGTGGGTTCGTCGTGCCGCCCGTCGCGATAGATCGGACCCACGGTGTGGATGACGTGTTTGGCGGGCAACCGATAGGCTTTGGTGATGCGAGCCTGACCGGTCGGGCAGCCGCCCAGGGTTCGGCATTCCGCCAGCAATTCCGGGCCGGCGGCACGGTGGATGGCGCCATCGACACCGCCTCCGCCCAGCAGGCTCGTGTTAGCGGCGTTCACGATTGCGTCGACTCGCAAAGTAACGATGTCGGCCTGCATTACCTCAATGCGGTGCATCCCATAGCCTCCGTCAGATCCATTTCCGCCAGCGGAAAATGGCCAGCGGGATCAAGGTCGTGACGACGATCATGCCGAGCCCGAAGGCATATCCGTAGGGCCAGGCAAGTTCGGGCATGTGGGTGAAATTCATGCCGTAAATACCCGCGACCAGCACCGGCGGAATACCGGCGACCGAGGCGATGGTCATCACCTTCATCAGATTGTTCTGCGCGATACTGATAAATCCCAAGGTCGCGTCCAGCATGAATTGCAGCTTGCCGATCAGATGCGTGGCAAAATCGCTGACCGATGAGATGTCTCGCCGCAGGGTCCGCAACCGGACCTTGATGTCCTTGGGCAGCCAGGTCGCCGCGGTCAGCTCCACATAGGGCACGATCCGCGCGGCGGCGAGTTGGGTGTCGCGGATATGCGAAATCGTGTCGCCGAGACGGCCCAATTGGCCCAAGGTCTGGCGCAGGACCGCGTCTTCTTCCTTGCGACCCCCGGCCTCCGCCGCGCCGAGACGGAAAATACGGTGGGAGATTGTTTCCAAATCCAGGCCGACGGTTTCCAGCACGTCGGCCTGCCGATCGACGATCGCTTCCAGCAGCCCGACGAAGATGCCGGCGCTGGCCTTTTTCTGCATCTCGGCGGTGGGCAGATGGTCGGCATAGGCGGTGAAGGTCTTGCTGTCGGCGAAACGGATCGTCACCAGACGGTCCGGCGACAGCACGAAGCCCACGGATACCGCCCGCATGCGTTCGGACACGCTGACCATCGGCATGCTGAGATAGAGCACGCCTTCGCGGGTTGCGAGGCGGCTGGAGGACTCGATTTCGCCGACATCAGCCTCGGTCGGGATCGATAATCCGGTTACCGCGGCCACCAGGTCGCGCTCTGGATCGGTCGGGTTCAGCAGGTCGATCCAGACGGCATCCGCCATAGCGGGCGCCATTGAATCCGGGGCGCCGCTGTCCGTGACCCGGACCGCTCGACCGCTTGGACAAGCGAATGCGGTCAGCATGATGGCATCTCCGCGATCGGAGACATCTTGGATCGTCCGAAGGCGCCAACCGTCCGGCTGGAAGGCCGAGCGGTTGGCGTGGACATGGTCAGTTCTTTGTCTTGTCGACCAGGGCGTTCTTGCTGATCCACGGCATCATGGCGCGCAGTTTGGCGCCAATTTCCTCAATGGGATGTTCGGACAGGCGGCGGCGGGTGGCCTTGAAGCTGGACTGGTTGACCTTGTTTTCCAGCATCCAGTCGCGGGCGAAGCGGCCGGACTGGATATCGGCCAGCACGCGCTTCATCTCGGCGCGGGTTTCGTCGGTGATGATACGCGGGCCGGTGACGTATTCGCCGTATTCCGCCGTGTTGCTGATCGAGTAGTTCATGTTGGCGATGCCGCCTTCATAGATCAGGTCGACGATCAGCTTCACTTCGTGCAGGCACTCGAAATAGGCCATTTCCGGGGCATAGCCGGCTTCGACCAGGGTTTCGTAGCCGCCCTTGATCAGTTCCACCAGGCCACCGCAGAGGACGACCTGCTCGCCGAACAGATCGGTCTCGCATTCTTCCTTGAAGGTGGTCTCGATGATGCCGGCGCGCCCGCCGCCGATCGCCGAGGCATAGGACAGCGCCACTTCCAGGGCATTGCCGGACGGGTTCTGCGACACCGCGACCAGGCAGGGCACGCCGCCGCCACGCTGGTATTCGCTGCGCACCGTGTGGCCGGGGCCCTTCGGCGCGATCATGAACACGTCGATGTCCTGGCGCGGGTCGAGCAGGTTGAAATGCACGTTCAGCCCATGCGCGAAGGCGAGCGCCGCGCCGGGCTTCATGTTGGCGTTGAGCTTGTCGCGATACAGGTCGCCCTGGCCCTCATCGGGGGTGAGCACCATGACGACATCGGCCCATTTGGCGCAGTCGGCCGGGTCCATGACCTTCAGGCCCGCGGTTTCCGCCTTGGCGATGCCGGCCGAACCGGCCCGCAGCCCAACGACGAGGTTCTTGGCGCCGCTGTCCTGCAGGTTGTTGGCATGGGCGTGGCCCTGGCTGCCGTAGCCGATGATGGCGACGTTTTTCCCCTTGATCAGGTTCACGTCGGCGTCGCGGTCGTAGTAGACGCGCATGGGTTGGTTTCCTTTCAGTGTGACATTCGTGAGTTGGGTGGGGTTATGGCTGAACCCGGGGGGATGATCCAGTCGGGGATTCAGGGCGGAACATCGACCATGGGGTGATAGGGTGGTGGTGTGCCGGCTAAGCGCCGTAGGCCATCACGAAACTTGCCGAAACTTGGAGACTGGTTGCTCTCCGGGTCGAGGAGCGGCCCTATCCGCTCGGCCCATTCGTGCTTAAGTTGGCCCGGCAGGGGCCATCCGGCTCGCTTGACCGCAACCGCCCCACCAGCGTGGACGGTTTCGGCCATCAGTTCCCAGGTGCCGCATATAGCGTCCTGTGAATACCCTTCTAGCGCTCGAGTCCGAGCCTTTGGATAGGCTCTTAGGAGCGCGGAACGGTCACCGAGATACCACGCCTCGATCTCTTCGATCGCGAGGCGGAACAGAACGAGATGAGACGCACCGCAGGACATTGCGAGCGTTTTCAACTCGGCGAGGAATGTCGCGCAGTCACGGTGGTCGGTGTCTAGCACTACGACCACGGCATCGACCCACGGCGTGTTCACGTAGCCACGCAGCAGGCGGGGTAATTCGGTGAGCAGGATACGTTTGGACGGATCGGAGGCTGCTGAGAGGCCGGTCGGAATGCGGCCGATCCCGCGATAGGTATGTAAACGCCAGGTATGAGGGTCCCCATGTGGTCCGATGAGTTTTGGCAACAAATATTCAAGCAGCCGCTGGCCGGAACTGTCCTCGGTCAGGATTTCGATATGCATGACTATTTCTGGTCGAGGTAGTCGCTGTACCAGAGGCCGCCCAACGGCAGCCCCTCGGCGACCATGTTTCTTACGATCTCAAGATCAGATACGCGACGAACCGTGGAAAAACCGTCGGGCCCCTTTTCAAGGATCCAAACTTCATCAGGTGCCAGGGCATCGACGAAATATGGTTGGTGGGTGGTCACGAATATCTGCGGAGCATTCTTTTTCCCCGTGGCGTGGGCACGAAACTCCCGCGCCAATGTATCGAGCAGCTTGTGGTACAGGCCGTTTTCCGGCTCCTCGATACAGATGAACGGCGGCGGATCGGGGTCTTCCAACAACAGCAAATAGGCGAATACCTTAAGCGTGCCATCGGACATTTGCTGGGCGTAGAACGGGTCGGTAAAGCCCGCATCGTTGAACCGCAGTAGGACCCGCTTGTCCTCGGTGATGTGTGTATCGATTGTCGTCACACCCGGGATCCGTTCGGCGATGCGCCGTAGGATCGATACGAAACGATCCTTGTGTTCCCGTTGCATGAACTGAACAACATTGCCGAGGTTGTCGCCATTTACGTTAAGATGCCTCTGAGGGCCAGCGGAAGGCAGTCCGCGCGCAGCGTCTGGCGTGAAATAAGAAAGGTACCATCCCTTTAGGAACTCGCGGAATCGAGCTATGTGGGGGTAACCGTCGATCGTTCCGAACGTTGCAATGCCTAGTTGGCGAGAGTCGGTCAGCAAGACCGTCCGAGAGTACACATACGGTCGGCCGTTCTTGTCGGCCATCCTCTGTTCTAACCACACCTTGCCAGTCCCTCGGGATAAGTGAAGAAACGGGGTTAACAGGTTGTGGCCGCGCTGCTCTAACGTCTCTGACACCACGAATGGGCGGCCGGTTTCATCGACGTCAATCACCAAGGTGTAGGAGATCGGGCTTTGAGTCGGCTCTTCCCGATAATTAACTTCAAACCGTATCGGCTCCAGCACACCCATTGAGCGCAGGCGATCGAAGCCGCCGCGATGTTCCTTCGCGCAAGCTTCTTCAATACCGACTATTAGGCAGTCCGACAAGAAGCCAAAAGCATCGACGAGCGTACTCTTGCCAGTGCCGTTTTTACCGATCACCACAGTCAACGGCGTAAGAGGCTCCACAGCCTGAAAATCCGAAAGGCGACCAAGCGTCACATCGTGCAGTGAGCGATAATTCTGAACCCGGAAGCCCTCGATCAGCGCCATCTCGGACCCTTTCGATTACTCAGCTACGAAATGGGGATGAGGCGACGGCAGCCGAAAGACGCAATACCAATGCCCCCATCAAATCGTCCGCTTCCCCCGGGCCAGCGCGGCAATGCCCGTCCGCGACACTTCCGCCAGACCCAGTTCCCGCATCAACTCAATAAACGCATCCAGCTTGTCGGACGCACCGGTCAGCTCGAACACGAAACTCTCGACCGTCGTATCGACAACCCGAGCCCGGAACGTATCGGCGATCCGCAGCGCTTCGACCCGCTTTTCCCCGACGCCAACGACCTTCACCAGCGCCATCTCGCGCGCCACGTGCGGGCCTTCCAGCGACAGGTCCGACACCCGATGCACCGGCACCAGCCGGTCCAACTGCGCCTTGATCTGCTCGATCACCATATCGGTGCCGGTGGTGACGACATTGATCCGGCTCAACCGACCCTCGGCATCGACGGGGGCGACGGTCAGGCTGTCGATATTATAGCCACGGCCGGAAAACAGGCCGATCACCCGGGCCAGGACGCCGGACTCGTTATCGACCAGCACGGAGATCGTCGCGCTACGCTGGGTCGTGTCGGTGGGACTGGGCATGAAAGCAACCGATGCAGAAAACGCGGAAAGGGACGGATGGAGACCAGCCCCATCCGTGGCGACGTGGTGCCAGAAACGTCAGACCAGCGCGAGACCCTGATCGCTGACCGCGGCGTCGGAGGCTTCGTGCTCCGGCCCCAGGATCATCTCGTTATGCGCAGCCCCGCTGGGGATCATCGGGAAGCAGTTCTCCTTCGGATCGACGGCGATATCGGCGATCACCGCGGTCGGGCAGGCCAGCATGGCATGGATCACGTCGTCCAACTGATCGACCGTTTCCGCTCGCAACCCCTTGGCATGGAACGCATCCGCCAGCTTCACGAAGTCCGGCAGCGCGGCCGAATAGCTTTCCGAGTAGCGCCCGCCATGCAGCAATTCCTGCCACTGGCGCACCATGCCCATATACTGGTTGTTCAGGATGAACGCCTTCACCGGCAGGCGATACTGCGACAGAGTGCCCATTTCCTGGATATTCATCAGGATGGACGCCTCGCCCGCGATATCGATCACCAGCGCATCCGGGTGCGCCACCTGCACGCCCATCGCCGCCGGCAGCCCGTATCCCATCGTGCCCAACCCGCCGGAGGTCATCCAACGGTTCGGCAGCTCGAACTTGAAATACTGCGCCGCCCACATCTGGTGCTGGCCGACTTCCGTGGTGATGAAGATCTCTTTCCCCATCGCCTTGGTGATCTCATACAGCCGCTGGATCGCATATTGCGGCTTGATGATCGACCCAGGCTTCATGTCCTGGACGAATTTCAGGCTGTCCTTGGCGCGCCACTGGTCGATCTGGCGCCACCAGGCGCCCTGAGCCTGGCTGTCCACCGGCGCCCGATTGGCGGTCCATTCGGTCAGCAACGCTTCCAGCGCCTTGCCGGCATCGGCGACGATCGGCACTTCCACCGGGACGTTCTTATTGATGGAGGAGCTGTCGATGTCGACATGGATCTTGCGCGACCCCTGGCTGAACGCGTTCAGCCGCCCGGTCACCCGGTCATCGAAACGCGCGCCGACATTCAGCAGCACGTCGCAGCCATGCATGGCCAGGTTGGCCTCGTAGGTGCCGTGCATGCCGAGCATGCCGAGGAACTGGGGGTCGGATGCCGGATAGCAGCCCAGGCCCATCAAGGTGTTGGTAATCGGGAACCCTGTCATCCGGGCAAATTTGGTCAATGCCGCCGCCGCGGCCGGCCCCGAGTTGATCACCCCGCCGCCGGCATAGATCATCGGCCGCTTGGCGCTTTTCAGCAGCGCGACGGCGCGGGAGATCTCGACCGGATCGGGCTCGGTCCGCGGGCGGTAGCTGCGATGCTGGGTGGCGGCTTCCTCGTAGGGCGCCTTGTTGATCAGAATGTCCTTGGGCAGGTCGATCACCACCGGACCCGGGCGGCCGCTGCGCGCGACATAGAACGCCTCATGCACCACGCGAGCCAGGTCTTCGGAGCGCTTCACCAGATAATTGTGCTTGGTCGCCGGCCGGGTGATGCCCGTCGTGTCGGCTTCCTGGAACGCGTCGTTGCCGATCAGATGAGTCGGCACCTGCCCGGTCAGGCAGATCACCGGGATGCTGTCCATCAGCGCATCGCACAGCCCGGTCACCGCGTTGGTCGCACCGGGACCCGAGGTCACCAGCACCACGCCCACCTTGCCGGTGGACCGCGCATAGCCCTCGGCCGCGTGCACCGCGCCGCCTTCCTGGCGCACCAGCACGTGACGGATCGCGTTCTGGTTGAACAGCGCGTCATAGATGGGAAGGACCGCGCCGCCCGGATACCCGAAAATGACCTCGACCCCTTGGTCCTTCAGCGCGCGCAGAAGGATTTCAGCTCCGGTCTGGGTGAGTTCCGCCGTCATGGCACAGTGCCCCTGTTGGAAAAAAGAGGCGCACGGATAGGCCGGTTGCTGCGGTGCGTCAACCCAGTCTTTGAATAAACGAGAACAAAACCTCCCGTTCCCTTTCTGAAAATTGCGCCAGATCGGTAAATCGCGCATCGATTGTATAAGTGAGGGTCTGATCCGCCAAAATGTGATGCCGAAACCAGGTCGCCTGGCGCTTCGTGTATTGCCCGGTCACCAGCTCGATCCGCCGTCCGGCCTCCTCCAGGGTGATCTCGCCGCGCAGATGCGCCGACAGTTCCGGCACGCCATGCGCGCGCATGGCCGGCAGGGCTGGGTCCAGGCCCAGGTCCAGCAGGGCGCGGACTTCCTCTAACGCGCCCTGGCGCAGCATGGCGGCGAAGCGGGTGGCGATGGCATCGCGCAGGGCCTCACGCGGCGGGGTCAGCAGGATCGCGGCGAAGCGCCACGGGGCAGGGGGGCCGCGCCGGTTCTGCCAGACGGCCAGGCCTTGTCCGGTCGCTCGCCATACTTCCCACGCGCGCGTGATCCGCTGGCCGTCGGACGGATGCAGGCGCGCAGCGGTTGCCGGATCGACCTTGGCCAGACCCGCATGCAGGGCTGCCGGGCCGAGTTCTGCCAGCAACCGGCGAGCTTCCGCCCGCGTATCCGGCCCAGGGTCGGGGATATCGGCGATCCCGTCGGTCAGGGCTGAGAAATAGAGGCCGGTGCCGCCGGTCAGGATCGGCACCCTTCCTTCGGCATGGGCCTGTTGCATGGCGACAAGCGCTTCCTCCCGCCACCAGGCAGCGCTGCCGGGGTCCGCCGCTGGGCGGATGCCGTACAGCCAATGCGATGCCAGGGCTTCCTCCTCGACCGAGGGTCGCGCGGTCAGCACGCGGAGTTCCCGATACACCTGCATCGAATCCGCGTTGATGATCGTCCCGCCCATCCGTTCGGCCAGCGCCAAGGCCAGGGCTGATTTCCCGCTGGCGGTCGGGCCGGCAACGATCAGCGCCAACGGCAGGGTGGGGGGGGGCTGGCTCATTGGACTGGTCCGGAAGGTCGGGGCTGGCAGTATAGGCCGGTCCACCGGGCCTACGCCATGAATCCCCTTCACCCGGGAGCGAACCAAAGTTGTGGGATCAGGTAATCGCCTCACCGTCATTGCCGGGCTTGACCCACGGCTGTCCGGTTTAAATAACTTGTACTTTCCATATTTATGGATTCGACTCGAACCCATCGCAACACCGCGAATCGGGACAGGGTCGAATCACATGGAACCGCACAGGAATACAGTCAT
>CALQHT020000076.1 GCA_943330455.2 Nitrosovibrio sp. Nv4 | reverse complement strand
TTGAACCGGAGACCGAGCCGCTTGCGAATCCCCTATCTGGGCGACCGGGACGATTGTCTTCCGACTGTGGCGGATCGGACTCGGTCAACCCGTCGCCGATCATCCGGCGGCAAATGCGACTGCGATTCGTCCGCATTGAGAATTGCTGCCATTGCACCTCCCCTGTTGCCATCGCTTCGCTTCGGTGATCGGATACGAACTCCCGATTGCCAAGGCGAGAAGATGCCCGATCCTGTCTCCTCCAGCCCGCCCTCCGTCGATCCGATCACTGAAGAACTGTTTCGCAACGCGATTTCCGCCATCGGCGACGAGATGGTGCTGACCATTTATCGCACCGCCTATTCCGGCGTGCTGAAGAACATCATGGACTACAGCGCGGCACTCTGCGACGCCGAGGGACGGCTGGTCGCTCAAGGACTTAGCCTGCCGGGCCATCTCTGTTCGATCCCCGTCGCGCTGCAGGCGGTTCTGCGGCATTTCGGCGACGACGTGGCCGAAGGCGACATATTCATCAACAACGACCCGTATGATGGCGGAATGCATCTGCCGGACATCTTCATTTTCAAACCGTTGTTTGCTGATCCCGCCGGCAGCGAAGCGCGGGGCGCGGATCTCGGTGATCGCGGAAAACCCATCGCCTACGCGGCCACCATCTGTCACCACACTGATGTAGGCGGCCGTGTCCCCGGGTCGAACGCCTCCGACAGCACTGAAATCTATGCCGAGGGTCTGCGTATCCCCCCGCTGAAGCTGTACGATCGCGGGCAACCGAACAGCACCTTGTTCCGCATGATCGAGCGTAACGTGCGCATACCGGGGCGGGTTTTCGGCGATATCCGTTCCCAGCTCGCGGCCTGCGAAATCGCCGCCCGCGGCATGACCGATCTGGTCGGGCGCTACGGAGCCGACGGCGTGCGTTCCCTGATGGTCGCGATGATGGACTACTCGGAGCGGCTCACCCGCCATTGCCTGTCGGAGCTACCTGACGGCGAGGCTACATTCACCGACTGGATCGATGACGACCAGATCGACATGGGCGTCCCCATCCCCCTGGTCTGCACCATCCGCAAGCACGGCGATACGATGGAGATCGACTGGACCGGCAGCGCCCCGCAAGTGAAAGGCGCCATCAACAACACCTGGAGCTACACCGCGGCCATGAGTTTCACCGCGGTGAAGTCGGTGCTGTCGATCAACATGCCCAACAACGACGGGGTGTTCCGTCCGATCAAGGTGATCGCACCACCCGGCACGATCACCAACGGCAAGCTGCCCGCTGCCTGTGCCGCACGCGGCCTGACAGGGTTTCGCGGCGTCGATTGTGCCTTTGGGGCCCTGGCACAACTGTATCCCGATCGCGTATTCGCCGCCTCGGACGGTGGCAATACCGGCCTGACGATCGGTGGTTACGACAAGGACCTCAACCCGTTCATCTATGTCGACTTCATTTCCGGTGCGTGGGGTGGGCGGCCCTGGGCGGACGGGCTGGACGGCAACACCACGATGTTCGCCAATATGGCCAGTTTCTCCGTGGAGGTGATCGAGGCGGAGAACCCACTGGAAGTGCTGGACTATGAGTTCGTGTCCGATACCGGCGGTCCCGGATTGTTTCGGGGTGGCATGTCGCAGCGCAAGACATGGCGCATGTTGGCCGACGAGGGCATCCTGCAGGTGCGTGCCGACCGCCAGACCCATCGCCCCTACGGATTGCAAGGCGGCGGCCCGGGTGCATTCGGCTTGAACATGCTGGATCCCGGCCTGCCCACGGAAGAAAAGCTGCACGCCAAGCTAACCATGACCCTTCGCAAGGGTCAGATCTTTCGCCACGAACTGCCTGGCGCCGGTGGCTGGGGCGATGCGCTGACCCGCGATATCGCATCGGTGGCCCGTGACTTGCGCGACGGGCTGGTCAGCATCGAAGCCGCCAAACGCGATTATGGCGTGGCGGCCACCGGCGACCCTCCAATCGTGGATGAAGTTGCCACCCAGGCCCTCCGCGCACGCTTGTCGACGACCCGGCCACGGCTGCCCAATGTGGCATGGCATCCGGCGGAGGCCGCGGAATGACGCTCCGAATCGGTATCGACATTGGCGGCACCTTCACCGATCTTGTCGCGGTAACCGCGGACGGACGCATCGCGACCCACAAGACCGCCTCCACCCCGCACGACTACGGCGAAGGTATCGTCGACGGACTGCGCGCGCTGCTGAGCCGAGAGCCAGGTCCGGTTGCGGACGTGCTGCATGCCACTACCGTCGGGTCGAACACGGTGTTGGAGGGCAAGGGCGCCCGCACCGCCCTGATCGCGACACGCGGATTTCGGGACATCCTGGAAATCCGCGACTTGCGCATGCCAGTGTTGTACGATCTGCGCTGGACTAAACCACCAGCCTTGGTGCAACGGCGCTGGCGTCTGGAGGTCACGGAAAAGCTCCGCCCCGATGGCAGCGTCGCCATCCCGCTTGACCTCGCGACCGTTGGCACCGCGGTCGCCATGCTGCGCGCCGAAGGCATCCAGTCGGTCGCGATCTGTCTGCTGCACAGCTACGCCAACCCCGCGCATGAGCAGGCAGTCGCCGCCGCCATTCGGGCCGAACTGCCGGAGATCGCCATCTCTCTCAGCAGTGAGATCCTGCCGGAGATCAAGGAGTATCCACGCACCAGCACCACCGTGATCAATGCCTATGTCCAGCCGGTTGTCAGGGCCTATGTCTCCTCGCTGGATGCGCGCCTGAGGGCGCTTGGAATCAGTGCTCCCTTGCAATTGATGCAGTCGAACGGTGGACTCGCATCCGCGTCCTTCGTGGCCGAACAGCCGGCGCATATCATCGAAAGTGGACCCGCGGCCGGCGTGGTGGGCGGTGCAGCCCTGGCGCGTCGGTTGGCCGAACCGTCGATGATCACCTTCGACATGGGCGGCACCACCGCCAAGGCAGGGCTGGTCGAAAACGGCGAAGTATTGCGCTCCGAGGCAATCGAAGTCGGTGGCGGTGTCATGGCCGGCTCCCGCCTGCTGGTCGGGGCCGGATACATGCTGAAACTGCCGGCCATCGACCTCGCGGAGGTCGGGGCCGGAGGGGGATCGATCTGCCGTCTGGATGCCGGGGGCGCACCTAAGGTCGGACCGGACAGTGCGGGCGCCGATCCCGGGCCGGTTTGCTACGGACGAGGCGGAACCGCACCGACCATCACCGATTGCAATCTGGTGCTGGGCTACCTGGACCCCGCCGGCCTGGTTGGCGGGGCGCTGAAACTGAACCTGGAGGCCAGCCGGACGGCCATCGCCCGCAACCTCGCCAGCCCACTGCGGTGTTCTGTCGAAGAAGCGGCCCATGGGATGCTGCGACTGGCTTCAGCAACCATGATGCGCGCCATTCGTGCCGTTTCCGTCGAACGGGGTCGCGACCCTCGGCATTTCTCCCTGCTGGCGTTTGGCGGCAACGGGCCGTTGTTTGCTGCCGGTATCGCGACCGAACTCGGCATCGCCCGGGTCATCATCCCGCCACTTCCTGGCGTGTTCAGCGCCTTTGGCCTGTTGGTCGCTGACACCGAACACCATGCCAGCCAAAGTTTGCGCACGCGACTCGATCGGGCCGACGAGACCGGCATCGCCACCTTGCTCGCCTCGCTGCGTGAGGCCGGCAGCGAGCGGCTGGCACGCGACGGCTTCCCGCCCGAGATGCGCTCGTTTCGCCGTTCGGCTCAGGCCCGCTATCTCGGACAATCCAGCGAGATCGCGGTCGGATTGCCGGATGGTGAAGGTCCGGTATCAGCCGACAGCATCGCCGAATTATTCGGGCAGGAGCACGAACGGACTTACGGCTTCCGCGCCCCGGCGACCGAGCCGGTTGAACTGATTTCACTGTCGGTCATCGCGCGCGGTCTGCCCCCCCGGCCGCGTCTGCCGGATCGCATACCACCCGCCTCCGCTGCTGTACCATCCAACCGACGCGTCTGGTTCCCCGCTTCCGGGTGGATTGAGATTCCGGTGCTAGACCGGGCCTCTCTATCCCACACGCCGCGCCCCGGGCCGCTCATCGTGCAGGAATATGACGCAACCTGCCTTGTCCCAGGCGGGATGAGCGCGGAACTGGATGATTTCGGCAATATCCGCCTGCTGGCAACATAATGCCAACCGGCCGCAACATTGACCTATAGAGTCCCCTTACCGGCAACGACGAGGTGGGCTAGGCATGGGTCAATCCGCCAGCCGCTTGGTATAACTCCCCCCCTCGGCGAGCCAGGCGCAACCCTGGCCCCGTGGACACTTCCCCTATTCCGCCGCAAGCTTGGTCGGCCGCCACCGCACAGAGCGAATCGCGTCAGCGGCAACAAACGCGAGATCGAGCGCCTGGCTCCGGTTCAGTCTGGGATCGCACGTGGTCTCATAACATTCCGCCAATCCCGCTTCATCCAGCCCACCACTGCCGCCGATGCATTCGGTCACCTGCTTGCCGGTCATTTCGAGATGCAGACCTCCGGCATGAGTGCCCTCGGCAGCGTGAACGTCGAAGAAGGTCCGCACTTCCCTTGAGATCAGGTCGAACGGGCGTGTCTTCCGGCCGGATTGAGTAGAAATCGTATTGCCGTGCATGGGATCGCAACACCAACCGACGCTGCGTCCCTCTCTTTGAATGGCCTGGATCAGAGGCGGCAATCCCTCGCCCAGCCCGTCGGCTCCCATCCGCACGATCAAGGTCATGCGACCGGGTTGATTGTTGGGGTTCAGGATGTCCAGCAGCCGGAGCAAATCATCCGCCATCAACGACGGCCCGCATTTCATGGCCAACGGGTTCGCGACCCCGCGCAGGAATTCCACATGCGCGTGGTCGGCCTGCCGCGTGCGGTCGCCGATCCACAGAAAATGCCCCGAACACCCATACCATTCCCCAGTCGCCGCATCCTGATGGGTCAGGGCTTCCTCATAGGGCAGCAGCAAGGCCTCATGGCTGGTGTAGAGCGTTGTGCCTCGCAGCGCCGGCGTGCGCATCGTATCGAGACCACAAGCAGACATGAAGGCCAGGGATTCCTCGATCCGCTGGCACATGTCCATGTATCGCGCGCCAATCGGCGGATTTTCGATCAGGTCCTGGTTCCACTGCCGCACGAGGTTCAGATCGGCGAAACCGCCCTGCGTCAGCCCGCGCAGCAGGTTCAGCGTTATCGCCGATTGGTTGTAGGCACGCGCCATCCGTTCAGGATCCGGCACACGCGACGCCTCGACGAATGCGGCATCATTGATGATATCACCGCGATAGGACGGCAATGTCACACCGCCGACGGTCTCGGTATCCGATGAGCGCGGCTTGGCGAACTGCCCCGCCATCCGCGTAACCTTCACCACCGGCGTGCCCGCGGCGTAGCTCAACGCGGCCGCCATTTGCAGCAATACCCTGACGGTGTCGCGAATAGCGGTTGCATGGAACCCGGCGAATGATTCAGCGCAGTCTCCCCCTTGCAGCAGGAAGGCCTGCCCCTGCGTTACGCGCGCAAGGTCGGCCTTAAGGGATCGGGCCTCATGGGCAAAAATCAGCGGTGGCATTTCGGTAAGCCGCTCGCCGACCGCGGACAACGCCGCCGGATCGGGATATGCGGGCATCTGACGGACCGGCCGGGTCCTCCAGCTTGTCGGCGACCAGGTCATCGCTGAAGACCCCCCTCATCACCGACCGACCGCTCGGCAGTAGCGGGTTCCACCCTGGTATCGGCGTTCTCTGCGACGCCGCTTTCATTGCGCGGGATGGATGGGCCGGTGATCACGTCGAAATCGAAACCTGTCGTGTACATGCGAACCTCCTTCTTGATCCGGAGGCCGCTCCACCGATGGCGAGTCATTCGTCGAGGTAGGGAGAAAAACACGAAAGCCGCCTGGCGGGGCGGCTTCGGGAACTTGCTTAACTGAGCACGATCCTAGTCCGCCGGTCTGTAATACCAGCGGTACCAAAATCGTGAGGCAGGACGGGTTTGCGTCTGGGCCATGCGTCCCACATAGCGGGCGAAGATGGCCGACGCAAGACCAGGCATCGCCTCTGCCAGATCAATGTCCAGGTTGCAGGCTTCCGCCATCTGTGTGGGCATACGTATGCGCGCCTGACGTAAGAAGCAGCACATCGCGGCAAAAAAAAGTGAAAATCGTCTCGCGCGCGGTTGACCCACGGCGGCGAGTGGCGCAAGAAAATTCACACCTTCGCCGGCCCCAGGGAACGTCTCGTATATGGAACCGCTACTCCGCTTTAGTCACGCCATCGATGTGATGAACGAAAAAATCGGCCGCCTCTGCGACTGGCTCGTCTTATGGGCCTGTGTCGTCAGCGCCGCCAATGCCATGATCCGTTATGCTTACGACATCAGCTCCAATTCGTGGCTGGAGCTGCAATGGTACATGTTCGCCGTCATCGTCATGTTGGGTGCTTCCTACACCCTGAAGAAGAACGAGCATGTGCGGGTCGACATCTGTTACATGCTGATGTCGCCACGCCAGCAGCTTTGGGTGGACGTGTTGGGCATCATCTTCTTCATGCTGCCGGCTTGCATCGTCGTCGGCTGGCTGAGCTGGCCCTTCTTCATCCAGTCGGTCGAAATATTCGAACACTCCTCCAACGCCGGCGGTCTGATCCGCTGGCCCATCAAGTTCGTCCTTCCGCTCGGCTTTTTCCTGCTGACACTCCAAGGCCTGTCGGAGCTCATCAAACGAGTTGCGTCGCTGAACGGCCACTCAATCCCCGATCTTGAGGCACATTACGAGAGGCCCGTGCAATGATCCCGTTGGAGTGGATGCCGCCGCTGATGTTCGCGGGCCTGGTCGTGTTCATGCTGGTCGGCTTCCCGGTCAGTTTCTCCCTGGCGGCCGTCGGTCTTTTCTTCGGCTTCATCTCGATCGAGCATGGGTTCTTCACGTTCGACTTCCTGCAAGCCATCCCGGGACGAATTTTCGGGTCCATCCTGTCAAACGACTTGCTTCTGGCGATCCCATTCTTCACCTTCATGGGCGCCATCCTGGAGAAATGCGGTCTCGCGGAGGATATGCTCGACTCCATGGGCCAGCTTTTCGGCCCAGTGCGCGGAGGCCTCGGCTACTCCGTCATCATCGTGGGATTCATCCTCGGCGCGATCACCGGCACCGTGGCGGCACAGGTCATCGCCATGGCTCTGATCACCATGCCGATCATGATGCGCTATAAATATGACATGAAATACGCGACCGGCGTGCTGGCCGCGTCCGGCACCATCACCCAGCTCGTGCCGCCATCCCTGGTTCTGGTGGTTCTTGCCGACCAGTTGGGCCGGTCGGTTGGCGATATGTACCTGGGCGCGTGGGGACCCTCCCTGATCCAGATCGCGCTGTTTGCCGGCTACACGTTCTATCTCTCGATCGTCCGGCCCGAGGCCGTGCCACCCGTGCCGCGGTCGCTGCATGGACGAGCGCTGATCATCAAGTGCATGTGGGGTATCATCCCCGCCGCCATCCTCATCTTCCTCGTGCTCGGCACCATCATGATGGGCCTGGCGACACCCACCGAAGCCGGCGCCATGGGTGCGATCGGCGCCATCGTGCTGGCCGTCGTCCGCAACACCGCGCTTACCGGCACGGACAAATCCGTTTTCGGGGCCGGCGTCGCGGCCAGTCTTATCGGAACGGCTATTGGCGCCGTCGCGTTCAAGTCGGTCGCTTTCAAGTGTGCTTTCACCGTCGCCTTCATGGCGATCATCTGGTTGTGCTGGCGGGCCTGGCAGGATCGGGAGCAGCGCGGCCTCATCAAGCAAGCGTTTGAATCGACGATGCGCATCACGTCGATGGTCGCATTCATCGTCGTCGGCGCCACCTGCTTTTCCGTCACCTTCGCCGGTGTAGACGGCAACAAGTGGGTCGAGCACCTGCTGACCGGGCTCCCTGGTGGGGTCTGGGGCTTCCTGATCGTCGTCAATCTGTTCGTCTTTTTCCTGGCGTTCTTCCTGGACTTCTTCGAGATCGCCTTCATCATCGTCCCGATGCTGGCCCCGGTGGCGCAGAAGCTGCTGGCTCCGGTGGTGGGCGCCGATGCTGCGCTGATCTGGTTCGGCGTGATCCTGTGCGTGAACATGCAGACCTCGTTCATGCATCCACCGTTCGGGTTCGCGCTGTTTTACCTGCGCAGCGTGACGCCGAAGGAGATTCCCAGCTCGATTATCTACTGGGGCTCCATCCCCTGGGTGCTGTTGCAGTTGGTGATGGTTCTGCTGGTGATCGCCTTCCCGATCCTGGTCACCGGTTTCCTGGACGCCCCGTCCACGGTCGACCCCAACACGGTAAAGATCGAGCTAGAGTCGCCGGATCTGCCAGGAGATCCCCCGCCAGTGCTCATGCCAGGGCAGAAGCCGAACTGATCCGGCTCTGCCCCATCGAAAAAGGCCCCGCCAGTCACCTGGCGGGGCCTTTTCTTTGTTGGGATCAGGCGCCGGTGATCAGCGACCCTTTGCGGACATCGAGAAGTTGAAGCTGTCGAAGTTGTATTCGGCCACGCGGAACCACAGGTTCTGGTCGGCGCGGAACGGCGCCAGACTGTCGAGGAGCTTCTTGAAGCCGGGGTTCTTCGCCGCGACCTCATCGTAGTATTTCCAGCAGGCATCGAAGCAGGGCTCCAGCACCGCGCGCGGAAAGGCCTTCAGAACCGTGCCGCCAGCGACCAGACGCTTCAGCGCGGCGGGGTTTCCAGCGTCGTAGCGAGACACCATCCACTGCGAAACCGAGTCGGACGCAACCGCAACCATCTTCTTGTAGTTCGGTGGCAGGGCTTCCCACGCCTTCGTGCCGATGTAGAGGGATCCCCACGAGGCGCCTTCCCACCAACCCGGGTAGTAGTAGTACTTCGCGACCTTCTGAAAGCCGAGCTTCTCGTCGTCGTAGGGGCCGACCCACTCAGTCGCGTCGATGGTGCCTTTTTCGAGCGCCGGATAGATATCGCCGCCGGCGATCTGCTGCGGAACAACACCAAGATTCGCCAGGATCTGGCCGGCAAACCCGCCGACGCGGAACTTCAGGCCCTTCAGATCGTCGAGCGTATTGATTTCCTTACGGAACCAACCGCCCATCTGGGCGCCCGTGCCCCCGAAGGTGAAGCTGGTGATGCCGTAGGGCTTGTAGAATTCCTGGATCAGGTCATGACCACCACCAATCAGCCACGCCATATACTGGCGCTGGTTCATGCTGAACGGGAGCCCGGTCTCGAACACGAAGGACGGGTCCTTGCCGAAATAGTAGTAGGCGGCGGTTTGCCCGGCTTCCACCGTGCCATTCTGCACCGCGTCGGCCACCTGCAGCGCCGGAACGATTTCACCGGCGGCGAAGGTGCGGATCTGAAATTTGTTGTCCGACATCTCACCAATCAGCTTGGCGAACAACTCCGCGCCGCCCCAAAGCAGGTCGAGCGACTTCGGAAAGCTTGAGGTCAAGCGCCATTTCACTTCCGGCATCGACTGCGCGATGGCTGGCGTCGCCAAAGCCGCGGCGGCGACCGCTCCCACGCCAGCACTCGAAACGAATTTACGACGATCCATGGTTGCTTCCTGCCTCCCTGAGTGATCCTGACGCATTCACGCACCCGCGTGAATGCGTCCCCCTGCTTCCGGCGGAACCACTCTATCGCCGGCCGATCAGCCGCCGAAGTTCCCCGGATCCCACCATCCCTGTCTGTATCGAGGTCGGTGCGCATGTCTGCACAACGTGCCCGTCACCTTCAAGGCTTTCAATTCCGGGTTACATGACTGTCGGGTCCGGAGCAAGCGTTGTGCAGACCCGACACCCAGAGAATTGGCCTTGGAAACCGCCGTTCGGTCCATCACCCTCAATCCGATCGTATCCTTCCCTCCACGCTTCTGCCGGCGCGCTATTTTCCGATGCAAAACTGGGAAAACAGCGTGTCCAGGATATCCTCCACGCCCACATGCCCGGTGATGCGACCGAGCGCGCGGAGGGCGAGACGAAGATCCTCGCCCCGAAGTTCGGGAAGGTCCACGGCCTGGGCTGCCTGAATGTGGAGCAAGGCGGATTCCAGCGCGGCACGGTGCCGTTGGCGGGTCAGGGGTGGAGCGCCGGCGGTCTCGGTCATGGCGCGCGCACGCGCCGACAGAACACCGCGCAACTCGTCCAATCCCTGCCCGGTCAACGCGCTGACGCGCAGTGCGCCTACCGGTCCCGGGCCGCCGAGGTCGCTCTTGTTGGCGACCAGCAGATTGGTTCTGTCCATCGGGATATCCGGCCAGGGCGATCCGGCCTGGGCAACATGAATAACCAGGTCCGCATCGCGGGTGCGGGCTTGCCCGCGGCGCACACCCTCTGCCTCAATGGCGTCCTCGGCATCGCGCAAACCCGCGGTATCCACCATTGTGACCGGCACCCCGCCCAGCACGACCCTGGCTTCCAGCACGTCACGCGTAGTGCCTGGAATCGGCGAGACGATGGCAACATCGCGGTCGGCCAGCGCGTTCATCAAGGACGACTTGCCGACATTGGGCGGACCCGAGATGGCGAAGAACAACCCGTCCCGCAGCTTTTCGCCACGCCGATCGTCGTTCAAATGCGCCCCGATGGCCGTGGCCAACTCCGCCATCGTCGCAAGCAGTGCCGCTTCGACGTCGGGGGGCAGATCCTCATCCGGGAAATCGATCAGCGCTTCCTGTTGCGCCAGGACCGTTCGCAACCGATCGGACCAATCCCGGTATAGGTCGCCCAACGCACCGTTCAATTGCCGCAAGGCCTGCCGCCGCTGGGCATCGGTTTCCGCCGACACCAGATCATGCACCGCCTCGGCCTGCACCAGGTCCAGTTTGCCGTTCAAGAATGCCCGCCGGGTAAACTCTCCCGGTTCAGCCGGGCGGATACCGAGGGTCACCAGGGTCTCCGCGACCGCCTCGGTCACCGCTCGGCCGCCATGGAGGTGCAATTCGGCCGAATCCTCCCCTGTGTAGGTGTTCGGTCCTGGCAGCCAGAGCACCACGGCCTGATCCAGCATGTCTCCGTCGTGGTTCCACAGCCGGCGCAGCGTCGCTACGCGGGTTGCGGGCAACGGGCCGCCGCATAAGGCTGCCAACACAGCACCACTCTCGGACCCGCTGAGCCGCATCACCGCGATGGCGGCCAACCCCGCGCCGGATGCGAGCGCGAAGATCGTGCCGTCACCCCCGGACACCGCATCTCCCTTGGCGCAGGACGGCCACCCCGATCAACGGGACAATTGCACCGTCTTCAACCCATCCGCCACGGTCAGCTTGCCGCCTGTGGTCGCGCGGATTTCGTCCACCGTCAGACCGGGGGCGATTTCCCGCAGCAGGAAGCCGTCACCGGTCGGCTCGAACAGGCCGTAATTGGTGGAGACGAGCTTGACCACGCCGCGCGCCGTCACCGGCAGGTCGCAGGCGGTAACCAGACGAGGCCCACCAGCCCGTGTCACATGCTCCAGAATGATGAAGACCCGCTTGGCGCAGGCAGCCAGGTCCATCGCCCCACCGATGCCGCCGCCCTTCTGGCCCTTCAGCTTCCAGTTGGCGAAATCGCCGGTCATCGAGACCTGATAGGCGCCCATCACGGTCACATCGATATGGCCGCCACGGATGATCGCGAAACTGTCCGCGTGGTGCACGACCGAGGCACCTGGCTTCAACGTCACGTTCTGCCCACCGGCGTTTACCAGAAGCAGGTCTTCCTCCTCCGGACTCGCCACGCCGCCATAGCCGATGACGCCGTTTTCAGAGTGATAGGTGAAATCCCGGTCGCCGGTATCGGTGTTGGAGCACATGGTCGGGATGCCAACGCCCAAGTTGACGATCCAGCCATCCTGGAATTCCAACGCCATCCGGTCCGCCATCTGCTGGCGGGTCAGGCCTTTGGTCTCGCTCATCGCCGGCGCTCCTGCCGCTTGGTGGGCCATAGTCCATCAGGTTCCGCCGGCACCTGGATCAGGCGATGCACGAAGATGCCGGACGTGTGGACGTCATCTGGGTCGATGGCGCCGGCGGGCAGGATAGGTTCATCCACCTCCACAATGGTGCAGGTCGCGGCGGTGGCCATCACCGGGCAGAAGTTCCGTTGGGCGCGGTGGAAGCGCAGGTTGCCGAAGCTGTCCGCCGTGCGAGCGCGGATGAACGCGTAATCGAGCTTCAGCGCATATTCCAACAGATACTCGCGGCCGTTGATGACACGGGTTTCGCGACCTTCCGCCAACTCGGTGCCGACCGCGGTGGGGGTGTAGAAGGCGGGAACGCCCGCGCCGGCCGAGCGCATGCGTTCGGCCAGGGTGCCCTGAGGAACCAGTTCGGCTTCGACCTCCCCGGATTCGTAATACTTGGTGAAGGGCAGGACGTCGGTGGGACGGGTCGCGGCGGTAAAGGCGCAGATCACCTTGGCGACCTGGCCGTTTTCCACCAGCATGCCCATGTCGGGCATGCGCGGTTGCTGAGCGCCACCGGTGGTGTTGCCGACCAGGGTCAGGCGCTTGGCGCCCTGTTCCATCAGCGCCTTGATCAGATTGAACGGCACTCCGGGCATGGCGAAACCGCCGAAGCCGATCGTGCTGCCGTCCGGTATGTCGGCGACAGATTCTCGAAAACTGCCGAATTGCTTGCTTTTCTGGCCCATCGCCTCCCCACCCGTCCTCTGCTGGCGGGATGAACGAACAGGTGGCCTTGTGTGTCAAGGCTGCTCCCTGGACTGCTCCCTGGACTGCTCCCTTGGGCTGCTCACCACGGCAACAGGATATCCATCAATTGCTGGCCCCAGCGCGCCGACTGTACCTCGGTCAGTTGACCGCGCCCGCCATAGGCGATCCGCGCCTCCGCCATCCGGTCATGCTTCACGGTGTTGTTCGACGCGATATCCTGCGGCCGGATCACCCCCGTCACCTGCAGTTCCCGCAATTCGTGGTTCACCCGGAATTCCTGCCGAGCCGCCACGACGAGGTTGCCGTTGGGAAGGACCTGGGTGACGACCCCGGCCAGCTTCAGGGTCACCGCCTCATTCCGTTGAATCTGGCCGTTCCCCGTGTTGTTGTTGGTGCTGCTCACCGACAGCAGCTTGGCCGGATCGGCGATGGTCTTGGGCAGCAGGGTTTCCATTCCGAAGAACTGCGGCATCCCACCGGTCTCGGAACTGCCGCGCGTGGCAGCGGTAACGTTCTTCAGGTTCGCGTTATCGTTCATGTCCACCAGGACGGTGACGATATCGCCCACCTGAGCCGCGCGCTGACCCTTGAAGAAGGCGCGAGACCCTGACCGCCAGAGCGAATTTGCCTCATTCGGCGTTGCCTCGCGCGCCGGCATCGGCATGGTGACCGGGCGCCAGGTCGGGTCCTTGGTTGGATCGGCTGTTTGCGTCATTGTTGGCGGACGCCCGACCTCGGACAATCGAGTCAGCGAGCCGCAGCCACTCAACACCAGCGACATGGCCAGGAGGCCCGTGGGAATGGTCGCGACGGTCTTCATCGCGGCACCGTCTGGCCAAAGCGTCCGGCCTGCTGGATCGGAACAGTGTCAGGGGCGACGCGGACTTCCCCCGGTCCAATGACCTCGGCTTCCAGCACGGCGCGGGAGCTGTTGTTGCGAACTCGGATCCGCTCCCCGGTCGCACCGGACTCCAGCGCGACACCCTGTCCCGACAGCGACAGTCCTCGCGTTTCGAGCTGCATCCGCACCAGAGTGTCACGCTGCACTACAGCCGGTCGGATCAGGTCCGCCGCCGGAAGCGGCTGTCCCGCCTGAGCCTGACGTTTCAGTTGCAACCCTACCGCCTCCCGCAGAGTGCGCGCCACCTCGGACCGCACGAGCGTGGTGCTGACCCGGGCGAGATGGACGTCTTCCGGTCGCAAGACCGTCCCCGCGTTCAGGCGAATGGTGGGCACCGGCAGTTCGACCGTCTCGTCCACCTGTCCGGCGATCCGGGTTGTGATCGTCTCCATACCCTCGCCGGTCACGGACAGGATCGCGGTGAAACGTCCCGTGCCGCTGTTGTAGTCCAACTGGGCGACCAGCGGTTGAGGCGAGGCATGCAACGGGACGATCGGCGGTGTGAACCCGGTCATCTCGATCAGGCAATCCCGCGTCGCACCGTTGGCGATCAGCGCGGCGCGGACAGCATCCAGCGCGTCCTCTCGCCGCATGGGGCGACCCGGCCATTCCACCATGACTCTGTCGCCGCTGGAGGCCGGACGCCAATCCACGCTAAACTGACGGGCGATCGCGCCGAGCTGCGCGGATTCGACGATGTAGCGCCCGCCGGGGCCGGGGCCGGGGCCAAGCAGCCGGTCGGCGTGCTGGCCCGCGCCGTCGAACAGATCGCGCAAAAAGACATTGGGGCCGGACAATGTGGCGACGGGGCGCAGCGTCGCGGCCTCGGTAGACAGGATATGGGCGGGCAAGGTTGCGCACACCAAGGCGATCAGGGGAAAGCGTCGCATCGGCGTTACCGCAGGTTGGTCAGGGTGGACAGCATGTCGTCACTGGTCGTGATGACCCGGCTGTTCATCTCGTACGCGCGCTGGGCCGAGATCAGGTTGGTGATCTCGCTGACGACGTTGACGTTGGACGTCTCGATGAAGCCCTGCATCACTGACCCGAAGCCGGCGGAGGCCGGGTTGCCGGCCACCGGCGCACCCGAAGCGGCGGATTGAATGAACAGATTGTCGCCCTGCGCTTCCAGCCCGGCTTCGTTGGGGAAGACCGCCAACTGGAACTGTCCGATGGTCGCCGGCGCGGTCTGCCCGCTGAGCGTCACCTGTACCTGACCGGAGGTATTGACCGTGACACCCGTCGCGCCAGGCGGAATCTGCAGGCCCGGCTGCACCGTATAGCCATCGGCCGTCACGATCGTGCCATCCGGCGACAGGCCGAACGTGCCATCGCGCGTGAAGGCAGTATCGCCGCTCGGTAAGGTCACCTGGAAGTAGCCATTGCCCTGAATGGCCATGTCCAGTGTGTTGGACGTCTGTTGCAGGTTCCCCTGCTCGTTGATCCGGTAGATCGCCGCGGTCTTCACACCCAGGCCGACCTGTGCCCCCGCCGGCACCACGCTGCCGGTATCGGAACTGTTCGATCCTACGCGGCGCAGGTTCTGATAGATCAGGTCCTGGAACTCCGCCCGCCGACGCTTGTAGCCGGTGGTGGTCATGTTCGCGAGGTTGTTGGAAATGACTTCGACGTTGGTCTGCTGGGCCTGCATCCCGGTGCCGGCGATATCGAGCGAGCGCATCGGTGTCCTTTCTTAAGAATTATCGTAACAGCCCAGGTACCCCGCTGGCGTGCCCAGGTAGGCACTGCGAATGAGGTCTGTGGGCACGCTGAGGGCCATTGATCGGGCATTTTCGGTACCAACACGTCCACAGACCTCATTCGCTGGGCCTACCTGGGCAGTTACGAATTATCGGGATCAGCGGTTGTTCGGGCTGAGGATCTTGTCGATCGCGCTCTTCTGCCGATCCGCCTCGGACTGGATGAACTGCGTAACGAACTCGAACTGGCGATGTTCGTTCATCATTCGGGTCAGTTCGAGGACCGGCTGCACGTTGGAGCCTTCGACCATCCCCTGAACCACTCCCGGCGCGACGACAGGGGACGTCGGGGACCGTGACTCGAACAAGGTGCCGCCCTCGGCCTTGAGCTGCATTGGGTCGTCCGGCTTCACGACCCCGATCTTGCCGATCTGGCCGTTGATGCCGGAAATTGTACCGTCGCCGGCGATGCTGACATTGGTATCGTTGGGCGCGAGTTGGATCGGCCGCCCGCCACTGTCCAGCACCGGATTCCCCGACGCATCGGTCAGCCGCCCATCGACCGATGGCGTAAACCGCCCGTCGCGCGTCAACCTTGGCCCGCGCTTGGTGTCCACCGTGAAGTAGCCATCCCCGGTCAGCGCCAGATCGAATGGGTTGCCGGTGGTGGTCAGGCTGCCGGGCTGGGTTTCCCTCCAGGTCGCCCGGTCCTGCGTATAGGCGACGATGCGACCGCCCGGCGGCACGTCCGCGTTGGTCTGCCGGCTCAGCCAATCGCTGAAATGCAGGCGAACCGTGCGAAAACCAGGCGTGTTGGCGTTCGCAAGGTTCCCAGCGGTCACTTCGATGGCCCGCTCCTGCGCGATAAGGCGAGAGGCGGCAATTGAGCTTGGAATATCCATGGTCATCGGGTCCGGTCGGTTGCGCTTCGACCAGGACACCGCAACCCGCGTGCCAGTCGGGTGGACCCGCCAAACCGCGGCTCAACCCGGCCTCTAACCGCGCACTGCCTGTCATTTGCTGGGTCACACCCACACGGAGCGCCCCGGCATAATTTGCCCGGTATGCAGATTCATCCCGGAGCACAAACCCTTCGTTAACACACCCCTGTCACGTTCCACCCCATGAGCTCGGCACCGCCCGCCACCGAAACCCCCGCCGCTGACGGGGATGCCACCCCGGAAAAGAAATCCGGCAAGGGAAAGCTGCTGATTCTGGTTGGTGGGGTCGTCCTGCTACTCGGCATCGGCGCCGGCCTCTGGTTCACCGGCATCCTGCCCGGCCTGCTCGGCATGAAGCACGAGGATCCGCATAAGGACGTCGTGGCGAAGCCGGTGCCGCCCAGCTACATCGACCTGCCCGAACTCGTCGCCAACCTCAACGGCAACCCGCAACGGCCGAGTTACATCAAGATCGTTGCACGCCTGGAGGTTCCCAAACCGGACGATGTCGAGAAGGTGCGCGCGGTGATGCCGCGGCTGCAGGACATGATGCAGACCTATATGCGGGAAATGCGGCCCGACGAGCTGCGTGGCTCCGCCGGCACCTATCGCCTGCGAGAGGAACTGATCGCCCGCGCCAACACCGCCGCCGCACCGGCCAAGGTCAGCGACGTCCTCTTCACACAGATGCTGATCCAATGAGCGGATCCGAGGAGCAGTCCGAGGAGGAACTCGCCGCCGCCTGGGGTGCGGAGACCGAACCGGGCGAGGACGGCGGAACGCCCGCGCTTCCCGCCCGCGTGCTCAATCAGGCGGAAATCGACAGCCTGCTTGGCTTTGACGACGGTCCCGCGGGCGGCGAAGCCCGCACCGGGATGCAGAAGATCATCAGCTCCGGCCTCGTTTCATACGAGCGTCTGCCGATGCTGGAGATCGTCTTTGATCGGCTGGTTCGTATCATGTCGACCAGCTTGCGTAACTTTACCTCGGACAACGTCGAAGTCGGGATCGACAATATCCTGAGTCTGCGCTTCGGCGATTATCTGAACTCCATCCCGCTGCCCGCGATGCTGGCCGTTTTCAAGGCGGAGGAGTGGGACAACTACGGATTGATGGTCGTCGACAGCGCGATGATCTACTCGATCGTCGACGTGCTGTTAGGCGGTCGGCGCGGCACCGCGGCGATGCGGATCGAGGGCCGGCCTTACACGACGATCGAACGCACCTTGGTGGAGCGCCTGATCCAGGTGGTGCTCGCCGATCTATCAGCGAGTTTCGATCCGCTTTGCCCGGTCACCTTCCGGTTCGAGCGGTTGGAAGTGAATCCCCGCTTTGCCACCATCAGCCGCCTGTCGAATGCCGCGGTGCTGGCCCGGCTGCGCATCGACATGGAAGACCGCGGCGGCAAGCTGGAACTGTTGCTGCCCTATGCAACTCTGGAGCCGGTGCGCGAGCTGCTGTTGCAGTAGTTCATGGGTGAGAAGTTCGGCCGCGATTCCATCTGGGAAACCCATTTGGCAGAGGAACTATGGAACACCGACGTCGAGTTGGACGTCGTGCTGGACGAACAGACCTTGCGACTGGGCGATATCGTCGCGTTGCAACCCGGCATGCGGATCGTCCTGAACACCGGCCCTGGCGCACCGGTACAGATCCGCTGCGGCTCCGTCGTTCTGTTCGAGGGTCGGGTCGGCCGCCGCAAGAGCCACGTCGCCGTTCGGATCGAGCGCGAAGTGCCGCGCGTGCAGGCCGGAGACCGATCATGATTCCGCTAAGCTGTTGTTAACGACCTCGGCGCAGAATGTTTGTCATGGAATGGATTATCGAACTCATTCTCGTCGCGATGCTGGCGGCTACACTGTTTCATGCAGTGCGGTTGGAGCGCGCTTTGGGTGTGCTGAAGCGTGACCGCGCGACCTTGGAAGCGTTGGTCGCGGGCTTCAACGCCAGCACGACGCAGGCGGAGAACGGCATTGAGCGGCTGCGCGCGACCGCCGATGGCGCCGGGCGACAGATTGCCCGTCAGGCCGAGGCGGCGATCGCGCTGAAGGACGACCTGGCGTTCCTGATGGAGCGCGGCGAGCGCCTGGCCGACCGGATGGACACCCTCGTCCGTTCCTCCCGTCCACTGGTGGCGGATACCGGCTCGCCGCACGCATCGTCGCTGTTCCTCCCGGCCGCGGCCGATACACCTGAGGCGTCGCGGCCGGACCCGGTTGAACCACGGGTCCGCAGCCAGGCGGAGCGGGACTTGCTGAAGGCCCTGAGGATGGCACGATGAAGATCCATATCGGCGCGCCGCGGTTGCTTCCGATGACGATTGCGCTGTTGGGCGGACTGCTCGCGATGAAATCGGTCTCGCTGGTGCGTACGGCCATGGCTTCAGCGCCGGCGGCGAGCGCTCCGGCACCCGCCGCTAGCACGCATGGAACCGGCCCGATCAAGTCCGGGGACGTACAATCCACTGGTTCTGCCGCACCGGACGCACCGCCGGCGCCGCCACCGGTTCCCGTAATACCCGAAAGCGAGCGAGCGGTGCTGTTGGAGTTGCGGGAGCGCCGTCAACAACTGGATTCTCGCGAGCAGACCGTGATGTCTCGCGAGTCCATGCTGGCCGCCGCCGAACAGAAGCTGTCCGCGCGGGTAGCCGAATTGCAGGGGTTGCAGAAACGGCTGGAAACTCTGGAGACCGCTCGCCAGCAGCGCGACGACGCCAGTTGGCAGGGCCTGGTCCGCTTGTATGAGACCATGAAGCCGCGTGACGCCGCCACGATCTTCAACGACCTGCAGATGCCGGTTCTGTTGCAGGTCATGGACAGAATGAAGGACGGTAAGGCGGCCTTGATCCTGTCGGCGATGAATCCCGACAAGGCCCGCGATCTGACTTCCGAGTTGGCGAAGCTGCGTACCCAGCGTGACCCGGGCACTCCGACCGGAGCGACCAGCGCGGCACCCAACGGGCCCGCCGCCGGATCAAGCGCCCCGCCCCGCCCACGTGCCGAACCTGCCAGGCCAGCGACCGCGGGTGGCTGAACACCGTACATCACCAAGTGAAAGGGTAATGAGAGATGGCAATCGACAAATCCATGAACGTTCTGATCGTGGACGACTACAAGACCATGCTGCGGATCATCCGCAATCTGCTGAAGCAGATCGAGTTCAACAATGTGGAGGAAGCAACGGACGGGGCAGAGGCTCTGTCCAAACTGCGGTCCGGCAATTTCGGTTTGGTGATCAGCGATTGGAACATGGCGCCGATGACTGGCCTGCAACTGCTCCAGGAGGTCCGGGCCGATGCCAAACTGAAGCAGATGCCATTCATCATGATCACGGCCGAAAGCAAGACCGAGAACGTGGTGGCCGCCAAGCAGGCCGGCGTGTCGAACTACATCGTCAAGCCATTCAACGCCGAGACTCTGAAAGACAAGATCGAGAAGGTGTTGGGCCATGCATGAGGCTGGACGGTACCAGACCAGGACGAAATCAGGCAGTGCAGGCGAAGACGCGCTGGCCGAACGGTTGGCGGATGTCCGGAACCGCCAGCCGGCTCAGGATACGGATGCCATTGCGGAGGTTGTACGCGCCGTGTTGACAACAATGAGCGGCGATCTGTCCGCCAAGGAAACGTCCCTGCTGACCGAAGTCGAGGAGCTGGGCCGCACCATCGCCAGCGCCAAGGCCGAGATCGCCGCTTTGCGGGTCGATGACATCAAGGAGCGTGACATCCCATTCGCAACGGATGAACTGGACGCGATCGTCGCTCATACCGCATCGGCCACGCACCACATCCTGGAGAGCTGCGAGACCCTGGATGCGGTGGCCAACAGCGTCACCGGTGAAGCGTCCATGAAGCTCCAAGCCGCGACGACGCAGATCTATGAAGCTTGCAGTTTTCAGGACATCACCGGACAACGCATCACCAAAGTGGTGACAACCCTGAAGGCCATTGAGGCCAAGGTTGCCCAGATCGTCGCGACATTCGGGTCTCACATCAATGTCTCGGCCGCGGCGTCGGAGGCCAATCCGGTTCCCACCAGTGAGGATGACCTGTTGAACGGACCGCAACTGCCCGCGCATGCGATGGACCAGTCCGACATCGACAAGCTATTGGCGAGCTTTGACTGACCGGCGTATCGCTAACCACCCAACACGGGGGAGGCTGCCGTTACCCCTCGGTCGGACATGGACGTGGAGCCCGAA
This sequence comes from Nitrosovibrio sp. Nv4, assembly GCA_943330455.2. Taxonomy (GTDB): domain Bacteria; phylum Pseudomonadota; class Alphaproteobacteria; order Acetobacterales; family Acetobacteraceae; genus Rhodopila. The sequence continues at coordinate 2,618 of CALQHT020000076.1, read as the reverse complement.
AAATGCGGCTGCATGCTAGATTTCGCATGGTGATACCAGTCGACCGTGTCGTCGACTGGTATGCGCGCAGGGTTGCCCGCGGGCGACGGCATTCGGCGGCGCGCAAAATCCAAGAGATACTGGCCGGCCGATCGTCTCCTGACGAGTCTGTGTTTCGGCCGGCTGGCGTGACCGTTCGATTGGCACGGCTGACCGGCAGCCAGCCTCGGTGGACCCACGCCGCACGGGCGTTGGCGCTGCTTCTGACGATGGCGCAGGCATCCGCTCCCGATAGCACCGTGGTGCCAATCCGAACCGGCAATCACCCAGGCTATGGACGCATCGTCTTCGACGCGCCTCCCAAGGCGCGCTACACGTTAACCCGTGATGGCGACACGATTGTTGTGCGCTTTCAGGACGATTTCCGCCTGGATAGCCAGCAATCCGTGCCGCGCAATGTGACGCGTCTGACCACCGCGGCGGCAGTGGCAACATTCTCGGTCAATGCCGGCACGACCTTGCGTCAGACACGTCTCGGCAACCGCGTCGTCATCGACATCGTCGATCCTGTCGCACCGGAAACGTCCCAGTCGGCTGGTCCAAGACCGATGCCCGCCCTCGCGGCACCGTCGGCGGACCCCAAGGCAACCCCGTCACAGCAAAGCACCCGGACCTCACCACAAACCCCCGGCCTGCCGCCGATCCAGCGTGCAACGGCATTGCCCATCCCGCCACGAACAGCCGAACCACCGGTGATTACGCCCCGGAGTACCCGAGCAGGCCCTGGGACACCGGGAACGCCTCAACCAGGTCCTGTATTGGGTGCCCCACCGGCCGCATCACCGGCTCAGCCCACCGGCGGACCCGCAACGGTCCAACCGCCGGCTCGCACTCCCGAACCAAGCCAAGCCGGATCACCTCCAATAATCCCCGCGGTAGCCTCGGACACACCAACGGTATCAACCGCTCCGGAACCAGGGCGGCATCCGCCGGACGGTTCGAGTGGCACGGACCACACGGTACCAGCAATTGCGACGGCGCCTGTGGTCGCGGTGACCCGCGATCCGGCTCTCTCGACGACACCCTCCGTCCAACCACCCGAACCGCCGGCAACAGCTCCGAGCTCAACGGATCCGATCATCCAGCCGCAGGCCGCCGCGGTCCCGCGTGTCCCGACCAGCGGCCCGATCGCTCTGGTCGTGCGCCGTACGGCAGCGGTTCCGGGACTGGAGGGGCCGGGCGTGATGGTACCGTTCGCGTCCTCGGTCGGAGCAGCCGTGTTTCGCCGTGGTTCGGCAGTCTGGATCGTATTCGACGAACGTCGCTTGCTCGATCTGGCCGCCCTGCGCGGCGACCCGGTGTTCGCGGGTGCCAGCACGCAACTTGTCCCGGGCGGCGCCGTGATCCGGGTGCCGTTGCCCGAAGGCAAGTCCGTTACGGTTTCCCGTTCGCCTCAGGCCTGGAAGATCGCGCTCGCGCTGACGCCGCAGGATCCCCACGCCATCGTGCCTGTCGTAGCCGAGGGCCGCATGACCTTCCTGGTGGAAAGCGCTAGCGACGTCATCAGCCTCGCGGACCCGCAGAGTGGCAGCACATTGTTGGTCGGCACCCAGCGCAAGGCCAACCAGGCGGTTGTGACCAGCCGGCGGACCACCGAGTTCTCGCTGATCCCGACCCAATTGGGGGTGGTGGTCGAGCCGTTGTCGGACATCCTATCGTTTCGCACCATCCCGACCGGCTTCCTGCTGACCGGCGGATCCCAGGGCTTGATGCTCAGTTCGCCGTCTTACATGACCGACGCCCTGCTGGCGGCCGCCCGACTGACACGCCGGTTCCAGTTCCCCGCGATGCCGACAGAGGCGCTGCTGCAACGGATCCAGCACCAGGTGCGGGAGGCCGCCATCGCGGCGCCGCTCGCCCGTGGTCCGAAGCGCCGCTCGGCTGCCGAAACCATGATCGCCGGGGGCCTAGGCGCGGAGGCGATGGCATTGCTGGAAGTCACCGCCAGCCAGGATCCGCGCGAGGCCGCCTCTGCGGATTTCAAGGGTCTGTTTGCGATCGCCGCCATCCTCGCCAATCGCCTGGATCAAGCCAACGCCATCAATGATCCGCGCCTGTCCGGCATCGATGAGATATCGTTCTGGCGGGGGATCTTGCTGGCCAACCAGCAAGAAGGATCCCCGCAGGCCGCGGCGCTGCTCGCCAGCACGGCACCGCTGGCCTTTACGTATCCTTCGGCGGTGCGCGACAAGGTGCTGCCTCTCGCCATGGAAACGCTGATCCTGGGAGGCGAGGTCAACGCCGCCACGCGCATGTTGGGGCAACGCGAGACGGATCCCACCCTGGGCCTGGCTCAGGCGTTGTTGAAGCAGGCCCAGGGCGATACCGACAAGGCGTTGGAGCAACTCGATGCCCTGGCCACTGGTCGCGATCGCCTGGTCCGCGCACGTGCCGCCGTCCGTGCCGTGGAGTTGCGTCTTGCCAGCCATAGCGGAACGTGTCAACGACTTTGATACACCCGGGTTCGTAATTTAAGCTCGTGTCCTGACCCTCGGCCGGTATTGCTCAGGGACAAGGAAGATGACCGGCGGGAGTGCCGGATCCGGCCGGATGAATGCCGTGACGGCTTCGTGGGTGCG
>CALQHT020000075.1 GCA_943330455.2 Nitrosovibrio sp. Nv4 | reverse complement strand
TCCGGGGCGGAAGCCCCGCCCTCCCCCACACCCTCACAAAAGGAACACCAAAACCATGACCAGTGGCCTGGATGGCATCGTCGCGGCCGAAACAATCCTCAGCCACACCGACCGTGCCAGAGGCATGGTCTGGGTCCGCGGCCACGACATCCCGACCCTCGTCGCCGACCACGGGTTCGAGGGCTTGGTCGCCCTGCTCTGGGAAGATTTCGTCGGCACCGGCCTGACCCGCAACGCCATGTACCGCGCCCTCGGCGATGCACGTGTGGCAGCCTACGCCGGCATGCCAGCCTGGATCGACCAGGCAAAGGGCCGCCCTTTGTATGAGGGGATCAGGATCGCTTTGGCGGCCCAGTCCGACGATCTGGCACCCGCGGAACTCGCATCGGTGTTCGCCGTCGCCGTCCCGGCTCTGTTGCGCGCCGAACGCGGTCAGGCCCCGGTCGCGCCGGACCCCGCGCTGTCTGTGGCGGGCGACGTGCTGCGCATGTTGAACGACGCGCCGGCCGAACCGGCTCTGGTTGCCGCGCTGGACACGTATTTCACCGTCATGGCGGAAAGCGGTCTCAGCGGGTCCAGCTTCGCGGCCCGGGTCATCGCCTCCACCCGCGCGTCCGTCACCTGCGCGGTGGTCGGCGCCTGGTGTGCCTTCACCGGACCTCTGCATGGCGGCGCCCCCGGCCCGACCCTGGACCTGTTGGACGCGGCGGAAACCGAACCCGACCTGACCGCATGGCTTGAAGCCAAGCTGCGTGCCGGAGAGCGCCTCATGGGCTTCGGCCACCGCGTGTTCCACGGCAACGATCCGCGCGCCGAGGCAATGCGTCGCTCGCTACGGCAGATGGGACCGATGGCAGGCCGCCTGTCGCTGGCGATGAAGCTGGAAGCCGCGGTGGCCGAAGCCGTCGAGCGCGTCAAACCCGGCCGGAAACTGCCAGCGAATGTAGAAATCATGGCGGCGCTGCTGCTGGATGCGGTCGGCATTCCGCGCCACGGGTTCACCCCGGTCTTCGCCATAGGGCGCAGCGTCGGCTGGATCGCGCACGCGCTGGAACAGCAGAAGACCGGCCGCATGATCCGCCCGACCTCGGCCTATATCGGCCCGCCCATTGAGTATTGACCAAAAGACAACAAGGAAACGGACATGAACGACAACAATCATTGGGTCGGCACCTGGACCTCCACCCCCGCACCGGCGGACGGTGTGGCGCTGAGCAGCCCGACCATCCGCATGTTCCCGCGGATCAGTATTGGCGGCGATACGATCCGGGTGCGGATTTCCAACGCCCATGGCAACGACAAACTGACCATCGGGGCGGCGCATGTCGCCTTGCGTGCTCAAGGCGGCGGCACTGCGATCCGGCCGGACACTGATCGGGTGCTGACCTTCGGCGGCGAGACCTCGGCCGTGATCCCGACCGGGGCGTTCCTGATCAGCGATCCGGTGGCGCTGAAAGTGGCGCCGCTGGCCGATCTGGCGGTCAGCATCTACGTCCCGGGCGAAATCACGCCGGCGTTCGGGGTCACAGGGCGCTATGCGCGCCAGATCAACTATTTCTCACCGCCCGGCGATTTTACCGGTGACGAAACCATTCCCGCCAGCCGCATCACGGATGACTGGTATTTCCTGTCCGGGATCGACGTGATCGCGGGGCGAGATGTCGGCGGCATCGTCGCGGTGGGTGATTCCATCACGGACGGCAACATCTCCACCCATGATGCCTATTGCCGCTGGCCCGACCAGTTGGCACGCCGCCTGATCGCGCGCGGCGGGCGGCAATTCGGCGTGATGAACCAGGGCCTCGGCGGCAACCGCATTCTGAACGACATCCGCGGCCATTGCGGCGTGCGCCGGTTCGAACGCGACGTCATCGCCATGCCGGCCGTCACGCATGCGATCGTCGTCCTCGGCATCAACGACATCCGCAACCGGCGCGGCCTGGCGTCGGAAAACGTGACCGCCGACGGCATGATCGCCGGCCTGAAGCAGATGGCCCTGCGCGCGCATGCCAGCGGGATCAAGATTTTCGGTGGCACATTGGGCCCGTTCGAGAACGAAACTTTCCTGATGGGCGCCTACACGTTGGAAGGCGAGGCCAAACGCCAGGCGGTGAACGCGTGGATCCGCACCGGCGGGGCCTTCGACGCGGTGATCGACTTTGACCAGGAACTGCGTGATCCCAGCCACCCGGCGCGTATGTTGCCCGTGTATGACTGCGGCGACCACCTGCATCCCGGCGATATCGGTTACAACCGGATGGGCGACGTGATCGATCTGTCGCTGTTCGATTGAACCTGAACCAACCGGACGGCGTGTTGCCGGAACGGTCAGGCCAGCAGCACGACCGCGCCGGTGGTGCGGCGTGCCTCCAGGTCGCGATGGGCCGAGGCCACGTCGGCCAGATCGTAGGTCTGGATCTCGCCAGGTGTCAGGACGCCGTCCGCCAACGCCGCGAAGAAACCGGCGGCCATGTCTTCCAGGGCGGCTCGGTTGGCAATGTAATGGAACAGCATCGGGCGGGAGACGCTGTTGGATTTCGCGCTCAGCGCGGCGATCCGGAACGGCTCCACTGGGCCGGACGACTGGCCGAAATTGACCAGATGGCCAAGCACGGCGAGGCAGTCGAGGGATCCTTGGAAGGTGTCGTGGCCCACCGAGTCGTACGCCACGTCCACGCCGAACCCGTTGGTGATGGTGCGAACGCGGGCGACGAAGTCCTCGTGCCGGTAAAGGATCGTGTGATGCGCGCCGCAGCTTGTGGCTTCCTCGGCCTTGGCTTCGGAGCCGACGGTGCCGATGACGGTGGCGCCCAGATGGCGGGCCCATTGCACCAGCAGTCGCCCGACTCCGCCGGCCGCCGCATGCACCAGGACGGTGTCGCCGGCCGAAATCGGATGGACGCGATGCAGCAGCATGCGCGCGGTCAGCCCCTTCAGGATCAGCGCCGCGGCGGTTTGTTCGCTGACATTGTCAGGCAGTTTCAACGCCAGGTCGGCCGGCAGCAGGCGCTCCTGGGCATAGGCCCCATAAGCGCCGGTGACATAGGCGACGCGGTCGCCTGGGCGCAGATGCGTCACCTCCGGCCCGATGGCTTCAACGATGCCGGCGGCCTCGATTCCCGGGATGCCGGGCAGGGTCAGCGAGGCGTAAAGGCCGGAGCGGACATAAATGTCGTGGAAATTCACCCCGATGGCGGTCTGGCGCAGCCGGATTTCGCCGGGGGCCGGCGCGCCGACAGTGATCGCCTCGATGCTCAGGGTTTCCGGACCGCCGTGCTGGCGGAGAATGATGGCATTCGGCATGGACGGTTTCTCCCGCAAGGCGCCGACGCAGGGAACGGGATGGCGGCGGTCTGGTCAATGCGGGATGGTCGGGCATTTGGCTTGGGACGCAGCCTTGCATGGGGCGTCGCGTGTCCGGGCCACCGGTTCCGGCGGTCCTGGGTGACGGATCATGGGCGACTCAGAGCCTGGGGGGCGTGGACAGCGATGGCGGGGAGCGCGCAATATCGTGCCATGTACCGTACCCTTATACTATGCCTGGGTCTGTCCCTGACCGCCTGCGTCGGCGACCCGGCCGCGTTGGGGATTACCGGACCGGCTGGGCTGCCGCCGCCGCCCGTGGTCGATCCCACTTTGGGGATGTTGGCGCCGCCGGACGGTGGCACGCAGAACGGGCCGGACCAGCGTCCGGCGACGGTAGGGAGCCGGTACTGGGGCTATAACTGAGGCATCCCAAGGATCGGGACTTAACTGCGTGGGAGCCAGGGAAACGGCCATCATTCAAGGCGCCACGGTGTCTCAAGTCCCGCGGCATCGCCTTCAATGCGAAGTCTTCGGGGCCGCAACCTGGCCGCAGGCCGACCCCGGACCATGACCCAACCCCGCCGCGCACACCGCTCGGCCTGCCGATCTGCCCGCAACCAAGGCTGGCATCGATCGGCGAACCGGCGTAGAACCCTGCCCACAAGGCGCGCCAGCGTCCGCTATCGTGTGCGCTACAAACGGGAACGGCCAACACTGGCTCTACGGACTCTCAAGAAGAAGGAACCGGTCGGATGGCGTTCAAACCCAACTATGCCCAGGCCCGTGCCGGCCGAAACCGCGCGAAGCAGGAAAAGCTGGAGGAGAAACTGCGGGAGCAGCAGGAGGCCAAGGCGGCTCGCCGCCGGCAGGCCCAGGATGGCGGTGAGCCGTCCGACGATGCCGCGCCGCCGTCCGCCGAAACCCAGCAACAATAGAGCGAACCCGAACCATGCCCCCCAAGAAGCGGATCCTCAGCAGTTTCGTGTCGTTCGACGTCACCTATGTCGATGGCAGCCGCACATCCAATCGCAAGGTGCCGATGTCGATCCTGGGCGGACTGGACGGCGATGAGCCGGCCCGCGCCATCATCGAGGCGCAGGACAAGCAGATTGGTGAGGCATCCGGGCGGCCGCGCGCCGAAATCAAGTCGATGGCCCGTTCTCCGGCCTGACAGCCGAACCGACTGGATTGGGGGCGGCGGCCCCTATACATGCGCCAGTTTTCCGGTCGCACCGTCGCGAGGTCGTCCGCCGCACCGACCGGACACTGAGATCGACGCAGGGCGGTCAATATCCGACTGCCATCCGATCCGGATCATTGGCCAGATTGACGTCTGTTGTCGATGCCAGGGACGACTCAATCGAGCCTGATTGCCAGGCCGGTCGGCACCACGCGATGAGTCAGATTCCAGCCTGGACCGGCTTGCTCATGATAACGGCGACCCCGAGGCTGGATCGTTCTTCCCGGTCGATGCCGTACCCAAGCGCGCTGTAGAGTTGCACATTGGCCGCGAACAGCTTGTTGGTGAGCAGTCTGATGACAGCGTAGCCCTCCGCCGCCGCCACCCTCTCGGCATGTGCCAACAGAGTCCGCCCAAAGCCCCGGTGCTGAAACGTCGGAGCGACGGCAACATTCTCGATGAAGAACTGGTCGGCTCCTGGGATCATCTCAATGACAGCTGCCAGACGTCCATCCACATGCAGCAGATCGATGCGGTGTTGCCGCACGGCGAGTTCATAGTTGGCGGTCATCGGCAAAGGCTCCCGCCCGATGACCGGGACCCATTTCGCATACGCCTCCCGTGTCAGAGCGAGAATGGCCCCGGCATCTTCCGCGGTCGCCGGCCGCAATGAAATGGCCGCGGCGGCGTGGAGCCTGGGCGGCCCCATCTTGAACCACGCCTTGGCGATCTTGCCGGCCTGGATTTCATAGATGGCAACCACGTCCACCTTGCCGGGACCCTCGGGGAAATCTCGGGTGACGGTTTCCTGATCGACCACCAGGTTGGCGACCGTGATGCGGTTGATCAGCCTCCCGAACAGGTTGGGTTCCTTGAAGCGCTCGACATGGCGCGCGCGGATCTCGGAGGCACCACGCGCCAGCAGACGATCTGGAAACTCATGGTATTCGCAGTCGTCGGACCACCAAGCCATGAAAGCGTCGATGTCGCGGGCGTTGTAGGCATCGAGCTGCTTCTGCACGGGGAGTTCGACATCGGCGGGGCTGTCGGGGCTCATGGTGGGTCACTCCAATTGAAAAACCCCCGCGACTTGGGTCGCGGGGGTTGAAGCGTGTCTTCGAAAGAGCCGGAGTTCAGGTGCCGGGTTGATCCGTCACTGGTTCGGCCAAACGTCGGCAGACACGACAAACCCACCGCGATCGATGCGGCGTCGGCGTCGGTCAGTGTTGGTTGCTGTCTGGCACATCCGGACGTGACCCTGCCGGCTCATGTGGGCGAGCGTCAAGGGGACGGCAACGACGGGGGGGGGCGGGTATCGGGCCGCCAGCCGGCCCGATCTATCCTCTGAGCGGACGCCTATGCCGCGAATTTCTGCTTCTTGTCGCGCTTGGCCTTCGCAGGCCGCAATTGGCTGGGGGCCGACCCGCCCTTGGCGCGTTCCAGCACCAGGCGCGCATAATCGTCCATGTCGCCGTTGAACGGCACCACCGTGCCATCCGCTGCCAGCCATAGCCGGTCTGCCACCAGTTCCATCAACGACCGATCATGGGTGATCAGGATGACCGCGCCCTGATAGTCGTTCAGCGCATCCAGCAGCGCGCGCCGGCTGTCGATATCCAGATGGTTGGTCGGTTCGTCCAGGATCAGCAGATGCGGCGCCGCCATGGCCACCAGGTTCAGCAGCAGGCGCGCGCGTTCCCCGCCCGAGAGGTTCTCGACTGTGGTGGCTTGCTTCTCGAACCCCAGGCCGAACTGCGCCAGCCGGGACCGATACGAGGTTTCGCTGTCATCCGGACGGGCGCGCCGGATGATATCCAACGGCGTGTCGTTCGCGTCCAATGCCTCGATCTGATGCTGATGGAACCAGCCGACCTGGATCCGCCGCTCCCGCTGCATCAGGCCGGATTGCAGGCCCAGGGCACCTGCCGCCATCTTGGCGAAGGTGGATTTGCCGGCACCGTTGACGCCGAGAAGGCCGATGCGGTCGTCCACGTCCAGGCGCAGGTTCAGGTTGCGCAGGACCGGCACGTCGTCATAGCCGACGCTCGCCGCTTCCAGCCGCATCAAAGGCGGCGCCAGCGGGCGTGGCGGAGAGGGCAGGGTGAACGGTGCCACCCGCTCCTCGATGACCGCGGCGATCGGTTCCAGCTTGGCGAGGCGCTTCATCCGCGATTGCGCCTGCGCCGCCTTGCTGGCCTTCGCCTTGAACCGGTCCACGAAGCTTTGCAGATGCGCGCGTTCCGCCTCCTGCTTGGCGCGGGACGCCGTTTGCAGGCGGGCTTTCTCTGCCCGCCGCCGCTCGAAATCGTCGTAACCGCCGGTGTAGAGTTCCAGCTTGCCCTCCCGCAGATGCAGGATGGCATCGACCGAGTTGTTCAACAGTTCCCGGTCGTGGCTGATGATGATGGCGGCGTTCGGGTATTTGCGCAGGCGCGCTTCCAGCCACATCGCGCCTTCCAGGTCGAGGTAGTTGGTCGGTTCGTCCAGCAGCAGCAGGTCGGGTTCGGCAAACAGCGCCGCCGCCAAGGCCACTCTCATGCGCCAGCCGCCGGAGAACTCGGACATCGGGCGCGCAAGATCGGCGGTCGAGAAGCCAAGGCCCGCCAGGATCTCGCCAGCCCGGGCCGGGGCGCGATCGGCGTCGATTTCGGCCAGGCGGTTATAGATATCGGCCATGCGTTCCGGTTCGGCGGTCTCCAGCTCGTCATGCAGGGCCTGACGCAGCGTGTCGGCGGCCAGAATCGTGTCCAGCAGGCTGACGGGGGTCGCCGGATGCTCCTGGTCCACGCTGGCGACGCGGGAGCCCTTGGGCAGACTGATTTCGCCGCCATCGGCCATCAGATCGCCCAAAATCAGGCGGAACAGCGTGGTTTTGCCGACGCCGTTGCGCCCGACCAAACCCACCTTGGCATTCGGCGGCAGGTTGAGACTGGCGTGGTCGAAGAAACGCCGTCCCCAGGCGTTGAACACCAGGTCATCAATCTGCAACATTGTCTTTGCGTGCCGTTCGTCAGGAGGAGGGGTCGAGCGCTCGGCCTTTACCCCGTGGGCGCGCGGATTGCGAGATCATATTGCGGTGCACCAAAATGCGTGGCGCGCACCTGGGGTAAGGAAGAAAGCCTTGGGGCTCTGCCCCAAACCCCGCGAGGGCTTCGCCCTTCGAACCCACCAGGGGCACGGCCCCTGGACCGCGATCAATTGGGTCAGGGGGGAAAGGGGGCCTACACCGACGTTGAAGCGCCATGGTTGGCCCCCTTTCCCCCCTGACCCAAAAGACGGCATCCAAGGCCCAGCCTTGGTGGGGGTCGAGGGGGCAAAGCCCCTCGCGGGGTCCGGGGCGGAGCCCCGAGGCTTTCTTCCTTACCCCAACCTAGGCCGCGCGGCGTCGCTCCAACGGGACGATCGCCAACAGCGCCTCCACCAGCGACTCCATCATGGCGTCGGTGTGCAGCGGAGTCGGCGTAAAGCGCAACCGCTCTTCCCCGCGCGGCACCGTCGGGTAGTTGATCGGGGTCGCATACATCGCGAAGTCCCGCATCAGGCGCTGACTGATCTCCGTGCACAGCGCCGCGTCGCCGACATGCAGCGGCACGATGTGGCTGTCCGAGTCGATGCGCGGCAGGCCGGCGGCATCGAAGCGGGCCTTCAACGCGGCCGCACGCTCAAACAACTGGGCACGTCGAGCATGATCTTGGCGGACATGCCGGACGCTGGCCAGGGCCGCGGCGGCGATCATCGGCGGCAGGGACGTGGTGAATATGAAGCCCGGCGCGGTGGAGCGGATAAAATCCACCACCTCCGCATCGCCGGTGATGTAGCCGCCATGGCAGCCAAAGGCTTTCGCCAATGTCCCCTCGATGATGTCGACCTGGTCGGCTACGCCGTCCCGCTCCGACACGCCGCCACCATTCGGGCCGTACATGCCGACGGCGTGCACCTCATCCAGGTAGGTCAGCGCGCCGAAGCGCCTGGCCAACGCGCAGATCGCCGGGATGGGGGCAATGTCGGCGTCCATGGAGTAGACCGACTCGAAGGCGATCAGCTTCGGCGCCGCCTCCGGCGCGGCCCGTAACAACGATTCCAGATGCGCCATGTCGTTGTGGCGGAAGATGTTGCAGCTTGCCCGCGACCCTTTGATCCCGGCGATCATCGAGGCGTGGTTTTTCGCGTCCGAGAACACCTGCCAGGGCCGGTCCGGCCCGTTCGGCAGGCTGTTGAGGATGGTGGACAGCGCCGCTTGGTTCGACACGAAGCCCGAGGTGAAGATCAGTCCGGCCTGCTTGCCATGCAAAGACGCCAGCTCCGCTTCCAGCGCGTCATGCACCGGGCTGGTGCCGCTGATATTGCGGGTGCCACCGGCGCCGACGCCCATGCCGCGGGCGGCCTCGCAGGCGGCCTCGACCAGGATCGGGTGCCCGCCCATGGCCAGATAGTCGTTCGACGACCAGACCAACACGCGACCGCCATCGGGACGCCGGTACCAGGGGAATTCGTCCGCTCGTTTTTGCAGCGCGGTGAAATTGCGGTAGCGGCCCTGATCCCGGATATCGTCAAGCGACCGTCGGCAGAAGGCGTGAAACGAAGTCATTCCGGCGGCGCCCTTCGGTGTCGGTTTTGCCAGGCAACCATCCCGGCCGTTGATTTGACGCGTGTGATAGCCGTTTTCATCCCTCGGATCGAGTGATAACCAGGAGTTGTAAAAAATACGTAAAAACAACCGAATTGAAAGCGGGTGATCCTATGGACGGGCGTGGCATATGGGCAGCGACGGCGGACCAGGGACACTCCATCGCGGGCATCCGCATTGATCCTGATCAATGCAAACGGATCAGCCATGCTGGCGAAACCAATTGCAAGGCATCGGGCCAATGCCATATGCGTCTGTTGCAGTGCAGCAGACAGGAGCCCAGGCATGCCGTTGAGCCCGCCCGCCGACCGCGAGGTGCAACACACGCGATCCATTGAGATCAACGGCTACCGGCGCATGGACGGGCTGTTCGATATCGAGGCCCATCTGACCGACGTGAAGAGCTTCGGCCAGACCAATTTCGACCGCGGTTTCATCGACGCCGGGGAGCCGATCCACGACATGTGGCTGCGCCTGACGCTCAACGACACGATGGAAATCGTCGCGGCCGAGGCGGTCAGCGACAAGACCCCCTATATGATGTGCCCGACCGCCGCGCCGAATTTTTCGCGGCTGGTCGGGCTGCGGATCAAGGCCGGGTTCCTGCGCGAAGCCAACCACCTGGTAGGCGGCGCGGTGGGATGCACGCATCTGCGGGAACTGCTGCAGCAGATGGCGACCACGGCGTTCCAGGCGATCAACCCGGCCAAGGTGCGCCGGGAGATGGCGGCGAATGGCGAGGGCCAGCCCCCCGGCAGCGACAAGGTCGATGCTCGCATCACCGAGAAGATGGGGGGCGCGCCGAAAATCCTGAACACCTGTCTGGCCTACAGCCAGGACGGTCCGTTGGTGAAGCGGCGCTGGCCGCAGCTCTATACCGGCCCGGACGCGGTCACCGCGGATCTGCAAGCGGCGTCCGACTGAACCGAGGGGGCGCGCGCGATGACTCAGCCGGTCGTGTTCGGGTCTCCCAACAGTGTCTATGTGCGGGCGGTGCGCCTGGCCCTGGAAGAGAAGGGCGTCGCTTACGAACTGGTGCCGGTCGAGGTCTTCGGACCCGATGGCCCGCCCGTCGACCACCTGCTCCGCCATCCGTTCGGTCGGATCCCGGCGTTCCGGCATGGTTCCTTCGCGCTTTACGAGAGTGCGGCGATCGCGCGCTATGTCGATGAGGCGTTTGACGGGCCGGCGCTGCAACCCGCGTCTCCCCAGGCTCGCGCGCGGATGAACCAGGCGATCGGGGTGCTGGATTCCTACTGTTACCGGACCATGGTCTGGGACATTTTCGTCGAGCGGGTGCGCGCCCCGATGTGGGGCCGGACCACCGATGAGGCGCGCATCGCGGCGGCGCTGCCCCGGGCGGCGGTTTGCCTACGGGCGTTGGCTGAGATCGGGGAGGGCGGCCCGTGGCTCGCCGGGCCGGCGATGACCCTGGCCGATCTGCATGCCGCGCCGATGTTTGCGTATTTCCGGATGACGCAGGAAGGTGGTGCGCTGCTGGATGCCTGCCCGCGGATCGCGGCGTGGTGGGATCGGATGGCGGAGCGGACGAGCATGCTCGCGACGCGAACCTGAATGGAATGGCTCTTATGGCCCTACCTGTTGGGAGCCTGGCTTTCGCCCTCGGTCCGATGGTGTTCACCGGCGGCATGTCCGCAACCTCGCTTCTTCGTGCCCTTCGTGTCTTCGTGGTGAAAAACTGCGGCGGTAACCGGGGACACCTTACTGTCCGGGAGAGCGCCATTGGGTAGGGCCACGACGAACCGCGGCTCCGCGATTCTCCACCACGAAGACACGAAGATCACGAAGAAGGGGACGGCGGACCAGCGCCGCCAGCGGGTATGGTCTCCAAGCAAACGGAAGCCGTCCGCGCCCAGCAAATAACGCGATAAGAGCCAATGGAATAATACCAACGGCCCTAACTGTTGACCGATGCACAGCCCTCCTCGTCATTGCCGAGCATGACGAGGCAACCCGCCTTTTAACCGCGGGGCGCGAGTTGTCGGATCAAGTCCGGCAATGCCGGTAACGGGCGACCGGTCCCTACGCTGCGTCGATCAGGCTGACATGGGCGGCGACAATGCGCCAACCCTCCGGCATCCGCGCCCAGGTCTGCATCTGCCGCCCGGTCTTGCCCGGCGCGGTTTCACGACTGAACAAGGTCGAGGCGGTCGCGCAATCGCGGCCGTAGGTGGTGATGACGGTACGGAAGATCGTGCGAGCGAGACCGGCGGGGGAGCGGGCGGATCGAAACGCGCCGATCTCTTCCCAGCCGTGCAGGATTTCGCCGATCCCGTATCGGATGGTCAGCGGGCTGTTCCAGAACAAAGCTTGCAGGGTATCGACGTCGTTGGTGACCAGCGCCGCTTCGTATTTGGCGAAGGAGGCTTCGACTTCGGCTTTGACATCTGGGATGTTGATATCCATGCGGCTGGTCTCCGGGCGCTGATTGTGCGGTGCAGCGATGATGCATCAGGCGCTAGAGCGTGTCAGCAGTCCTTTTGCCGGAGCGTCAACCGTCGCAAGCCGGGGGCGGCAACCCCCCCCGGTGCCGCCCATTACGCAAACCGAGGCATCACCTGCGTCCAGAACGCCTCGATCGACTTCATCAACTTCCCATGCGGGATCAACCCGTTATACGTGTAGCAGAACACCCAATCGACATTCTGGCGCTTCATGTTCGCCTCGACCCCACGGATCACCGTGTCCACGGTCCCGGCCAGGATATAGCCCTCCTTCTGAGCCTGAAGCGGCGTCAGATATTCGCCAGTCTTCGGGTCCTGCAGCCCCTTGCGGAAGCCAAACGGCTCAAACCAGGCCCGCCCGGTGAACTGGCCGGAATTGGCCCATAGTTCCATCGCTTCCTCATCGGTATCCGCGATGATCACGTCGCGCAGCAGCCCCGTGCCATGCCCGCGCGGACGTCCCGACACTTCTTCATAAACGTCGTAGAGATGGTTCTCATACATCGGCAGCATCGACGGCAGAATCGCTGTCACATTCTCCTTCGCCGCCCAGCGGATCGAATTCTCCGACGAGGCAAACGGCAGGAACAGCGGAGGATGCGGCTTCTGCAACGGCTTCGGCACGGTGCCGACCGACTTTAGGATCCCATTCTCCACACCCTTGCCGTATTTTGTCGTCGTATCCAAAGTCCACGGGGTTTCGCCGGCCGGAACCTTCCAGAACTGCCCGTCATGGGTCAGCATTTCCTCGGTCCAGCATTTCTTGATGATCTGGAAATTCTCCTCGAACGCCGCCCGGTTGGCCGCATCGATCGCGTCGTGCTGATGCGGCAGCGCGCCGGACACCCCATGAGTCTGTTGCGCCATGATATCGACCCAACGCCGCTGATAGCCGCGCGCGAACCCGGCATTCGCTCGCCCACCGGTCATGTGGTCGAGCATGGCAATGTCCTCGGCCACCCGCATCGGGTTGGCGGCCGGCAGCACGATGCCCAACTGGCCCACCCGGATGCGCTTGGTCTGCATCGCGAAATACAGATCCAGCAGGACCGGATTGTTGGAAACCTCGAAGCCCTCGATATGGAAATGGTGCTCGGTGAAGCTGACCGAGTCATAGCCCAGGTCGTCGGCGAGTTTTATCTGCTCGGTCAGTTCCTTCAGCATCCGCTGATAAAGCTCCGGGCGCATCCCCGCCATGCCTTGCTCAATTTCAGCTCGGCTGCCGATGCTGGGCAGATAGAACAACGAAGCCTTCACGGACACACTCCCTTTGTGAGATGAGACCGGCAGGTAGCATGACGAGTGGCGCGACGCGACTCTCGCCGTGGGCGGCTCGCCTTCAAATACGCCGCCACTCCTGGCGATTTCACGCGCGCGCCTGTAGTCTGCCGCCACCGCCGACTCGGGCGGAACGCAACAACCATGGGGACGACGCGCAATGTTCAGACGATCCTTGCTGGCAGCCGCCGCGATGCTTGCCGTTTCAGGCACCCTGGTCTCGGCGCCCGCCTCGGCGCAGATCCAGGTTGCCACGGTCGGGCCGATGACCGGCGAATATGCCACCTTCGGCGCGCAGATGAAGGCCGGCGCGGAACAGGCCGTCGCCGACCTCAACAAGGCCGGTGGATTGCTGGGCCAGCAACTGGTGCTGAGCATCGGCGATGACGCCTGCGATCCGAAGCAGGCCGTTTCCGTCGCCAACCAGATGGCCGCCAAGAAAGTGAAGCTGGTCGCGGGGCATTTCTGCTCCGGCAGTTCCATCCCGGCCAGCAAGGTCTATGGCGAGGAAGGCATCCTGCAGATTTCTCCGGCCTCCACCAACCCCGACTATACCGAAAAGGGCGGCTGGAACACGTTCCGCGTCTGCGGGCGTGACGACCAGCAGGGCAAGGTCGCCGGCCAGTATCTCGCGAAGACCTTCAAAGGCGACAAGGTCGCAATTCTGCACGACAACTCCACCTACGGCAAAGGCTTGGCCGACGAGACCAAGAAGGCTTACAATGCCGCTGGCGGGAAAGAGGCGCTCTACACCGCCTATACCCCGAAGGAGAAAGACTACTCCGCCCTGGTCAGCCGCATGAAGCAGGCCGGCATTTCCGTCATCTATGTCGGCGGCTACCATACGGAGGCCGGGCTGATCATCCGCCAGGCCAAGGCGCAGGGCATGAAGGCCACCCTGGTGGGCGGCGACGCCTTGGTCAGCAGCGAGTTCTGGCAGATCGCCGGCGATGCGGGCGGTGGCACCCTGATGACCTTCTCGCCCGATCCGCGTCTGAACAAGACCGCGGCCGACGTGGTGAAAGTGTTCAAGGACAAGAGCATCGATCCCGAGGGCTATGTTCTCTACACCTACGCCGCCATCCAGATCTGGGCGGACGCGGTGAAGAAGGCGAAGACCACCGATCCCAAGAAGGTCGCCGCGGCCCTGAAGGCCACTGGCAACTGGCCGTCCGTTCTCGGCCCGACCAGCTTCGACAAGAAGGGCGACCCGACCGGATCCGGCTATGTCCTGTATATCTGGAAGAACGGCTCCTACGCCCAGATGTAGCCACCACGTCTCAGGCCGAGCGCGGGTGCTCGGCCTGAACTAGGGCGATGGATGTCGGGCGGACCGCCGCGACGTCCGTTATCTGCGTGCAAGATCATAGCCGGCCCAGCTTCCAGCCCACCCAGACGAACACCAGGCACAACACCACCGAGCCGACGACATAGCCCGCGGCGGCCAGCAATTCGCCGCTTTCGATCAGCTCCAGGGTTTGCAGGCTGAACGCGGAAAACGTGGTGAAGCCGCCGCATACGCCGGTCATTAGAAAGATGCGCAGGTCCGGATGCAGACCGACGCGATCCGGGGTCAGGCTGATCCCCGCGACGATGCCCATCACGCATGATCCCACGACGTTGATCAGCAACGTGCCCCAGGGAAACCACGGACCCGTCAGCGCCGTCATGATCCCCGTCAGCCAGAAACGGGCCAGGCTGCCCAGCGCCCCGCCGGTCGCCACGGCCAGATAAGTAAGCGCGCCTGCCATCGATGTCCGTCCTTTTGCGTGCGTGCGCCCTTCTAGCGCCGGCCCAGACGGCCACCCAAGAGGGCACAATCCGGGCCGCGCGGGACCGATGTGCGTTTGCCACATGACAAAGCATGCGACATCCCGCTTCATATCCCTCGTCATATCCCTCTGGTGCGGATATGATAACGCGGCTTATGATCGCTCAATAACTTTCTGGTCGGAGCCGGTGCGAGACTTCCAGCGTGACCTTTTGTTCCTGCTTCACGACGTCGCTCGCCTGTTGCGGGTGGATGCCGACAAGCGCGCCCGCTCGCACGGTATGACCCGGGCGCAATGGGGCATTCTGATCTGGCTGGAACGTCAACCGGGTATCACCCAGAAGGAACTCTCCGAGCTTCTGGAGGTCGAGCCGATCACGGTCGCGCGCCTGATCGACCGGTTGGAAGGGCGCGGGATGGTCGAACGCCGCCCCGACCCGCGTGATCGCCGGATCTGGCGGCTCCATTTGCTGGATCCCGCCTATATTCTGTTGTTCGAAATCAACCAGCAGCGCGGCGAGATGACCCGTATGGTCACCGACGGCATCGATGAGGACACGCGGAACACCATGACCGAGGCATTGCTGCGCATGAAGACGACCTTGACGCAGGACGCGCATGCGACCCGCCGGGCTCCCTATGTCGCGCCCCCCAGCGTCAGCCGGGAAGCCGTCTGATGTCGCAAACCGCAACCACGAGCGATGCGCCGCGCATCACCGAGACCAAGACCCGGAGCCGCGGACTGACCAAACGGGCCTTGCGCCCGATCCTTATGCTGGGCGGCATTCTGGTCGTGGCGATCGGCTCTGGGGCCTATTGGCTGAACGGTGGCCGCTATGTGTCGGTTGACGATGCCTATGTCCGGGCCGCCAAGCAGGTTATCTCCACCGACGTGTCCGGCATCGTCCAGGGCGTGTCGGTGAAGGAAGGCCAACGGGTCGAACAGGGCCAGATCCTGTTGCGGCTGCAGCCTCGGCGCTTTGAAATCGCGGTGGCCGGCGCGACCGCGGCGCGCAACGGCACTGTCTCGACCCTGAACGCGATGAAGCTCGAATACCAGCGCATGCTGAATGACGTCGAGGTGAGGTCGGCTCAGGTCGAGGCCGACCAGGCCAATCATGATCGCCTGATCGGCCTGGTGCGCAGCGGCGGGGTAACCCGCGCCGAATACGACAATATTCGCTTCCAGCTCGCCGCGAACAAGAAAGCGGTGGATGCGCTGCGGGTGACCGCCGGCGTCCAACTGGCGCGTCTGGGCGGTAATCCGGATGTCGATGTCCGCACCATGTCGGATTACCTGCAAGCGCAGGCGCATCTGGACGAGGCCCAACGGCAGCTCGACCACACGGTCATCCGCGCCCCGTTCGCCGGGATCGTCACGCAGGTCGAATCGGTCCAGCCCGGCATGTATCTGGCCGCCGCGACCCCGGCGTTCGGCCTGATCTCCGACGAACGCATCTGGATCGAGGCCAATCCGAAGGAAACCGAGCTGACCCATGTCCGGCCCGGCAATCCGGTGACCGTGACGGTGGATACCTATCCGGGGCGGCGCTGGAACGCCGTGGTGGAAAGCATCGCGCCCAACAGCGGTTCGGAGTTCTCCATCCTTCCCGCTCAGAACACCTCGGGCAACTGGGTGAAGGTGGTGCAGCGTATCCCGGTGCGGATCAAGATCGAGCGCGCGCCAGACGAGCCGCCGTTGCGCGCCGGCATGAGCGTGATCGCCACCATCGACACCGGCCACAAGCGGACTCTGCGGGACATCTACTGATCGCGGCGGCGGCGTGTCGCAGACCCAGTTCGACTCTCGGGCCCAGTTCGATCGAGTCCCGCACAGGTTCCTGATCACGATCTGCACCGTCGGTGCGACCTTGATGCAGGCGTTGGACCAGACGATCGCCAACGTGGCCTTGCCCTATATGCAGGGCAGCCTGTCGGCCTCGGCGGATGAGGTGACCTGGGTTCTTACCTCCTACATCACCGCGGCGGCGATCATGACCGCGCCGGTCGGGTGGCTCGCGGCCCGGTTCGGCCGCAAATATCTGTTCATCACCTGCCTGATCGGATTCACCATCACGTCCATGATGTGCGGCGCGGCGCAGTCGCTGGAGCAGATGGTGGTATTCCGCATCTTCCAGGGCCTGTTCGGCGCCGCGCTGGTGCCGCTGTCGCAGTCGACCATGATGGACATCTACCCGGTCGAGCAGCGCGGGCAGGCCATGGCGATCTGGGGTGTCGGGGTCATGATCGGCCCCATCCTTGGGCCGACCCTGGGTGGCTATCTGACCGAGTTGTACGACTGGCGCTTCGTCTTCTACATCAACCTGCCGTTCGGGGTGCTGGCCTCGGTGGGGCTGATGATCTTCATGCCGCGCTCGCATCCCAACTTCAATCTGCGGTTCGACTGGATCGGCTTCGCGGTGCTGTCCTTGGGCATCGGTGCGCTGCAGACCATGCTCGATCGCGGACATAACCAGGACTGGTTCAGTTCGGGCGAGATCATCGTCGAGGCCATTGTGGGCTGCCTCGGGATCTATCTGTTCATCGTGCACATGCTGACCGCCCGCAAACCCTTCATCCCGCCGGAGATCTTTCGCGATCGCAATTTCGCTGCCGGGCTGGCGCTGATGTTCGCCGCCGGGACGATCCTTGTGTCCAGTTCCGCGTTGATGGCGCCGTGGTTGCAGAATCTGGCGAACTATCCGGTCGATACCACCGGACTGATCATGGCGCCGCGGGGCATTGGGACGATGGTGGCGATGCTGATGGGGGGACGGCTCGCGTCCCGGATCGATCCGCGCCGGATCATGGCGCTGGGCATTTTGCTGGTGGTCTGGTCGATCTGGGAGATGGCGGTCTGGACCCCGGATATTCCGCCCGGTCAGATCGTGCTGACGATCATGGTGCAGGGCGCCGGGTTGGGATTGATCTTTATCCCGTTGCAGGTGTTGGGATTCGCCACCCTGCCGGGGCAATACCGCACCGACGGCACCTCGCTGTTCAGCCTGTTGCGGAACATCGGCGCCGCGGTGGGCGTGTCGGTGACGACCTCGACCCTGTCGCACAACACTCAGGTCATGCATGCCGAGATCGGGGCGGCGGTGACTCCGTTCAATCGTGCTCTGGCCGATGGCGGTATGGTGGAACGCTTCTGGGATCCGACCACCCGCCATGGCGCGGCGCTTTTGGACAAGGTGATCGGCCATCAGGCGCAGATCATCGCCTATATGAACGATTACCGGATGATGGTGTTCACCACTCTGCCGGCGTTGTTGCTGCTGTTCCTGATGCGGTGGCCGCGCCGGACCGGCAAGGGCTGAGCGGCCGAACGCCAGGTCCAGTCGCACGACACCTTCTTGGTGGCGGCCCATAGGGTTTCTGGCCTGGGTGCGTTCGGGGGGGCAGGTTTCTATTTTGACTTAGGGTCGATCGAAACGAAGAATAGCAAGGACGAAAAGAGAAAAATCAACCACAGAGGAACGCTGATAGAAGGGCGTGCGAATAGCGACGAGGAGCTCAACCCTGGCGCCGCCCGTCCTGGATTTCGCGAACTTGTCGTCGTTGCCGTGTTCGGCTCGACCTGTGGCGTGCGGTGTCGGATAGCCCCGCAGTATCTTCGACTCAGGCGGGTGCGAACCAAAGTTGAGGGATCGAGTGCACGTCTCACCGTCATTGCCGCGCTTGACCCGGCAACCCACGCTTCAGCGACAGGGGGCGGGTTGCCGGAACAAGCCCGGCAATGACGGTAGGGCGGGTCTATCGGTCCATGGTTCGAGTCGTCCATATCACTTCACACAAGGTTGAATCGCACCCGACTCGAGGCACTCGATTGACATCGCCAGGCTTTCGCCGCCTCTTGCGCGCGATGTGCCGACCCCGACCTGTTCTGGCGATTCCCCCATGGGCTGCCACGCCTTTGGCAATGCCTCTTTGGACGATTCTCCTGTGGGCGATGGTGTTGTGCCAGGCCCAGCAGGTCGCCAGCGCCCAACCGATCACCGCACGCGACCGCACCGTCGTGGCGAGCGACGGGGTCAGGCTGCATGTCCAGGAATCCGGCCCAGCGAGCGCGCCCATCCTCCTGCTCGTGCCCGGCTGGACCATGCCGGCCTGGATATGGGAGCCGCAGATACGGTTCTTTTCCAGAAACTACCGCGTGCTGGCATTCGACCCGCGCGGCCAGGGCGCCTCCGACGTGCCGGCAACCGGCTACGACCATGTCCGCCGGGGCAAGGATATTGGCGACGTGATCGCGCAACTGGCGCCCTCTCCACCCGTCGTGGTCGCCTGGTCCCTGGGCGTGCTCGATACCCTGGCCTATGTGCGCATCCAGGGCGATGCCCGCGTGGCCGGCCTGGTGCTGGTCGACAACTCGGTGGGGGAGGAGCCGGCCCCGATCCCCGCGCCTCCCAAACCGGTGACGGCGCCCAAGCCACCGCATGAGCAGGCGATGCGTCAGTTCGTGCGCGGCATGTTTCGCCAGCCCCAATCGCCGGCCTATCTGGAACGTCTGACCCAGGCGACCCTGCGCACGCCGGAGCCGGCCGCCAAGGCGCTGCTCGCCTATCCGGTGCCGCGCAGTTTTTGGCGCGATGCGGTCTATGCGACCCAGCGTCCGGTATTGTATGTGGTGCGCCCGCGTTGGGCGGAGCAGGCGCAAAATCTGGCGCGAAACCGGGCCGGCACGGAGACGGATATTTTTTACGAAGCCGGACACGCCCTGTTCGTCGATGAGCCCGCGCGGTTCAACCGACTGGTCGAAGGCTTCATCCGACGCCGGGTGTGGCCGTGAATCTGATGCCGTTGTTTCTGGTCGCCCTGGCGGCCGTCGGCTATGAGACCGCGCTGACCCGCTATTTCGCCGTCGCGAAATGGTCCGAGTATGGCTACTGGGTGATCTCCATCGTGATGGTGGGATTCGCGCTCAGCGGTGTCGTGCTGGCGCTGTTCCGCGACGCGTTCGCCCGCAACGGCCAGGCGCTGCTGGCGATATTGCCAACCTTTCTGGTGCTCACCGCCGCCGCCGGCTACTATCTGACAGGCGCCAATCCGTTCAATCCGCTGCAATTGCAGAACGCCGCAACCTGGCAACCGCAGTTGTGGAACATTGCGGGATATTACGCCGCATTACTGCCGTTCTTCTTTCTGACCGGCGTCTTCATCAGCCTCAGCTTCGTGTTGAACGCCAGCCGGATCGGGCTGGTTTACGGCTACGACCTGACCGGAGCCGGTGCCGGCGCCGCTCTGGTGTTGGTGGCGATGTTCGGCGTGCACGCCTTCGATCTGGTGCCGTTGCTGCTGGTCCCGCTCGCTGCCAGCGCGCTGTTCCTGACCGGCCCGCTCCGCTGGCGCGCCAGCCTTGCCGCCTTCCTCTCCCTGGCCGCATCGGAAGCGGTGCTGCTGCTGGACAAGCAGGCGGAGATCAACGATTTCAAGGCGATCTACGCACCGCTCCATACCCAGGATGCGCAGGTCGTCGCAGAGGTCCTGTCGCCCCGCGGCGATTACACGTTGCTGGATACGTTCACCGAGCGTGTGGACACCGACATTTCCAACAATGCCGGCCGGATGGGGATCGACGGTCCGCCCCTCGGCTACGGGCTGTATCGGGACGGCAACCGGGTCGCGACTCTGCCGAAAGCGGGCGGTCCGGACGCGGGCTATGCCAGGGCCGGATTGGCCGCGTTGCCCTATACGATGATCCCGCGCAGCCGAGCGCTGTTGGTGGGAGGGTCGGGGGGATTCAGGATCGCGGAGGCGTTGGCCCTCGGCGCCACCCAGGTTCGGGTGTTGGAGCCGGAGCCGATCCTTGCCCGAGCCTTGCGAGAGGGATTGGGGCCGTCGCCGGCGCATCGGGTCGATCCCTATGTCAATATCTCGACGGCGCCGCCGGTGCAGGCGACGCGACATGGGGTGTACGATGTCGTCGACGTCTCGGCCGACTTTCTGGACACGGCGGAGGCGAACGCGACAGCCTTCACGGTGGAGGCAATGGCGGGCTTCCTGATGGTGCTGGCGCCGGGCGGCATCGTGTCGCTGCCGGCCTCCATCCGCGATTTCCCGGTCTATGCGCTGCGGGTGATGGCAACCGCTCGGGCGGCGCTGCTCGCGGTCGGGATCAAGGACCCGGCGGAGCATGTCGTGGTGTATCGATCCGCGTGGAACGTGCGGGTGCTGTTGTCGCGGCAGAAATGGACGCCGGACCGGATCGCGGAACTCAAGGCATTCTGCGATGAGCGGTCGTTCGATGTGTCCTGGTATCCGGGCATGGATGTCGTGGCTGCCCGTGCCAGCATTTTCAACGACTTGCCAGCGGTTTCGTTCGATCTGGGCACGATGGGCGGCATCAGCCCGGATGACGCGATCGCCGATGAGGCGGAAGCCGTCCTGACCGGGCAACCGACACCGTCTCGCACGACCTTCAACCTGGACCCGGTGACGTTGGACCGCCCGTTCTTCTACTCGGTGCTGCGGCTGGACCATTTGGGCACGATCCTGAAGCGGCTGGAAATTCTGCCGCAGTCGGAGGTGGGCGCCCTGGTCAACCTGGCCGTCCTGAGCCAGGCCATCGTGATCGCGGTGCTGGTGCTGCTGGTGCCGCTTGCCGCGCCCGGGCGAATACGGGGTGGGCGCGGGACTGGCGGGGAAGACGGCAATGTCGGCATCTGGCGCGCGATGTTCTACTTCCCGGCGCTGGGCCTCGGGTTCCTGTTCATCGAGATCTACATGATCGAGAAGGCCAGTTTCTGGCTGAACGACCGGACCGCCGGATTCGCCCTGGTTCTGACCGGGATGTTGGTGTTTTCCGGTCTCGGCAGCATGACGGCCGATCGGTTGAAGGTGCGGGCGGTGCGGACGATGATGATCGTCTGCCTGGTGGTGGTGCTGTGGGCCGCCGCGCTGTTTCTGTTTCTGGAGCCTGTCATTCTGGCAACCCTGGATTTGCCGTGGCATCTGCGCGCGATTCTGGTCGTTCTGATCCTGGCGCCGGTCTCCCTGGTGTTGGGCCTGCCGTTCCCGCTGGGGCTGGCGCAGGCCGGCAATGGTGGCATGTTGCCATGGGCCTGGGGGTTGAACGGGGCGTTTTCGGTGGTAGCGACCCCTGCCGCCAACCTGCTGGCGCGGGAGTATGGGTTCAGCAGGGTTCTTTTATGTGCGGCGATCCTGTATGCGGTCGTGCTCGTTACATTCCCTGGCATGAGGAAGCCAAACGCTTGGCACATATCACCGGCCCGATCTCGCGCCGCGGACTGATTTCTGGCGCCGCGGCCGCAACCCTGGTTCCCCCGATCCTGACGTCCTCGGGCCTGACCCGTTCGGCCAGCGCCGCACCGATCTGGAATAAGGCCGCTTACGAAACCGCCATGCGCGAGTCCGGCCGTTCGGTCAGCCTGACCGACCAGCAGTTCGACGCGATTCAGCGGCGCAAGCCCGCCGCGATCAAGCGCATCGACGCCTATCTGAAGGAACGTCTGGGCAGCGCCGATCCGGCCGTGGTGGCGGCGTTCGAAACCGTGCCGCGCGAGTATTTCCACTATGTCTACTCGGAAAAGCGCGCGACTCCGGGCGATGCGTATGAAGATACGCCGAAGCCGTGGGGCCTGGGCTATGGGTCGGCGCTGTCGGATTATCTGGGGCAGGCCTACATGACCCAGATCTGCCAGCCGAAGCCCGAGCACACGACGTTGGAGATCGGCACCGGCAGCGGGTTCCAAAGCTCTCTGCTGTCGCGGATCGTGAAGCAGTCGTACTCGATCGAGATCATCGAGCCGCTGGGGCGGGCCGTTGCGCGCATCTTTGCGCCGCTGGGCTATGACAATGTGCATTCCAAGGTCGGTGACGGCTACTACGGCTGGCCCGAGGTCAAGGACGGGTTTGACACCATCATCGTGACCTGTGCGGCGACTTTCGCGCCGCCGGAATTGTTCAAGCAGATGAAGCCGGGCGGGCGGATGATCATTCCGATCGGCCAGCCCTTCAAGCGCGGCCAGGTGCTGTATGTCTACACCAAGGACGCCGAGGGGAAGATCCACTCGAAGCGCGACATGGGCGTGTTCTTCATCCCGATGACGGGTGCGATTCAGAAGAGCCAGCCGGGGAAGGTGGATGTGTCCGCCGCGGGTCCGGCTGAGAAGGCGGATGAGAAGCCGGCGTCGCAGTAGTCGCGTCAACTGGCCATAGGTGCTGGTTGGAGAAAATATTCCCCCTCCCCTTGCGGGAGGGGGCTGTCGCACAAATGCGGAACGATATTCTTGCGTATTACCAATGGGATGACCGGAAGACCTAGCCCTGTTGCGCAACGCCTCCCAGCAGATCGGTCCGAATCCCACCTCCCTCCGGAAGACTTTTCGACGGTCATCGAGGGAACATCG
>CALQHT020000074.1 GCA_943330455.2 Nitrosovibrio sp. Nv4 | reverse complement strand
CTTCCGCCCCGGAACCCCGACCAGGGCTCTGCCCTGGACCCGCCAAAGGCACGGCCTTTGGAATGCGATTCTTTGGGTGCCTTGCAGGATGGGGCCAACACGGACGGATCAGCGTCCGTATTGGCCCCATCCTGCAAGGCACCAATGGTCCGGGATCCAAGGGCCGTCGCCCTTGGTGGGGTCCAGGGGCAAAGCCCCTGGTCGGGGTCCGGGGCGGAAGCCCCGCCCTGGCCAACTCCCGCCAAACCGGTTACGCCGTGACCACCCGATCAGGAGACCCAAGACCATGAATGGCGCCGAAAGCCTCGTCCACTCGCTGCTGAAAAGCGGTGTCGACACGTGTTTCTCCAACCCCGGCACGTCGGAGATGCACTTCGTCGCCGCGTTGGACCGCGTTCCCGGCATGCACTGCGTATTGGGCCTGTTTGAGGGCGTGGTGACCGGCGCCGCCGACGGCTACGCCCGTATGGTCGGCAAGCCTGCCGCCACCCTGCTGCATTGCGGCCCCGGCCTCGCGAACGGCATGGCCAACCTGCACAATGCACGCCGAGCCAACACCCCGATCGTGAATATTCCGGGCGATCAGGCGACGTATCACCGTCCGCTCGACGCGCCGCTGACAGCGGATACCGAGGGCTGGGCGCGCGGTGTGTCCGGCTGGGTGCGCACCGCGATGGATTCCAAGACCGTTGGCGCCGATGCCGCCGCCGCCGTGCAGGCCGCGATGATCGCGCCCGGCCAGATCGCCACCCTGATCCTGCCGTCCGATTCGTCCTGGAACGAAGGCGGCATCGTCGCCGAGGCGCTGCCGCGCCTGCCGACCCCAACCGCCGATCCGAAGCAGATCGACGACGTGGCCGACGTGCTGCGCCGCGGCGGTTCCGGCAATGTGCTGCTGCTGGGCGGCGTCGCCCTCAGCGAGGAAGGTCTGGAACTGGCCTGGCGGATTTCGCAGGCAACCGGCGTGCGGCTGGTGGCGCAGGGCTCCAACGCGCGGATGGCCCGCGGCCAGGGGCGCGCGTCGCTCGACCGGGTTCCCTATGTCGTCGATGTCGCGGTCAAGGCGATGGCCGACACCAGGAACCTGATCCTGTGCGGCAGCAAGAAGCCGGTGACGTTCTTTGCCTATCCGAACAAGCCGCAGACCTCGATCCCGGACGATGCGCAGATCTACAATCTGGCCCGCCCGGAGCAGGACATCATCGAGGCCCTGACCCGTCTGGCCGACACACTGCATTGCCCCAAGGTGGCGGCGCCGAACAACGGATCCCGTCCCGAAGTCGGACGCGGCGCGCTGACGCCGGAATCCGTCGCGGCGACCCTGGGCGCGCTGATGCCGGATGGCGCGGTGATCGCCGATGAGTCGGTGACCTATGGCCGTGGGTTCTTCTCCAACACCAAGGCGGCGCCGCACCATGACTGGCTGAACGTGACCGGTGGCGCGATCGGCGGTGGACCGCCCATGGCGACCGGCGCGGCGATCGGCGCGCCAGGCCGGCGGGTGATCAACATGCAGGCCGACGGATCGGCGATGTACACGATCCAGGCGCTGTGGACTCAGGCGCGCGAGAAGCTGGATGTGACCACGGTCATCCTGTCCAACCGCAAATACGCGATCCTGTTGGGCGAGCTGGCCAATGTCGGCGCCAATCCGGGCCGCACGGCGCTGGATATGATGGATCTGGGCAATCCCGACATCAATTGGCCGCAACTGGCGAACTCGATGGGCGTGGAAGCGGCGCGCACGGATACGGCCGATGGCTTCGCCGACCTGCTGGCGCATTCCCTGAAGCGGTCCGGGCCGTTCCTGATCGAGCTGCTGATCTGACACAACCGGACCACACCGGCGGGCCTCCATCGTCATGCTCGGGCTTGTCCCGAGCATCCCCACTGGCAACGGTGTGGGCACGTCGGGGGCGGGTTGCCGGGTCATGTGTGGCAATAACGAGGGGCGCGCGCGGAAACCTGACCGCGCCGGCATGACGTGGAGGGGGCGGTCGGAGGGTCAATCTTTCTGCCGGCCGGTATAAGAGCCTACCTCCTCCGGTGCATTACGATCCACCAGCTCGCGGCCCCGGCGGATATCCCCAGGCCAGGCCTGTCACCCCCCCTCATGATTGCGTGATTCGGCGCCGATGTTGCGTTAGAACGCGCCAACGCGACCCGCCCACCGTCCCGCACCGCTTGCCGAAAGGAACGCCGATGGCCGACGAGATCACGCCACAAAACAAGTCCAACGCGTTGCCGGACCTGACCGGGGCGCCATACACTGCGGTGATGCGCCATCTGCATGACGTCCTGCGCCCGAATTCCTATTTCGAAATCGGCACGGATTTGGGCTTCAGCCTGGCCCTGAGCTCCTGCCCATCAGTCGCGGTGGACCCGGCGTTCAAGCTCGACGATTTGGCCCGGATCAAGCTGATTCTGGCCAAACCGGCGATGGCATTTTACCGCATGCCTAGCGACACGTTCTTTGAACAATATGACCTGACGGCGATCCTGGGGCGCAAGGTGGATATCGCGTTCCTCGACGGGATGCACAGGTGTGAGTTCCTGTTGCGCGATTTTTACAACATCGAGCGCCACTGCAAACCGAACTCCATCATCGCCGTGCATGACTGCCTGCCGGTCGAGGAAGCGATCACCTATCGCAAGACGCCGGGACCGGGCGGAGCCTCGGCCGTGACGTCGGTGCCGTATCGGCACAACTGGTGGACGGGGGATGTCTGGCGCACGGCGCTGCTGCTGAAGAGGGTGCGCCCGGACCTGCATATCACGGCTTTGGATGCACAGCCGTCGGGGTTGCTGCTGATTACGAACCTGAACCCGGACGATGACTCGTTGCGACTGGAATATGCCGACCATGTGCGCGCGATGATGTCGTGGCGGCTGTCGGCCATCGGGCTGGCTGAGTATTTCGCGGAAATGGAAGTCGAACCGACGGTGAATATTCAGACCGAGGAACAACTGACCGCGCGGTTCTGGCTGTGATGAGGGCGGAGGGGTAGGACGGGGCTTCCGCCCCGGACCCCGACCAGCGCTCTGCCCTGGACCCGCCAAGGGCGACGGCCCTTGGAACCGGAACATTGGTGCAATAAGGATAGGGGCCTACACGGACCATGAAAGGTCCGTGTAGGCCCCTATCCTTATTGCACCAAAAGAATCGCATTCCAAAGGCCGCGCCTTTGGTGGGGTCCAGGGGCAAAGCCCCTGGTCGGGGTCCGGGGCGGAAGCCCCGCCCTTCTTACCCAGCCGCCGTCTCAACCACAGTCGCACGCGCCTTCTCGGCGATACGCGCCGACTTGCCGCGACGTCCACGCAGATAATACAGCTTCGCGCGCCGCACATCGCCCCGGCGCACCACGGTGATCTCCGCGATCGTCGGCGCATACAGCGGAAACACGCGCTCCACCCCTTCGCCGTAGCTGATCTTGCGCACGGTGAAATTGCTGTTCAGTCCCTTGTTGGACCGAGCAATACAAACGCCCTCGAACGCCTGGGTGCGGGTGCGCTCGCCTTCGACCACCTTCACCGCCACGCGCACGGTATCGCCCGGCGCAAACACCGGCACTGCCCGCGCCTCGCTCAACCGCGCCATCTGCTCGGCTTCAAACTGCTGGATGATGTTCATGGTCGGCTGTCCTCTGACTCTATAGGTTTGACGGCTGGGTGGCGGGTCCGCCGACCGAAGCCGTTCGATTGGTTGAAACATGCGCGGCCCACAAATCGGGCCGCCGCTCTTGCGTGATTTGTTCGGATTGCTGACGCCGCCACGCGGCAATCGCGGCGTGATGGCCCGAAAGCAACACCTCCGGCACCCGCCGATCCCGCCATTCGGCCGGACGCGTATAGTGCGGATATTCCAGCAGCCCGTCGGCGAAACTTTCCTCCGTGGCACTGTCCGCCGCGCCCATCACCCCGGGCAACAGCCGCACCACGGCATCGATCATGACCATCGCCGCCAGTTCCCCGCCCGAGAGAACAAAATCCCCCAGGCTGAGTTCCCGCATGCCATGCGCCTCGATCACCCGCTGGTCGATGCCTTCGTAACGGCCACAGACCATGATCACGCCCGGCCCCTCGGCCAGACGCAAAGCATCGTCCTGCACAAACCGCTTGCCGCGCGGAGTCAGACAGATCAGCGGCCGCCCATCGGCAACCGAGGTCACCGCCGCGTCGACCACATCCGCCCGCAACACCATGCCCGCGCCGCCGCCGAATGGCATGTCGTCAACGGTCCGGTGCCGATCTGTCGCGAAATCGCGGATATCCGTCACATCCAGCGCCCACCGCGCAGCCTCCAGCGCCCGTCCGGCGAGGGAGCCACCCAGCGGCCCCGGAAACATGTCCGGAAATAGGGTCAAAACGGAGGCGCGCCATGTCCTGCCGTGGGTCCTTCCGGGGGTCATGCCGCGGCCCCTTCCCCGGATTGGTCGAGATGCACCCGATCCGGATCGGCGGGCGTCGCAGCCGGATCGGCGTCCAGAACCTCCGGCAACACAATGGTCACCCGCCCAGACGCGATATCCACCTCGGGCACGCAGGCCTTGGTAAACGGCACGATCAGCACCGGGCCGACAGGACGTTCGATCTCCAGACTGACCCCGGCGCCGTAGTCGTGCACGATTGCCACACGCCCCAGCTTCGCCCCGTCGGGCGAGAACGCCGGCAGGCCGATCAGGTCCGACAGATAGAACTCGTCCCCATCCTCGACCGGCGGCAATTGCGCGCGATCGACGAACAGGCGCGTGTTGGTCAGGCCCTCGGCAACGGTCCGGTCGGTGACTTTCACCGCGCCGCCGTCCAGCAGTTCCGAGACCTCCGCAATCCCCTCGCCCCGCCAGCGCAACAGAAAGCGCCGCCCTTTCGCATCGGTCAGCGGACCGTACGACGTCAGGTCGGCGGGATCGGCGGTGTGGCTCGTCACACGCACCAGGCCGCGCACGCCATGCGCGCGTCCGATCACGCCCAGCAGGATTTGGGAGTCCGGCAAGTCTGGTTCAGCCAGCCGCCGCGGCGGCAGCGGCCTTGGCACGTTCCTGCGCCTTCTTCTTCGGCGCGGACTGCACGGGCTGCTCACCCCACACCGGCATCGGCGCCAGCCCGGCATGGCCGAGGAACTTCGCCACGCGCTCGGTCGCCACCGCACCCTGGCTCAGCCAATGGGTCAGGCGCTCGCCTTGCAGACGCACGCGGTCGGCGTGTTCGGCCGGCAGCATCGGGTTGTAGCTGCCAACCCGCTCAATGAAGCGGCCATCGCGCGGGCTGCGGCTGTCGGCGATCACGATATGATAGTACGGACGCTTCTTGGCACCCGCGCGGGCAAGACGGATCTTGAGACCCATGAACCGGTAACTCCTTCAGAATGGTCGTTGTTTTTGCTGCATGCCCTGCGGCATCAGGGCGCCCAGGCCGTGACGCATCAGGCCTTTCTGCCCAAGCTTGTTCATCTTCTTCATCATCCCGCTCATGTCATCGAACTGCTTCAGCAGCCGATTGACCTCCTGCACCTGGGTGCCGGAGCCGGCGGCAATCCGCTTCTTGCGGCTGGCCTTGATGATGTCCGGATTGCGTCGTTCCTTCATCGTCATCGACGAGATGATCGCCGCCTGACGCTTCAGGATTTTGTTATCGAGGTCGGCACCTTCGAGCTGCGCCTTCAGCTTGCCAGCTCCCGGCAGCATGCCGATCAGGCCGGACAGGCTGCCCATCTTGGCGATCTGCTTGAGCTGCTGGCCGAAATCCTCCAGGTCGAATTTGCCCTTCATCATCCGGGCAGCCAGCCGTTCGGCCTCTTCCTGGTCGATGGTTTCGGAGGCTTTTTCAACCAGGCCGACGATGTCGCCCATGCCCAGGATGCGGCCGGCGACGCGTTCGGGGTGGAAATCCTCCAGCGCGTCCTGCTTTTCGCCGACGCCGACCAGCTTGATCGGGGCGCCGGTGATCGCGCGCATGGACAGCGCCGCGCCACCGCGGGCGTCGCCATCCATCCGGGTCATGACGATGCCGGTGATGCCCAGCGCGTCGTTGAACGCCTTGGCGGTGTTCACCGCGTCCTGCCCGGTCATGGCATCGACGACCAGCAGGGTTTCGGCGGGGTTCGTCGCCTCCCTGACTTGCCGCACTTCGTCCATCAGGGCTTCGTCGATGGACAACCGGCCGGCGGTGTCCAGGATGACGATGTCGTAGCCTTCCCGCCGAGCGGTATCCATCGCGCGGTGGGCGATCTGGACGGGGGTTTCGCCGGCGACGATGGCCAGGCTGGGAACCGAGGCCTGTTCTGCCAACTGCGCCAACTGCAACTGCGCGGCCGGGCGCTGGGTATCCAGGCTGGCCAGCAGCACCTTCTTGCGCAGCCGCTCCCGGAACCGCCGCGCCAACTTGCCCGATGTGGTGGTCTTGCCGGAACCTTGCAGGCCGACCATCAGGATGGGGACCGGAGCAGCGGCGTTCAGGTTGATCGGGACAGCGCCCTCGCCGCCCAACTGCTCGATCATCACGTCGTTGACGATCTTGACGACCTGCTGGCCGGGGCTGACCGAGTCCATGACTTCGGCGCCGACCGCACGCTCCCGGACCTTGGCGATGAAGTCGCGCACGACCGGCAGGGCGACGTCGGCATCCAGCAGCGCGAGGCGAACCTCCCGCAGGGCTTCCGTCACGTCGGTCTCGTGCAGCGCACCGCGGCGGCGCAGCCCCTCGAAGACCCCTGATAGCTTGTCCGAGAGCGATTCGAACACGCGAGCGACCCCTCAGCTATGGACCAACACCGCGCTGATGCGCGATGCAACGACAAACACGCCGCTGCGCGAACCTTCGCGGAGCGGCGTAGCCCCCGCCTGTCGCGGGGACCGGGTAAACCGGATCACGGGCTTATGAGAGACGCGGCGGCGAAAGTCAACGATGTGACATCGGTTTGCATGAGTGAAACAACGACGGCCCGAACCATCGACCGGTGCACCGCACCCCTCCTCGTCGTTGCCGGGCTTGATCCGGCAACCCGCGCCCTCCGCTGAAGCGTGGGTTGCCGAGTCCAGCCCGGCAATGACGGATTAACGGGGCCGGACCATCATACCCTATTCGGACAGCCCCGTGTTCCGGACCAGATACCGCAAAAGATCCAGGACAGTCCGCCCATGGGGCGTGTCGGGCACTCGATCGAAGTCAGCCGTTGGAGAAAGCCGGATCGCCGGCCCTTCGTCGTCATCGACATAGGCCATCGCCCAGCCACCAAAATCCCGTTCGGTGACCCATTCCTGCTTCACGATCACGAGATGGCTATGCCGGGAATCAAGCTGAATATGGTGCAGCAACTCTGTCACCTTCCCCCCGGGCCCTTCCAGCACCTGGGCAAAGTGATGACCGTCGAACAGCAAGGCTCCCGTTATCCCCAAGACAAGATTGGTCGCCCGCGCCACCGACAGGATCGCCCGTATCGCCTCCGCGATGTCCTCCGCTCGGCCTGACACCTCGGCCCTGCTAAAATAGACGAGCTGGAGCAACGCCTGAGACCGATCGGCCAGGTCCAGGCCAATCGCCACGCCCTTTTGCGGCGGCATGCTCATCACACCGCCCAGGATACCGGTCTGAGTGCGCGGCTCACTCCGCCGCCATCCGCTCGGCCGGCACCATGGCATCGGTCAACGACCGGATGCGGTTCATACCCTCCAACCCACGCAACATCCCCAGCAGGCCGCGCGCGCTGCCGACCGGCAGCGCCCGTTGCGCGCAGTTCAGGAACTTGACCTCCAGCAATTCCGCCGGCAGCGGGATCGTCGGGCCACGCCCCAACGGCCGAGGCACCGACCGGGTCAGCACCCGCCCATCCGTCAGGGTGACCTTCACGTCGGCACCGAAATGCTCCCCGTCGTCGACCGCTTTCGGTGCCTGCGCTTCGGACACGATGCGCGGCAGCAGAGCGCGGACAGCGGGGTCGCGATAGCTGTCGCCCTCGAAATGCTCGATCGACACGCGACCGCTGACCACGGCGCGGGCCATGCAGTATTGCACGCTGAACTTGGCATCCAGCTCGCTCTGTGGGTCGGGCCGGTTGGTGTGAGCCAGACGACGCGCATGAGTCCAGGATTCGATGCGCGCCACCTTGGCCGGCGTCAGATCGTGGTCCCGCACCAGCATCAGCGTCGCATCGATCGCCGGGTGGGTGCTGCCGCAACACGGATATTGCTTGATGGCGACACCGGGGGAAACGATGTCCCAGGGCGCGCCCCAATCCGCCAGGATGGCATCCGCGTCGAAATTCCCGGCGCCGTTGAAGACGTGGAGGAAGCCCTGCTTGTGCTCGATCGCGTCGGTCGAGGACGTGAAACCGTCGGCCGCCAGCAGCGCCGCCAGCAGCCCGTTGCGCGCGGCGTGCCCGACATGCAGCGGCTTCGTCATGGTGCCAAAATTGGCCTTCAGGCCGGATGAAAACGTCGCCGCCAAGGCCAGGGCCCGGGCCGTTTGGGTCGGCTGCAACCCCAACATATGGCTGCACGCGGCGGCCGCGCCGAATACGCCGAGCGTGGCGGTGGGGTGCCAGCCTTTGGTGTAGTGGTGGAAGTTGACGCCGCGCGCGATGCGCGTCTCGGCCTCCCACCCCGCGACATAGGACGCCAGGAAGTCCCGCCCGCTGACCGGCCTTGTTTCCGCCAGCGCGAACAGGGCCGGCAGCACCGGCGCCGACGGATGCCCACCCAACGTGTCGCTGCAATCGTCGTAATCCAGCGCATGCGCCGCGGTGCCGTTGATCAGCGCGGCGTCCAATGGCGAAACGCGCCGGTCGGAGCCGAACACCAGGCAATCCCCGCCAGAGGACCCAATTGTCGCCACCTGGCCGATGATGCGGGCACAATCCTCATGCGCGCCGGCCAGGGTGCAGCCCACCGTGTCCAGGATCGCGACCTTGGCCCAGTGCACGGCGTCATCCGGCAAACGATCGAACGTGACGCTCGCTATGCGGTCTGCCAACGCTTCGGCGATGGTCATTGACGGTCCTCCATCAGGCAATGCCCGGGACTATAGACAGTTGCAGGCGGCTGCACTACCAACCACTCGAACCA
Organism: Nitrosovibrio sp. Nv4; assembly: GCA_943330455.2. GTDB lineage: Bacteria > Pseudomonadota > Alphaproteobacteria > Acetobacterales > Acetobacteraceae > Rhodopila. The sequence continues at coordinate 14,007 of CALQHT020000074.1, read as the reverse complement.
TGGACCGCTAGCGTCCGCTCACGGTCATTGCCGGGTCAAGCCGGGCAATAACAGTGAGGTCAATGGTCAGGGCCGTTGATATTGGAAGCTCCGGCCGCCAACGGAGAGGGCCCACCATGCATTTGCGGCGACGCACCTTGATCTCGATGCCACTTGTCGCCGCCGGCACCGCCGCGTTCGCCCAAGGCGCCGCGTTTGCCCAGGGAACGGACATGGCGCGGGTGACCGAGGCCGCCAACAAGGGGGGCCATATCGACATCCATCACAACATCCCGCCGCCTCTGGGCGACCTCTGGCTGGGGGATTTCCGCAAGGCGTTTCCCAAAATCGCCGTGGAGGCGACGCGTCTGCCAAGTGCCGAGATGATGCAACGTTTCGGCACCGAATATCCGGCCGGCGCGTCGAAGACCGATGTCGTGATCACGCTGTGGGACGAGACCTTGCCGGCCTGGGCGAAGAACGGCTGGGTGAAGACCTGGACGCCGCCAGAAGCCGCCGCCTTCGCCTCCGATTACAACCGCGACAACCAATTCTACACCATCCAGCTCATTCGTTCGGCCATGGTCTCCCACAAGGGGCGCATCAAGGACGCGGATGCGCCGCGGGAATGGGCGGATTTCTTCAATCCCAAATGGAAGGACAAGATCGGCATCAACCCGCCCTGGCGATCCGTCGCCGTGCAGGAAATGCTGGCCTTCTGGCACGACCAGGGGGAGCGTGACGTCGCCAAGCGGCTGAAGGCCAACGGCGTGCGATTCTTCAACGGCAGCGCCGGGATCGTGCAGGCGGTGATCCGGGGCGACGTGCAGGTTGCCGCGGTGATCGAGCCGCCGGTGATCAGCGCCATTGCCGACGGCGCACCGGTCCGCGTCGTCTATCCTGCGTCCGGCGTCCCGGCGACCGCGACGGTCGCGTTCCTGCCGGCGAAATCCCCATATCCGGATGCCGGGATGCTGTTCCTGAACTGGTCCATGAGTGCGGCCGGCCAGCAGAGCCTGCAAGACCATGCCGGCGCTCCGGTTACTCGCCCCGGGGTCAAGCCGCCCAAACTGGTGCCTGGCCTGGAAGGCATGAAGATCGTGTTGACCGAACGGCTGCTGACCCCTTCGATGCAAAAATCCATCATTGAGGAATGGCGCTCGGTGTTCGGTCTGCAATAGACGCCGATGACAACCCTACCGGCCCGACGTTCCGGCGAGACGACGATCCGCGTCGTCTTCGTGCTGACTTTCCTGGTGACCGCGTTCCTGATCGTCACGCCTCTGGCATCCTTGTTGTATGGCAGTTTCCAGACCGGCGGTCCGGGCGCTCCATCGACCTTTACGCTCAAGAACTGGGGGGATCTGGCAAGCCGAGCGCTGGTGCATACGTTGTTTATGACGTGTTTTATATCGGTGGTGACGTCGGTTTTCAGCACGGCGGGTGGGGCTGCGATGGCGTGGCTCGTCTACCGCTCCGATTTTCGTTACAAACGAAGTCTGGTCGCGGCGGTGGGGCTGAGTTTCTTTTTCCCCGGCTTCATCCTGGGCATGGCGTGGGTCATTCTGGGATCGCCGGGCGGGGTGTTCAACGACATTCTGGAGCATCTGTTCGGGCCGGACGTCATCCGTTTCGACATCTACTCGGCGACCGGGATCATCTGGATCCAGGTGCTGCACATCCTGCCATTTGCGTTCTTCACCATCCGCGGCCCGCTGATCAGCATGGACAGCAGCCTGGAGGAAGCCGCCTACGCCTCGGGCGCGACGCCCTGGCAGGTGGTGTGCCGGGTGACGGTGCCACTGATGATCTTTCCGGTGATGTCCAGCCTTTTGCTGTGTTTCGTGCTGTCGGTCGAGCAATTCGCCATACCGGCCATGGTTGGCATTCCCGGCCATGTCCATACGCTCGCCACAGAGTTGTATCTGCTGACCAGCTTTTCCCCCACCAATACGGGCCTGGCGGCGGCGGTCGGACTGTCCATGAGCGCGGTGACCGGCCTGTCGATCTTCGCGCAACGGCGGATCGTGCATCGGCGGATGGCGCCCACCGTGACGGGCCGAGGCTACCGGGTCCGCGAGCTCAGCCTGGGACGCTGGCGCTGGGTGGCGACCGCCGCCTGCGTTTTCTACGTGCTGATGAGCTTCATCATTCCGGCGCTGTCGCTGATCTATACATCCGCCATCAAGTTCTTTGTCGCCAATCCGTTCGAGGCGGCCTGGACGTTTCGCAATTACGTGCAGCTTTGGGACAATCCGGGCACGTTGCGGGCGTTCTGGAACACCGTCCTGGTGGCGGGCGGCGGCGCCGTGCTGGGCCTGACGCTGGGTGTGCTGGTGGCGTATTCGACGCACCGGTTGAAGCCTCGCGGTCACCGGGCGCTGGATATTCTGGCCTGCCTGCCGTTCGGCATTCCTGGCATCGTGATCGGGCTGGGGTTTCTGTGGTCGTATGTCTACTTGCCGATCTACGGCACGTTGTGGGTGCTGGTGTTCTGCTACGTTGCCCGCTTCCTGCCCTATGCGACGGAGACGGTCGGGGCGCAGGTCGTGCAACTCGATCGCGCCTTGGAAGAAGCCGCCTGGGCATCCGGCGCCAACCGCATCGCCAGTTTCCGCCGTATCGTGCTGCCGTTGCTGCGTCCGGCCCTGCAAAGCGGCTATTTCCTGCTGTTCATCGCCTATTTCCGGGAAATTGCGGCTGCGGCGCTGCTTTACACGGCATCCACGCAGGTGCTGTCGATCTCGATCTGGGCGTTCTTTGAGAATGCCAACTGGGGCGTGGCCAGCGCGCTCTCCGTCATCACAACCATCATTACCGTTGCCCTGATGGGCGCGGTGATGCGCGCGCCGCTGAAACTGTAGGAGACGGCATGGGAATCTCGGTGCGCAACCTGGTCAAGCGGTTCGGCGACAAGACCATCATCGACGGCATCAGCCTGGACATTGCCGATGGGGAACTCGTGTCCCTGCTGGGCCCGTCCGGCTGCGGCAAGACCACCACCTTGCGCTGCATCGCCGGCCTGGAAACGCCGGAGGAAGGCCGGATCGAGATCGATGGGGAGGTGGTGTTCGACTCCGCGTCCGGGATCATGGTGGAGCCATACAACCGCTCCATCGGCATGGTGTTCCAGTCCTACGCCATCTGGCCGCATCTGACGGTGTTCGAGAACGTGGCGTTTCCGTTGCGCGTCCGCCGCCGGCCGAACGCGGAGGTCGAGCAGAAAGTCGTCCGCGCGTTGGAGATGGTGGGGTTGGGCGCTTTCCGCGACCGGTCGTCGCAACAATTGTCCGGTGGGCAGCAGCAGCGGGTCGCGGTGGCGCGCGCCATCGTGCATGCCCCCGCGGTGCTGCTGTTCGACGAACCGTTGTCCAATCTGGACGCCAAACTGCGGGACCGCACCAGGGCGGAACTGCGCAAGCTGCAACGCGACCTACATGTCGCGACCGTCTACGTCACGCATGATCAGGCCGAGGCCCTGTCGCTGTCCGATCGCATCCTGGTCATGAGCGAAGGCCGTATCCTGCAACAGGGCACGCCCGAGGACATCTACCACGCCCCCACCGACAGTTTCGTGGCCGACGTGGTCGGGGCGGCGAATTTTCTGGCGGTCGAGTTTCGTGGCCAGGGACTGGACGGGATCCGAGCGGTCACCCGCGATGGTGCCCCGGTACGGGCCTCCACCGGGTCGGTGCCACCAGGCCCTGGGACGATCATGATCCGTCCGGACAAATTGCGCCTGGAACCGGCCGGGCCGTCGCAAGAGAACCGCCTGCCGGGCACGATCCGCCAACGCCTGTTCCTGGGCGGGCATTTCGAATATCTGGTTGAAGTCGGGGCGGATACCGTCCGCGTGATCTCCGTTGTGCTGATGCAGGAAGGCGCGCCGGTTCTGGTCGCATTCGATGCGGTGGATTGCGTTGCCCTGGCGGGTGCCGGAGCGGCGGTGTCGTGATTCCGGGCCTTGGCCGAAACGACGGGAGCAACCGACGTATTGCCCTTTGCCGCGGCTCTTGCCGCTTCCGGTTCACCGTACTACAATGTATACATCGCAAACAGTGTGGGAGATCCTATGGCGAAGTCGGTCACACTGGCGGCTCGGGTCGATGCCGATCTTGATGCCGAACTGGCGCGTCTCGCGGTCCTGACCGGACGTTCGAAATCCTCGGTCATCAACGCGGCGTTGCGATCGTTCGTCGAGAATGAGCAGCAGTTCCTGGCAGCCGTCGAGGAAGGCAAACAAGCCCTGAAGGAAGGGCGGGTGCTCGACCATGCAACCGTGGTTGCGGCCTTCAACCGGATTGTCACACCACCTGTATGACAGCCATAAGCTGGACCGAACCCGCAAGTGCCGATTTTCTGGGAATCGTTGAATGGATCGAGGAGAGAAACCCGACGGCAGCGATCCGGGTGGGGCGGCGAATCCTTGATGCTGCCGAATTGCTGGCCGATCATCCTTACCTCGGCAAGCCGGGTCGTTCGCCCGACACGCGGGAGTTAGGAGTGCCCGGCTTTCGCTACCTCATGGTCTACGGCGTCGAACCGGGCGCGATGGCTTCCGACGCATCGCAAGTCGCAATCCTGCGCGTCCTGCACGGGGCGATGATGTGGCCATCGCAAGGAGCTGACAGCCCCTAGGCCGCGGCTGAGTATGCCACCAGGGGACCGGTTCTTCTGGATCGGGGCGGTCTCCAAACAACACCTCCGTTGAGAGCCAGGAAAGGCTCCACGGCAACAACCCACCTGACAGGGGAAACCATTCCATGGGCCTGACCGCCACCTTGTGCGAACGAATCGCCAGTTGCCACTACGACGACCTCCCCCCCGAAGCACTGGACGCCGCTCGGCGGCTCGTGCTGGACGGCATCGCGGTTGGTGTCGCCGGAGTCTCGGCGGAGGAGGCGGTCCCGATCATGGCAAAAACCCTCCGCGCCCTGGGCGGCACGCCGGTCGCCACCGTCATCGGCTGCGACCTGCGGACCGACCCGGTGCGCGCGGCCGCGATCAACGGCGCCGCCATGCATGTGCTGGACTTCGAACCGATGTGGAGCCCGGCCACCCACGCCCTGTCGGTCACCCTGCCCGTCGCTCTGGCCCTATCGGAGGCGCGTGGTCTCCCAGGCCGAGACATCCTGACCGCCGTGGTCAAAGGCATCGAAATCCAGGGCTGGCTGCGCGAAGCCTCTGGGCAATACACGCCCGATGTGCTGAAATTTCACCCTCCCGGCCTGGTAGGACCGATGGGCGCGGTCGCCGTTGCCTCCCACATGCTGCGATTGACGCCCGCGCAGATGGCCAACGCGTTCGGCATCGCGGGATCGCGCGCCGGCAGTCTGTTCGGCAATGTCGGGACGATGACCAAGTCGTTTCATTGCGGTCAGGCGGCCTCGGTCGGGCTGGAAGCGGCGCTGCTGGCGGAGGCAGGTTTCACCGGCGATACCGAAACCTTCGAGTCGCCGTTGGGTTACGCCAACACGTTCTACACCGGCACGTTCAAACCGGACCTGATGGTGAATTATGGGCGTCAGCCTTGGCGTGTGGTGGAGCCTGGTTATGCCATCAAGATGTTTCCCAGCCAGTTCGGCACGCATTTCGTGATCACCGCGGGCCTGGCCCTACACCCGCGTGTGCCGTCCGCGGAGGCGATCCGCTCGGTCACCCTGACCGGACCGGTGATGCCTTATGTCAACCGGCCTTCCCCCGAAACCGGCCTCTCCGGAAAATTCAGCTTCCAATACACCCTCGCCAGCGCCTTGCTGGACGGCAAGGTTGGCATCCACACGTTCTCCGACGAGCGTCTGCGCGCGCCCGACATGCAGGCGCTGCTGCCGAAGATCGAGATAGTGATGGACAAGGACATCCCGGCCCGGTTCGAGACCATGCATGTCCGCTTGCGCATCGAACTGACCGACGGCACCATCCTGGAAACGCGCTGCGACGGGCCGCGCGGCATGTGGGGCCAGCCGAAGATCGATCCCGCCGATCATTTGCTGAAAGTGCGGGACTGCCTGTCCACGGCGCTGACACCGGACGCGGCGGAACAATGTATCGCGCTGGCGTCTCGGATCGATACCTTGGAGCCGAACGAAATCGGCACTTTGATGCAACTGATCGGCTGAGTGTCCGTTCGGGAGTATAGAATGCCTTTTCAGAGACATCCCGTGGTCGCCTGGTGCGTTGCGTCCCCTCGGCGATGGCCCGCATCGCTTTCGAGGACGCGCCTGCCAGCCGCCTCACGAGATGTCCCTGAAAAGGCGTTCTATACTCCCGAACGGACACCGAACGGAGACAACACATGAGCGTGACCGCCGAACTCTGCCAGAAAATCGTCGCCACCACCTGGGAGTCCCTGACGCCCGAGGCGATCGCCGCCGCGCGCCGCCTGGTGCTGGATGGGCTGTCCATCGCCATCGCCGGCACCGAAGAGGACACGATCCAGATCCTGGCCGAACACTACAAAGGCTTCGGTGCCCGCGGCGATGCGACCGCCATCGGCTTCGGTTTCCGCACATCGCCGCTGTGGGCCGCCGCACTGAACGGGGCCGCCATGCATGTGCTGGACTTCGAGCCGATGTGGACCCCGTCCAACCACGCTTTGTCCACCACCCTGCCCGCCATCCTGGCTCTGGCGGAAACCCGCGACATCACCGGGCAAGACCTTATCACCGCCTTGGTGAAAGGCATCGAGCTGCAAGGCTGGATCCGCTTTGCCGGCCATCTTTACGAGACCGGCGGCATCCGCTTCCACCCCCCTGCCCTGGTCGGACCGATGGGATCGGCGGTCGCCGCGGGCCATGTCCTGGGCCTGACTCCGGAACAGTTGGCCAACGCGCTGGGCATTGCATCATCGCGTTGCGGCGGCATGGCGGCCAATATCGGCACGATGACCAAATCAACCCATTGCGGTCATGCCGCGATGCACGGGCTGGAATCGGCGCTGCTGGCGTCGAAGGGCTTCACCGGCAATCCCGAACCGTTCGAGGCCTTCAACGGCTATGGCCGCATGATGTTCGGCGAAACCTTCGAGCCGAACGACCTGCTGAATTTCGGCCCGCCCTTCCGGATCGTGCAGCCGGGCTATGCGATGAAGATGTTCCCATCCCAGTACGGCACGCATTTCGCCATCACCGCCGGGCTGACCCTGCATCCTCAGGTACCGGACCCTTCTGCGATCCGATCGGTCACCCTGACCACGCCGGTCATGCAATACGTCAACCGCCCGCGCCCCGACACCGGTCTGGCCGGCAAATTCAGCCTGCAATACACGTTTGCGAGCGGCCTGCTGCGCGGTGGGGTCAAGATCGACACCTTCACCGACGAGGAAGTCGAAAAGCCCGACATGCTGGCTCTGCTGGGCAAGATCACCATGAACATGTCGCCCGATATCCCGGCCCGCTTCGACAAGATGTGGCTGGAAGCCCGGATCGAGATGAACGACGGCCAGATCCTGCACACACGCTGCAACGGCCCGCGCGGCATCTGGGGCTCCCCGCCCATCAGCCAGGAGGAACATCTGGCGAAGGTCCGCGACTGCCTGACCCGCCGGATGCCGGCCGCCAAGGCCGAAGAGGTGATCGCTCTGGCTAGCCGAGTGGAGACCCTGGACCCGGCCGGCGTGCGCGCCTTGCTGGCCCTGGTCGGGTAAAGCGACCCGCGACGATCGTTGCTTCAGTTGGCGGGGCTTTCGGGGAGGAGAGAAAGCCTTGGGGCTCCGCCCCAAACCCCGCGAGGGGCTTTGCCCCTTCGATCCCCACCAAGGCTGGGCCTTGGATGCCGTTTATTGGGTCAGGGAGGAAAGGGGGCCAACAGGGACGTTGAAACGTCATGGTCGGCCCCCTTTCCTCCCTGACCCAACTGATCGCGGTCCAGGGGCCGAGCCCCTGGTGGGTTCGAAGGGCAAAGCCCTCGCGGGGTCCGGGGCGGAGCCCCGTGTCTTTCCCTCCCTCCCCGATGGCCCCACCAATTCAGGCAATGATCGTCGCGGGTCGCCTTTAGCCGACCAGATCCCCCGCGGGCACGCAGGGCAGCCCGAACGCGGTCGCCACGGCGGGGTGGGTGATCTTGCCGTCGTGGATGTTCAGCCCCTCCCGCAGATACGGGTCTTCCCGCAGCGCGCGCTGCCACCCTTTGTCTGCCAGGGCCAACACGAACGGCAGGGTCGCGTTGGTCAGTGCGAAGGTCGAGGTCCGCGCCACCGCGCCTGGCATGTTGGTGACGCAGTAATGCACCACGCCCTCGTCCACATAGGTCGGCACCGAATGTGTCGTCGGGCGGCTGGTCTCGAAGCAGCCGCCCTGGTCGATGGCGATATCGACCAACACCGATCCCGGCCGCATCTGCCGCACCATGGCCCGCGTCACCAGTTTGGGCGCCGCCGCGCCCGGCACCAGCACCGCGCCGATGACCAGGTCGGCGGCGACAACGGCGTGCTCAATCGCCTCCGTGGTGGCGAACAGCGTGGTCGCGCGCGGCCCGAATTGCAGGTCCAACTCCTTCAGCCGAGGCAACGACTTGTCGATGATGGTGACCGAGGCCTCCAACCCCACCGCCATGCGCGCGGCATTGGTGCCGGACACGCCTCCGCCCAGCACCACGACTTTCGCGGGCGCCACACCGGGGACCCCGCCCAGCAGGATACCGGCACCGCCCTGCTCCCGCTCCAGGCAATGCGCGCCGACCTGCACGGCCATCCGGCCGGCGACCTCGCTCATGGGGGCGAGCAACGGCAGGGTGCCGACACGATCGGTCACGGTTTCATAGGCGATGCAGGTGGCGGCCGAACGCAGCAGCCCGTCCGTTTGCGTTCGGTCGGCGGCCAGATGCAGATAGGTGAACAGCACCTGCCCTGATCGCAGGCGGGCAATTTCCTCGGGCTGCGGTTCCTTGACCTTGATGATCAGGTCGGCGGCGGCGAACACCTCGGCCGCGGTGTCGAGGACCGTGGCACCGGCCGAGCGGTAGACCTCGTCATCGCAGCCGATGCCGTTGCCGGCATTGCGCTCCACCAGGACCGCGTGACCATGGTGGATCAGTTCCCTCACCCCGGCGGGCGTCAGCCCCACCCGGTATTCATGGGTCTTGATTTCCCGGGGCACGCCGATTTTCATGGATTGGCTCCTTGGGTGTCGGTCTCAGGTCGCATATGGGGCGCAAACCGCGCGCTACGAGGTCCATTGTAAAGCCCCCAGCTGCGTTCACTGGCACCCACTTGCAGTGGAGACAACGGTGTGTGACGATTCAGCATCGAGACGAGAGGACCACGGGACAATCCACCGAATACCACGACAGTGATCGTCCGACATCGATAAGCGGCGACAAACTCGCGAGGTCCGCGTACCTGCCGAGCGGCCGCAGGCTTTGAGGACGGCGGATCGCGAGGGCTTCTTTATCCATAACCGCGCGCCTCGACCACAATGTCGAAAGGTTCTTATCATGGTCAAAGCCTTGCTGATCCTCACCTTGCTCCTAATCGGTGCCTCCCCGGCCAGCGCCCAGCCCGCCTATACGCCGGGGCCGGAGAACATCATCCTACCCGCCGATTATCAGACGCGCTTCGTCCGCTATTCCATGGTCGACAAGGCGGAACGCAAAATCATCCGCTTCATGTATGTGAACCCCGAAGCGTTCGATGCCCTGAAAAAAGGGCAGCCCTCCCCCGACGGCACAATCGTGATCATGGAAGATCACGCCGCTCGGCTTGGTCCGGACGGAACCCCCATGCTGGACCAGCAGGGCCGGTTCATCGCATTGCCCGCGGTCGTCGGCATCGGAGTACAGGAAAAGCGTAAGGGTTGGGGCGTCGGCTACCCGGAGGAAAAGCGGAACGGTGAGTGGGAATACGCGCGGTTCATGCCAACCGGCGCACGCAATCCGGCCCCGGTCGAGGCGTGTTTCACCTGCCACAAACCCCGCGCGGCCCAGGATTTCAACTTCAGCCTGTGGGACTACGCGGAAGCGCGCCGCTGACGCGTGATGGTGACGCATGATCGGGCGTCCCAACCTCTCTTCACAGCGCCGGCGCCCACTGTAGTCTGCTCCCGACCCCGTAACAGCAGAAAGGAAACGGACATGCTAACGGTAGAGCACCCTGCCGACCTCAAGGCCCATATCGGAAAAAGCCTGGGGGCCAGCGAATGGGTCATGGTCGACCAGGCCATGATCGACAAATTCGCCGACGCCACCGGCGATCATCAATGGATCCATGTCGATGTGGCGCGAGCGAAGACGGAAATGCCCAACGGCAAGACCATCGCGCATGGCTACCTAACCCTGTCGCTGGTCGCGATGCTGTCAGGCCAGACCCACGATATCAGCAAGCGTTCGCGCGGGATCAACTACGGCTCGAACAAGGTGCGGTTCACCGCGCCGGTCCCCTCCGGATCGCGGGTCCGCCTGCACCAGACGCTGAAGACCGTGGAAGACATCGAGGGTGGGGTTCGCCTCACCTTCGACAGCCAGATGGAAATCGAAGGCTCGACCCGCCCCGCGCTGGTGGCGGAGACGATCGCGCTGGCCTACGACTGAGCATCCCGCGTGCCGCCATTCGTCGTTTCCGGACCGGTGCCGGACGGCCGATGGCGGCACAACGATCCGGCCAACGCGCCGAAGCGTTCGGTAATTTATAGAAAAATTAACCGGAAGCGCGTAGCGTTCCTCCGCGGGGGATGCGAGGCGCGAACCGGTCGATGGGCTTAGCGCGGGAGGAAGTGGGCAATGCCACCGATCTGGCTGGTTTTCGTGGCGGTCGCGGCGCTGTGCGCCGGTGTCGTCGGTTCGGCCCATGCCGCCTGGCAACCCAACCGTCCGGTCGAGTTCATCGTCCCCGCCGGCACCGGTGGCGGCGCGGATCAGATGGCCCGTGTGATCCAGGGCATCGTGGCGAAGCACAACCTGATGCCGACCCCCCTGGTGGTGATCAACAAATCCGGCGGTGCCGGGGGGGAGGGTTTCCTCGACATCAAGGCCGCCCGCGCGAACCCGCATAAGTTGATCATCACCCTGTCCAACCTGTTCACCACGCCGCTGGCCACCGGCATCCCGGTCAGTTGGAAAGACATGACGCCGGTTGCGATGATGGCGCTGGATGAATTCGTGCTTTGGGTGAACGCCGAGTCTCCCATCAAGACGACGGCGGACTACATCGCCGCGATCAAGGCCGCGCCCGCCGGGAAGATGAAGATGGGCGGCACCGGATCGAAGCAGGAAGACCAGATCATCACCGTTGCGATCGAGAAAATCCTCGGCACCAAGATGACCTATGTCCCGTTCCGTGGCGGCGGGGAGGTCGCGGTGCAGTTGGTTGGCAACCATATCGATTCCACCGTCAACAACCCGATCGAGGCGGTGGCCCAATGGCGCGCCGGCAAGCTGCGCCCGCTTTGCGTGTTCGACCGGGTGCCGTTGCCGGTAACCGACAAGATCGCCGGCGATCAGGCATGGAGCGACATCCCCACCTGCAAGAGCCAGGGCCTGGACATGGAATACCTGATGTTGCGCGGCGTCTTCATGCCAGCCGGGGTCACCAGGGAACAGGTGCAATACTACGCCGATCTCCTGAAGAAGGTGCGGGAAACGCCGGAATGGCAACAACTCATGCGCGACGGCGCCTTCAACCAGACCTTCATGACCGGCGCCGAATATGCCGCGTGGGTGGATACGGAAGAGAAGCGCCATCGCCAGTTGATGCAGGAAGCCGGCTTCCTGGCCGCCAATTGACCCCGCCCCGCAAGATGTAACCCCATGAACAAACCAGAACTCGGTCCATTACAGCGCTCGGTCGAGTTCGGCACCGCCGTGGCGATGGTGGCATTCGGCGCCTTGGTCATCGTCGGCAGCGTGCAGGCCGGGATTTCCTGGGGAGCGGAAGGGCCGCGGTCCGGGTTCTTTCCGTTCCTGATCGGTCTGGCGATCATCCTGTCCAGCGCGATCAACCTGGTGCAATGCGTGCGATCCCCGCAAGCCGGCCTGTTCGTGGAATGGGCGCAATTGCGGCAGGTGGTCGCGGTGATCATTCCGACCACGGTCTATGTCGTCTCGGTGGGCTGGGTGGGGCTTTATCTGCCTTCCATGCTCCTGATCGGCGGCTTCATGATCTGGTTCGGCAAATACAAACCCATCCATGCGATTGCCGTCGCCGTCGGTGTCATGGCCGTGACCTATGTGACGTTCGAATGGTGGTTTCTGGTCCCGCTGCCCAAGGGACCGGTCGAGGAATGGTTCGGGTTGTAACGACTGGCCCCGCGGAGGCATCCGCCTGAGCGGGATCGACAGGACATCATCATGGAAGAGTTCGCCCACCTGTTCCACGGCTTCGCCATTGTTCTGCAGCCGTACAACATCATGCTGATGTGCATTGGTATCCTGCTGGGCGTCATCATCGGCGTGTTGCCGGGCCTGGGCGGGGCCAACGGGGTTGCCATCCTGCTGCCGCTGACCTTCAGCATGTCCCCGACCTCCGCCATCATCATGCTGTCCTGTATTTACTGGGGCGCCTTGTTCGGCGGCGCGATCACCTCGATTTTGTTCAACATCCCGGGCGAACCATGGTCGGTGGCGACCACCTTCGACGGCCATCCGATGGCACAGCAGGGCAAGGCCGGAGAGGCTCTGACGGCTGCTTTCACCTCATCCTTCATCGGCGCGCTGTTCGCCGTGATCATGATCACCCTGCTTGCGCCATTGGTGGCGAAATTCGCCTTGCAGTTCGGACCGGCCGAGAAATTTTCCGTTTTCTTCCTGGCGTTTTGCAGTTTCATCGGCATGGGCAAGGAACCGCCGTTCAAGACCCTGGCATCGATGATGATCGGGTTCGCTTTGGCCGCGGTCGGTCTGGACAGTGTGACCGGCAATCTGCGCCTGACCTTCGGCTTTACCGAGTTGCTCAACGGCTTCGACTTCCTGATCGCGGTGATCGGTCTGTTCGGCATCGGCGAGATTCTGCTGACGATGGAGGAAGGACTTTCGTTTCGCGGCCGAGCGGCTGCGATTAATCCACGGGTGGTTTGGGAGACGTGGAAGGAGTTGCCGCGGTATTGGAAGACGTCGCTGTCGTCCTGCCTGATCGGCTGCTGGATGGGCATCTCTCCGGCCGGCGCCACTCCTGCCTCGTTCATGAGCTATGGGATCGCCAAGCGCACATCTCGCAACGGCGCCAAATTCGGCACCGGGCAGATCGAGGGGGTCGTTGCTCCCGAAACCGCCGCGCATGCCGCCGGGACATCGGCTTTGCTGCCGATGCTGGCGTTGGGTGTGCCGGGATCCCCCACCGCCGCGGTGCTGCTGGGCGGATTGCTGATCTGGGGGTTGCAACCTGGACCGCTTTTATTCGTCGAGCAGACGGAATTCGTCTGGGGTCTGATCGCCAGCATGTATCTGGGCAATCTGGTCGGGCTGATCATCGTGTTGACCTGTGTGCCGCTGTTCGCCGCGATCCTGCGGATCCCGTTCAGCATTATCGGGCCGGTGATCCTGGTGTTCTGCGCGATCGGTGCGTACACGGTCCACAACTCCGCGTTCGACGTCATCATGATGCTGGTGTTTGGGGTGCTGGGTTACCTGTTGAAGAAGTGCAACTACCCGCTGGCGCCGATGGTGCTGGCCATCGTGCTGGGCGACAAGGCGGAGGAAGCGTTCCGCCAATCCCTGCTGATCTCTCAGGGGAGCCTGGGGGTGTTTTTCTCTAACGGGCTGGTCGGAACGATCATGGGACTGGGGCTGGTGGCCTTGTTCTGGCACCTGATCCAGACGGGGTTTTCCCGGCTGCGCCACATGGTCGCGTAAGGCGACGCACAACGGTAATTGCCTCAGTTGGCGTGGGTGAACGGGGGGAAGGAAAGCCTTGGGGCTCCGCCCCAAACCCCGCGAGGGCTTCGCCCTTCGAACCCACCAGGGGCACGGCCCCTGGACCGCGATCAGTTGGGTCAGGGAGGCAAGGGGGCCAACACGGTCGTTTCAACGTCCGTGTTGGCCCCCTTGCCTCCCTGACCCCAATAAATGGCATCCAAGGCCCAGCCTTGGTGGGGGTCGAGG
>CALQHT020000073.1 GCA_943330455.2 Nitrosovibrio sp. Nv4 | reverse complement strand
GGCTGACTGCTGTAAACCGTTCGCGAATCGCTGATCTGTCTATCATCTAGAGAGTCTAGAAAATTCGCGGCCGCGCCGGAATCGGCCCCGGCTAAACTTCGTCCTCGTGGCTCACCACCCGACTCGGTAGTTTTTGCGTGTCGCCTAACCATGGACCGATAGCCTCGCCTCACCGTCATTGCCGGACTTGATCCGGCAACCCGCCCCATGCCGCTGAAGCGTGGGTTGCCGGGTCAAGCCCGGCAATGACGGTGAGGTGCGTACTCGATCCCACAACTTTGGTTCGCACCCCCGCGTTGCAAGCGTCCCGACGTAACGAAATTCATCGCGTCGATCGCGGATCTGCCTCATGTCACCATGACGAACCTGTCGATCAATCAGCTTCTTCCCATGGCGGAACGCGTTGTGGTGATCAACTCGACGGTTGGTTTCGAAGCCCTCATCCACGGCCGTCCGACGTTAACATTCGGTGCCAGCGAGTATGATCCGCTTACGACCCGCATAGGTCATGTCGATGACATAGCGCGCGCACTGACCTCTCCGGCATGGTTTGACGAATTAAAGACCGCCCAGTTTTTGCAGCATTTCTTCGAACAATATTGTGTTCACGCCGACGATGAAGATGGAATCTTCAGGAAACTGCAACAGACGCTCGCGGTCCTGCCGCCCCGTTACGGATGGACGGTCGAAGCCTGACGGTACGCTCCGCGGGCTGACGCTCAGAACGGCTTGTCACCGCAGACCGTGATCCGGTGCATGATTCGCGTTTCAGCCGGGTAGTCGTTGATGGCGAAATGCTGGGTGCAACGATTGTCCCAGAAAGTCAGCGTGTTGTTCTGCCATCTGATCCGGCCGGTAAACTCCGGCCGAATGGCGTGGTCCATGAAGAAATTCAGCAGCGGCAGGCTTTCTTCCTCGGTCATGCCATCGAAACGCTGCACATGGCCGCCGACATACAGGGCCTTACGACCGGTTTCCGGATGGGTGCGCACCAGAGGGTGGATGCTGGTGGTCTGCACCTCGCCCGGGTCCTTCACCTGCATGTCGCCCGACTGGCTGGTGGAGCGATCGACCCGGGTCCTTCCGTCCGCCTGGCGAAAATTGTCGCCGACGCAGACCGTGCGCAATTGGTTGGCGATCTTCTTCATGCCGTCCGACAGGCTCTCATAGGCCAGGTAAAGATTGGCAAACAGCGTGTCGCCACCGGCCGAGGGCACTTCCTTCGCATACAGGATCGTGCCCATCGCCGGGCTGGGCGAGAACATCTGGTCCGTATGCCAAGCTCCGCCAAAATTCTTCTTGTCGCCCGGGCGCTTGATGATGGCGAGGATTTCCGGGTGGCTTTCCATCCCCTTCATGAACGGGTGCAGATGGATATCGCCCCAACGGCGCGCGAAGGCCAGTTGCTGGTCTGGGGTGATCACCTGGTCGCGGAAGCAGATCACCAGATTGTCCAGCAGCGCGGCCCGGATATCCGCCAGTTGCTCCTCCGACAGATCCTGCGACAGATCGATGCCGGTGATCTCCGCCCCCATCGAGCCGGCGATCTTGTGGGCTTCCAGGTGGCGATACTGCGTGTTGCGAGGCGCATTCATCGGGCGGGACCTTCGATTTGTCCCGGAAGATGCGCCAGTGCGCGGGATGTGGAAAGCCCCGCTCGGCCTTATTGCGGGACGATGCCGGGTTGATTATGACCCGAGGGTCAGAATTTTGGATTCCGCATGCGACACATTCTTCGATTTGCCAGCGCGCTCGGGCTGGTCGGGTTTCTATCGTTCCCAGGGCAGGCCGCGGTCACGTTCTACACCAGCCAGGTCGCGTTCGATGCCGCCGCTACGACCGGGCTGATTGAGGATTTTGAAGCCACGGGCGCCACGACCGACACGGCCATCTCGGGGTTCAGTCACAACGGCGTCACCTATCAGGGTTTGGCCGGCGGCGTGCCGTTCGCGAATGTCTATCTCTACAGTCCAGGCGGGTCCGAGTTCGGCGCCGGGGTGCCACAACCGCTGACGACGACGGTGCTGACCGGCAATGGCGAGGAGCATTTCTCGGTCACCTTCAATGTCGCTCGCCATGCCGTCGGGTTCGACGCCTATCTCAACGGCCTCGGGCCGGCGACGGTGGACGTTTATGGCGACGTGACCTTGCTGGGGAGTTTCGCGTTCCCGGACACCCAGAACGACAAGGCGTTTCTGGGCTTCACCAGTCCGGCGGAGATCACGTCGTTCGTCTGGACAGCGACCCAGGGCGGTTTGGTCAACACCGCGATCGACAACCTGGTCGCCGATATACCCGAGCCCGGCGGCATGGCCATGTTCGGCATGGCGTTGGCTGGATTGCTGGCGCGCCGCCGCCGCGGGTCCTGATCCGGGCGGCGGCGGCCGGTTCGTCAACGGATGCGCATCAATACATATGCTGGCCACCGTTGATGGACAGCGTGGACCCGGTCACGAAGTCCGCTTCGTCCGCGGTCAGGAAGGCGACGCCACGGGCGATGTCCTCGGCATGGCCAAGGCGCCCAACGGGGATCTTGGCGACGATCTTGCGCAACACTTCGCCGGGGACCGCGCGCACCATCTCGGTATCCACATAGCCGGGGGCGATCGCGTTCACCGTGATGCCGTAGCGAGCGCCTTCCTGCGCCAGGGCCTTGGTGAAGCCATGGATGCCCGACTTCGCGGCGGCATAGTTGACCTGGCCATACTGGCCGGCCTGGCCGTTGATGCTGCCGACATTGACGACGCGGCCGAATTTGCGCTCCCGCATCCCCTCGAATGTCAGTTTGCACAGATTGTAGCAGGACCCGAGATTGGTATCGATCACGGCATCCCACATGTCGCGGTTCATGCGGCCGAGGGTACCGTCGCGGGTGATGCCGGCGTTGTTGACCAGGATTTCGATGGGGCCGACATCTTCGACGATGCGCGCGATCCCTTCCACGCAGGCATCCATCTTGCTGACGTCGAACTTGGCGACGCGGATGCCGTGTTCCTGCTGAAACGCCTCCGCCGCCAGGTCGTTCCCCGCGTAATTCGCGACGACGATCCGCCCCTGCGTTCGTAGCGCAAGACTGATCGCTGCCCCGATCCCGCGTGTACCGCCGGTGACCAATGCGACGCGTGCCATGGGTGTGCCTCCCTTTGCCTGTGCTTCGACCCGATGGAAGCTTAGCACGCGACGAAGGGATGCGAAGGATGGATCGGGCGGAGGACTCGCAATGGGCCTGCTACCCGCGCAGGCCGCTTGCCGCGAGCGTTACCGCAGGAAGTTCCCGCGATCGTTACCGCTCGACCTTCCCGCGAGCGTTATCGCTCGACCTTCCCACGAGCGTTATCGCTCGACACACATGGCCACGCCCATCCCGCCGCCGATGCAAAGCGTGGCCAGGCCCTTCTTCGCGTCCCGCTTCTGCATCTCATGCAGGAGGGTAATCAGCACGCGGGCACCGGACGCCCCGATTGGGTGGCCGATCGCGATGGCGCCGCCATTCACGTTGACCTTGGCGGTGTCCCAGCCCAGGTCTTTGTTGACCGCCAGAGCCTGGGCCGCGAACGCCTCGTTGGCCTCGATCAGATCCAGATCTTCGACCGTCCAGCCGGCGCGCGCCAAGACCTTCCGCGTGGCCGGGATCGGACCCGTGCCCATCACCGCCGGGTCCACGCCCGCCGTCGCGAACGCCGCGATCCGCGCCATCGGGGTCAGACCCCGCCGGGAAGCTTCCGACGCGCTCATCAGCACCAATGCCGCCGCACCGTCGTTGATGCCGGACGCGTTGCCGGCGGTCACCGTCCCGTCTTTGGTGAACGCCGGGCGCAGCCGCGTCATGGTCTCGATGCTGGAGTCGTGGCGGATGTATTCGTCGTCCGAGACCACGGTATCGCCCTTGCGGCCCTTGATCGTGACCGGGACGATCTCGTCCTTGAAGCGGCCGGATTTCTGCGCCGCCGAGGCCTTCTGCTGCGAGCCCAGGGCGAACCGGTCCTGATCTTCCCGAGTCAGTTGGTATTTTGTGGCGACGTTTTCCGCCGTGTTGCCCATGTGGTAGCCGTGGAACGCGTCCCACAGCCCATCCTTGAGCATGGTGTCGATGAACTCGACCCCGCCCATCTTGGTGCCGGCACGCAGATAGGAGGCGTGCTGAGACAGCGACATGCTCTCCATCCCGCCGGCGGCAACGATGGCGCTTTCCCCGGTGCGTATCTGCTGGGCGGCCAGCGCAACGGCACGCAGGCCCGACCCGCAGACCTGGTTGATGCCGAACGCGGTCTTGGCGTCGGGCACGCCGGCGGCACGCGCGGCCTGGCGGGTGGGATTCTGCCCCTCCCCGGCGGCCAGGACCTGGCCCAGGATCACTTCGTCCACATCCGCGGCCTCCACGCCGGCGCGGGCAAAGGCGGCTTGCAGCGCAATGGCGCCGAGTTCATGTGCGGACAGACTGCTGAGCGCGCCGTTGAAGCTACCCACTGGCGTGCGGGCCGCGGAGACGATGACGATGTCGTCCATAGTCTGGCTCCTTCCTGCACGGGATGATCCCGTGACCGACCGCAGATTACCGCCCCCTTCGCAAGTGCGGAAGCGGTGTGTGGGTAGGTTGTCGCGAAGGCGCACCCGGTCAAGTGTTCGCGAGGGGCACCCGGTCGGGCCGTGGCGAAAGTGCGCCGGCTTATATCGTCCGGCGGGCGCGTCTGCTTTTACGCGGTGCCCCACCCAACCCTTGCAGCCAGGACAACAGTGGTTGCCACAACTCGGCCTCCGCCCGTGGCCCCGCGACCATCCCGACATGGCCGGCCCGCGGTTCGTGCAACACGGCCCCCGGGATCAGGCGGGCCAGTGGAGCCGCACTTTCCGGCGGGACGATGCGGTCCCGCGCGGGGACGACGACATAGGTAGGGCACTGCAACTGCGACGGGTCCACCGGCAGCCCCGCGATCCGCCAAAGGCCGAGCGCGGGTTCGTTGCGGGCGTACCAGCCACCCAGGCAGGCGCGCGCAACGGGTTCGGCCAGCGGCACACCGTCGTTCAGCCAGTCCTCCAGCGCGACGAAAAGTGAGGCGCTCGGCCCGGCCTGATCCAATCGCGCAAACGCCCGATATTTAGCGCCGACGCCCCAAGGGTCCAACGAGGCAAACAATCCCTGCAGCACATCCACCGGCAAGGTGTGGGTCGCCGCCAGCACCGGCTCCAACAACGCCAAGCTATATGCGGCGCGCCCGCCGCGGTCGTCGGTGCCGGCATGAAAATCCCACGGCGTTGCCAGCAAGGCCAGTGCCGTCACCTGCTCCGGCCGGCGGAGCGCCGCGGCCAGGGTCAGCAGCCCGCCCATGCAATATCCGGCGAGCACCAGCGGTCCGGGCAGCGCCGCCATCGCCCGTTCCAGCCGTCCAACGACATAATCGGTCAGAGTGAAACGGCGTTCGGCCTCCCCCGGCCAGCCCCAGTCGAGCAGGACCGGACGAACCCCGCGTGCGGCCAGCCACCGCAGCATCGACCACTCCGCCCCCAAATCCAGCACATACGCCCGATTCACCAGGCTGGGTACCACCAGCACGGTTGGACCGGACCCGCCGTAATCCAACAGCCGGCTTTCCCCCTCGGTCCAGATCGCCGGCGGATCGAGCAGGTCCCGCTGCCAGGGGTGGCGCCGATACGCGGCGATGCCTCGGATCAGATCGGCATTCCCTCGAACCGCCGCCTCCAGCCGCTCCGGGGAAACGAGGTCGTCAAGCCTTCCGTTTGCGAGGCCGGCGCAAAGGGCCTCCCACGGCGTCGTTATGTTCGATGCCAGCCAGTCTGGCTTCCAGGGCGGCGACATGGCGACCGAGGCGCTCGATTTCAGCGTCGCGAGCATCAGGTGCAGCAGCAGGGGCCGCGGGCCCCGTCGCATCAGCGGTCCCGGCCGATCGGGGCGCGGGGTCATGCGCCGGTGGGGGCGATGGCGAGGGGGCGCACATGATCGCGGAGGCCAGTCCAACCCAGGCGCCAGCGGCCGCCTGCCAGTTTTCCCGCATTTCGTGGTCCGTCGCGATGGCTGCCAGTTCGCTCTGCCACACGGTGATCCAGTCGCGCACCAGGTCCCGAGGGTCCGGCTGCGTTGGCGCTTCCCCATCGGGACAGTCCGTGTCGGTTCGACCATCCGTCCGGCCGACGCCATCGGTCATGCCTCATCACCCCTCCTCGCGGCGGCAACCATAGGCCCGGCGGGGAGATCGCGGAACGGCAAACCGATGACCATCGAGCGATTAACGGCCTTGGCGGCATGAGGTTCCTGCTTGCAACGCCAAAAATCAGGCCAGATGGGTGGATATGGGCCAATCGGGCCGGGATACGGTCGGCCGCGTCTTCCCCCTGCACCATCGCTCGTGGTACGCTGTGCGGGATACAGGGCGCAGCGCCGATCGCGAGGAATGCATGGCCGACCCCATCCAGACAGAGCCGGACCACCGATCCGGCCAGGTGCCGCCGGTGGTGGTGAAAAAATACGCCAACCGCCGCTTGTACAACACGGAAAGCTCCAGCTATATCACCCTGGACAATCTGGCCGAGATGATCCGCAACGGTCGGGATTTCGTGGTCTATGACGCGAAGACCGGCGACGACATCACCCGTGGCGTGCTGACCCAGATCATCGTGGAGGAAGAGGGCAAAGGCCAGAATCTGCTGCCAACGGCGTTCCTTCGCCAGTTGATCGGGTTTTACGGCGGCTCGATGCAGGGTGTGGTGCCGAAATATCTGGAACAGACGCTGTCGGTGTTTGCCCAGCAGCAGGACCAGATGCGAACCGCGGTGCAGAAGACCGTCGGCACCTTGTTCCCGTTCGGCAATATCGAGGAAGTCAGCCGCCAGAACATGGCGATGATGGAACGGGCGTTCAGCCTGTTCGCACCGTTTCGCCGCCCGGATGAGGGCGGTGCCGGGCAGCCGAACGATCCCGCGTTACGCGAAATCGATGCCTTGCGGGCCGAGGTCGATCGCCTGCGCAAGGAACTCGCGGACGCGAAGGCCGGGGTGAAGGTGTAGAATCGCCGGATCAAGTCCGGCAATGACGATGAGCGACGGGCGCTATCGGTGATTGGTTCAGGCCGTTGGCATAAAAGCCATTGGGGGAAGGCCGTTGGCGCGCCATCGCTCCCGCTGCCTGCTACGCGACCGCGGCCCGCGCATTCGCGATGAACGCGCGGATCAGGTCCGGGTCCTTCACCCCGCGGCTCCGCTCCACGCCGGATGACACGTCAACGGCGGTCGCTCCCGTCGCGCGGATCGCGGATGCGACATTCGCGGGGGTCAGGCCGCCGGCCAGCACCCATGGAGCGGGAGCGGTCCAATCCCGCAACAGCGACCAGTCGAAGGACACGGCATTGCCGCCGGGTCGCGTCGCGTCGGGCGGAGGCTTGGCCTCCAGCAGCAGCCGATCGGCGCCACGATCGTCGGTCGGCAGATCGGACGCGGTGTCGATAGCCACCGCCCGCCAGATCGGCAGACCGAACCGGGCCCGCAGCCGTTCGAGCGGTGGCAACGTGCCGTAAAGTTGCAGGACATCCAACCGCAGCGCGCCGACCGCCTCGGCGATCGCGGCCTCGGTCGGGTCGACGAACAGCCCGACGCGGGGCGGTCCTCCCGGATGGCGAGCAGACAAGGCCGCCGCCGCCGCCGGGGTGACGAAGCGCGGGGATGGTGGGAAAAACACGAAGCCGATCCAGTCGGCGCCGGCTTCGATCGAGGTATTGAAGGCCACCGGGTCGTTGATGCCGCAAATCTTGACGCGCATGCCGGTCATGGCAGCGAGGCCGCGATCGCGGCAGCCGCGGCGCCCGGATTGGCATGGGTTGTGATCGGGCGGCCGACAACGATCCAATCCGCGCCGGCCTCGACCGCCTGGGCCGGGGTCATGGTCCGGGCCTGATCGCCCGCATCGGCGCCGGCGGGACGAATCCCCGGCACCACGAGCTTGGCAGCCGGCCCCAGATGCTGCCGCAACATCGCCACTTCGTGCGGCGAGCACACCAGCCCATCAGCGCCCGATCCCAGCGCCATTTGGCCCAGCCGCAGCACTTGCGCCGCCGCACCCCCGGGCACGCCGGTGCCGGCAAGTGTTGTATCGTCCAGGCTGGTCAGGACGGTCACCGCCAGGATCAGCGGCCGATTCTGGCCCGCGCTCTCCGCAGCCTCTCGCGCTGCCCGGATCATCGCGGGCCCACCGGCCGCGTGGATCGTCACCATCCGGGGTTGCAACGCCAGCACCGCGCGCATCGCCCCGGCCACCGTATTCGGGATGTCGTGCAGTTTCAGGTCGAGGAAGATCGGCCGGCCCTGGACCCCCCGATACCCCAATGCCCCGTTCGCCAGGAAGAACTCCAACCCCAGCTTGAACAGACCGACATGCGGCGCGGTCGCCTTCGCCCACCCGGCAGCCTTCTCCGGATCGGTCGTATCCAGGGCGACGATCAGCCGCTCCGACGGGTTTTGAGGCGTCATGTGGATGGCAGCGGCATGGCGGGGACCGGCAGACGTGCCTTCAAGTCCCGCACCTGTGCTTCCAAAAGCCGCACGGCCTGTTCGGCTCGGCGGGCTCGGTGGCGCTGGCTGAGTTCGTTGAGCCAGACAAGAACGCCGCCGATCAGCAGCGCGATCCCGGTGGAGACGATCATGGCCAGCGACAGCGGCAGTTCCAGGGCGAAATCGGTGGGCCAAAGGGCCAGCCGCACCGGCGCGGTGTTCGAAAGCGCGAACAGCACCAGAAACAGCAGCAGCGGGACGGCAATCAAAAGGCGCATGGGTTCGACCAAGGCTCCAAAAGGCGACACGCTACAATGTGCTCATCTTGGCGCGTGCCCAGCTCACACCGCCATGGCCCGCGTCGGCAGGCCACCCACGACTTTGCTGAGATCGGCACTGCAAGTCGCGGATGGCGGGTCTGCATCAGCCATCACGGGGAGAGACGCGTGCTCAACACCACATGTCGCAATCATTATTGCGCGTCGCCTAAGCGCGTTCAACCTGACTGTAGACTGGAAACGCGCGCTGACCGATCGTCTGAGAGGATGAACCACGGTCGGGTAAGTTTGCGACCAACCTGATCATGCTCCTGGGTGGACGGACCTGTCAGGCGGTTTTGCGCTTTGGCTCCCGACGCGCGGGCTTGCCACCGCGATTGACCCGTTCGCGCAACTCCTTGCCCGCCTTGAAGAAAGGCACCGATTTCTCGTCAACCGGGACGGCCTCTCCGGTGCGCGGGTTGCGGCCGGTGCGGGCGTTGCGGTGCTTGATGGTAAAGGCGCCAAACCCGCGCAGTTCCACGCGTGACCCTTCCGACAGGGCCAGAGCAATCTGGTCGAAGATGGTCCCGACAATGAGTTCCACATCCGCGCCGCGAAGGTGGGAATTGGCTTCGGCAATCTGGGCAATCAGTTCGGACTTTGTCACGGTCGTTGTTCCGCGGTTCAATTGCCCGAACGTTGCCAGATGGCCCATCCCCCGTCAATCCTAACGCTTTGTGAAATCAGAGTTTTCCAAATACCATCGACAATCTGTCCCAGACTGCCGGAGATCGCGCGTTCGGCCAGACCGACCGTCGTGATCGTTTCGATCGGCAGGTCCGCGGAAATGCCCTTTTGCGCCGCCAGCCAGGTCCTTGCCTCGGGCTCTCCGCCGATGGCGTCGATCAGGCCCACGGCGAGCGCCTGCCGCCCGGTATAGGCGCGCCCATCCGCGAGTTCGCGCACCTTGTCCGGATCCATCTTGCGACCCACCGCGACCATGCCGACGAATTGATCGTACATATCCATCACCAGGCCACGCAAAACCTCCCGCCCGGCCGGAGTGGTGGGCTTGGTCAGGCTGGGCTGGTCCTTTAGCGGGCCGGACGTGATCGCCTCCGTCGTGATCCCAAGTTTAGAGAGCAGGCCGGAGACTTCACCCGTTTCCATCAACACGCCGATGGATCCGGTCAGGGTCGCTTCCCGCGCAAAAACCCGTTCGGCCGGCATCGCGATCATATATCCGGCGGAAGCCGCCAGCCCCCCCATCACGGCGACGACCGGCTTTTTCTTGGCGAAGCGAGCGATGGCGTGGTGCAGGCTTTCGCCCCCCGCGACGCTGCCGCCGGGGCTGTTGATCGACACGAGAAGGGCCTTCGCGTGCGGATCGTCGGCGACGTCATCCAGGGCAATGATAAGTTTGCGGTCCTCGGTGATGATCCCGCTGACCGACAGGCGGGCTACGTAATCGCCGCCGAACGCGAGGCCCTTGTCCAGCAACACGATCGCCGCGGCGGCCATGAGCGCGAGGACGGAAAAGCTCCGCCAAAAGACAAGGCGGCGCTTGAGGCGCCGCCTGTCCAGCAGAAGGTCGGTTTCGAGAGACACCGACCGTCGATCAGTTGTTCTCTTGCGCCAACTGGTTGCGACGACGGATCGCGGCTCCCAGGATGTCGCCCAGCGAAGCGCCGGAGTCCGAAGAACCGAATTCGGCCATGGCCTGCTTCTCTTCTTCGACTTCCTTGCCCTTGATGGTCAGGGTCAGTTTGCGTGCCGCACGATCGACCGCGGTGATCTTGGCATCGACCTTTTCGCCAACGGCGAACCGGTCGGGCCGCTGATCGCCCTTGTCACGAGCCAGTTCGGCGCGACGGATGAAGCCCGTCAGCACGTCGTTGACCTTGACCTCGATCCCGTTGGCCTGCACCGCGCTGACCACGCAGGTCACGACATCGCCCTTGTGGACGGTATCGAGCACGGTTGCCGCCGGATCGTCGCGAAGCTGCTTGATGCCCAGGCTGATCCGTTCCTTCTCGACATCGACGTCGAGCACCTTCGCCTTGACGTTCGATCCCTTCTCGAACTTGGCCATCGCCAGTTCGCCGGGTTCGTCCCAGGACAGGTCGGACATGTGGACCATACCGTCGATATCCGCCGACAGGCCGATGAACAGGCCGAATTCCGTGATGTTGCGGACTTCGCCCTCGACTTCGGTGCCGATCGGATGCTCCTCGACGAACTGCTCCCACGGGTTGCGCTGGACCTGCTTGATCCCGAGCGAAATGCGGCGCTTGGAGCTGTCGACGTCGAGCACCGTGACGTCCACTTCCTGGCTGGTGGAAACGATCTTGCCAGGATGGACGTTCTTCTTGGTCCAGGACATTTCCGAAACATGGACCAAGCCTTCGACGCCGGGTTCCAGTTCGACGAACGCGCCGTAGTCGGTGATGTTGGTGACGCGGCCGCTGTATTTGGCGCCCGGCGGGTATTTCGCCGCCACGCCTTCCCACGGATCGGTCTCCAACTGCTTCATACCCAGGCTGATGCGCTGGGTGTCGGAGTTGAAGCGGATCACCTGCACCTTGACCTGCTGGCCGATCTGCAAGGCTTCCGATGGGTGGTTGATGCGGCGCCAGGCCACATCGGTAACGTGCAACAACCCGTCCACACCGCCCAGATCGACGAACGCGCCGTAATCGGTGATGTTCTTGACCACGCCGTCGAGGATCATGCCTTCCTTGAGGCCCTGGATCAGCTCACTGCGCTGTTCGGCGCGTGTCTCTTCCAGAACGGCTCGGCGGGAGACGACGATGTTGCCGCGGGCGCGGTCCATCTTCAGGATCTGGAACGGCTGCGGGCTTCCCATCAGCGGGCCGACATCGCGCACCGGGCGGATATCGACCTGGCTGCCTGGCAAGAATGCCACGGCGCCGCCGAGATCGACGGTGAAGCCGCCCTTGACCCGGCCATAGATGGTGCCGTTGACGCGCTGCTGACCCTCGAACGCCTTTTCCAGGTTCGTCCAGGCTTCCTCGCGGCGAGCCTTTTCACGGGACAGCACGATGGAACCGTCGCGGTCCTCATAGCGCTCGACATAAAGTTCGATCAGGTCGCCGGGCTTGACTTCCGGCTTGACGCCGGGCGGGCCGAATTCCTTCAGCAGGACCCGACCCTCGGACTTCAATCCGACATCGACGACCGCGTAATCGTCGGTCAGTCGGAGGACGCGCCCGGTGACGACGGAGCCGTCAAATCCGGTATCACGACCGAGGGTTTCATCGAGAAGAGAGGCGAAGTCCTCGCCTGCAAAATGGTCTTGCGCGGGCGCCGGGGCGCGTGCGGTGGCGGATAGTGCCATGTGGCGGTTGGTTTCCGTTACGGATGTCCGGCTTGGCGCCGGGGGTTGCCGTGGTATGCGCGCTTCGGATGGTTGAAACACGGCTTGCCCGCGGATCAACGCGGGCCGGGTCAAAGATGGATAACGCATGTCCAGAAGATGGACATAACCGCAGACATAGAACGGTCGGCGTCCGAGTCAAGTGCACACCACCGATCGCCTCGAAGGTGAGAGACGTGCTGCTACGAAACCTTCGCCCCAGTGTCCCAGAGAACGGTCGGACCCAGGGTGTGAAAGATCGCATCGCCACTGACGATTGGCATCTGCTCCCGTATCGCCTGCCCGGCCAGCATCCGGTCGAACGGGTCGCGATGCGGGCTTTCCAGCGATCCCGCCAGCCGAGCGTGTTCCATGTTGACGGGGAGAGGTATGAAGCGGGAGCGGCGGAGGTTGCTGTCGAAATCGTTGATGAGAGGAGCGACTTCAGGCCATTTTCCCAGGCGGTATTTCGTAGCGATTTCCCACGCCGTGGCGGCGCTGACATGGACCGCATTGCCGGGTGCGGCGATGGCGGCCCGCGCCGTTGCCGGCAGGCGCCGGTCGTCGGTCCACCACCAGACCAGGGTGTGCGTATCCAGCAGCAGTTTCATGCCGGCCGTCTGATTGCCGTTGGTTTCATTCCCATTCGGCCAGTTCGTCGTCGGGCAGCGGATCGAAGAAGGCGTCGGGGATGACCAATCCCTTCAACAGTCCCGGCTCCCGCGGCAATGCGTCTTCCACCGGCACCAAGCGCACCAAGGGCTTCCCTGCTCGGCCGATCAGGATCTCTTCGCCCGATGTCGCACGGTCGATCAGGCGAGAGAGTTGGGTTTTTGCATCGTAGAGGTTCACGAGCTCAGACATAGCGGCACCAGGTTGACGAGGTGTTAACGCACGAGAGATTTTTCACTTGGTCAGGTTAGTTGGTCTGGTCTGATTTGGCAAGCGTCGTGACCTTCCCCTGCCCCGATGCGGCGGCGTTGCCCGTCATGGATCGCCTCCAACAACGGGCATTCCCTGAAGCCACCGGCGCAAAGCCACCGCCCTTTTGCACGCTCAGGTCTGGTCGGGACAGAGTTGAAGTGGTCTTTTGTCGCCAGTTCAGGAGACTCGAGACCCTTGAGTGGACATGTGGATAACCCGCTCCGCGGGATCGGGCTCAACCTGCTCGCCGGGATCATCTTCTGTTTGGCCGACACGATCGCCAAGAAGCTGGCCGGCGAGGTCGCCATCGTGCAGATCACCTGGACCCGCTACGTCGTCTTCGTCCTGATGGCCGGTCTGCTCACAACGCGGATCGGCGGCGCATCCTTCTATGTTCGGGCGCCGTGGTTGCAGGTGGCGCGCGGGATGTGCCTGGTGTGCTCCTCTTTGCTGTTCGTGCTGGGTATCCGCGACGTGGGCCTGGCTGAAGCCGCCACCATCGGCTTCATCGGCCCGATCCTCGTGACGGTCCTGTCGATCCCATTGCTGGGAGAGAAAGTGGATGCGCGCCGCTGGATCGCCCTGGCCGCCGGCATGTTAGGTGTGCTGGTGGTGCTGCGACCTGGGGCCGGCACATTCCAGCCGGAGGGGCTTTATCGCGTCGCCTCCGCGATGTTCTGGGCCGTTGGCGTGATCCTGACCCGGCGCATGACGAAGACGGAGCGGGCCGAGACCACCATGTTCTGGTCCGCTGTCTCGGGTCTCGTGGTGCTGACCGCGATCATCCCGTTCCATTTCGTGCGGCCCACCGCCATGCAATTGTGGCTGTCGATCGGGCAGGGCGTGCTCTCGTCGCTGGGACAGTGGATGGTGATCCTGTCGCTCCGCTTCACGCCGGTGTCGACCCTGGCGCCTTATTCCTACATGCAGCTTCTTTGGATGACAGTGGCTGGGTTTCTGGCTTTCGGTGTGTTGCCTGATGGATGGACCCTGGCGGGCGCGGCGATCATCGCCGTCAGCGGGCTCTATACCGCGCAGCGCGAACGCCGCCGGTAGCCGGAATGTGCGCCAGCCGACCGTACGCCAGCCGACCGGGCGCCAGCCGTCCGCTCCGCGGGGGTCATCGTCGGTTGTCACGTTCTGGTCGCTGGGCAGGGTAAACCGCATGCGGGCTATGCGCGCCGACCGCTTGGCGGTAAGTCCAGCGTATGAAAGCACCGAAGAATACCACTTTTCAGGATCGACTGACCGCGGCCGCGAAGGCAAAGACCGCCATGCGGGAGAAATTCCAGGCGCGCCCTGGCCCTGACGATCCTGCCGTCATCGAACGCCAGGCGGCCCAGATGGCCATCGCGGCAGCGCGGGAGCTGCGCGTTCAGGAGCGCAAACTCGCACGCGAAGCCGAGTCGGCCAAGCAGGCCATCGAAAAGGCCGCCCAGGCCGCGGAACTGAATGCCAAGGCCGAGGAAGAGGCCGCACGTGCCGTCCGACGAGCGGCCGAAGCCGCGGCCGTCGCCGCCGAACGCAAAGCGGCCCGGGACGAACGCTACGCCGCTCGCCAGGCCCGTCGTCGCTGAACAGGGGCCGCCGAGGCTGCGCCAAACGACCATCGGCGCGCCGCCGAACCAATACACGCGCGCGGGACACATGGTCCCGTTCGCGATGGATAATTGGCGGGCTTGGTGAACTTGGTAGCGGAGATGACCGGGTTACGCGGGGCAGCGTCATCTCCACCGTTCCGTAAATCGGCGTCAGAGGTTTCGTTACACTCGGTGTCTTGCACGACATATGCCGGCGTGCCAGCAAGGTCGCCGAGCAGGCGGGGCGGAAACGATCGTGTATCATCGGCATCTGGGGGCATTTGTCGGCCTCGCTGCATTTCTTTCCATGACAGCCAACCAGGCGGTCGCGGTCCAACCCCCTTACACCTGCGACTCATCGGGCGTGGTGTGCCAGGTGCCGGCGGAGCTGTTTTCGACGACGGTGCAGAACACCCAGACGGACAGCCGCGGCTTCACCGTCACCAACAACGGCACGATCACCGTGGCGTTGCCGGCCACCAACGTGCCCTCGGGCAACAACGGGACCCAGGCTCTGACCTGGAACCTGCTTGGCTCCACCGGCACCAACAGCAGCGACAAGAAAGACGCACCGACCGCGGGAGGCAGTTCCGGAAGCCTCACCTTTACCAACGCCGGCGGGATCACCCAGACCGGGAACGGCGGGTCGCTGACATTCGGGATCGACGCGATCCTGGCGGCGACCCAGGGTGGCAACGGCGGCAACTACACCGGCACTGACAACAACCAGGGGGGAGCAAGCCCCGGTTCGGCCGGGTCGGTGACCTTTACCAACAACAACATCGTCATCTTCAACGGCAGTTTCTCCGTCCCCACGACGTCGGTCGTGCTCGCCCGCAGCATCGGCGGCACGGGTGGCAGCACCACCAGCCGCGGCCCGGACAGCAACGGCAATCCGCAATATGGCAGCCAGAACGGCACCAATGGCGGTTCGGCCGGTAGCGTCACCATGACCAATAACACCTCGATCAGCGTGGCCGGACTATCGGTCGGCATCGGGTTGTGGGCGGTCCAGGCCCTGTCCCAGGGCGGCAACGCCGGGAATGGCAATGACGGCCAGGCCGGCGGTACGGCCGGGGCCGTGACCATCAACCAGAATGCCCCGGTTACGGTGAACGCCACCATGACCGGTGCCTCCGCGAGCGCCCTGTATGCGCTTTACGCCCAGAGCGTGGGCGGTAACGGCACCAAATCCGTCAACGGCGACCTGGGCAACGGCGGCGGCGGCGGTGCGACCGGCGCGGTCACCGTCAATGTGAACACGAACGGCAGCGTCACCTTCAACCTGACCAACCAGGGCGGCGGATCGCCCGGAGACGCCGTGGCCGCCGCGGTGGCGGCTGACGCGATCGGCGGCAATGGCGGGGCCGGATACAATCAGGGCCATGGCGGATTTGGCGGCGCCACCGGGGCCGTAGCGGTCACCGTCACGACCGGCGACATCCGGGCGACCGGCGTGCAGGTGGCCGGCATCATTGCGCGCGCCACCGGTGGCATCGGCGGCAATGGCGGCATCGGCCAGGACAGCAGCAGCGGTGGCGATGGCGGCAGCACGGGTTATCCCACCAACACCACCAATTCCGTAAGCGTCTCGCTTGCCGGCAGCGCCACCGTCTCCACCACCGGAGCCGGCGCCCCTGGCATCCTGGCCATCAGCCAGGGCGGCCTGGGCGGCACCGGCACCGACTACGACAAATTCAGCATCACCAGCTATGGCGGCACCGGCGGCGGCGGCGGCAATTCCGGGCCGCTGAAGGTGCAACTGAGCGACACCAGCAGCGTCACCACCACGGGCGCCCAGTCGCCCGGCATCATCGCCACCGCGGCCGGTGGCGTTGGCGGCCGAGGCGGCAATATCGGCTCCTCCACCAACGCTCCGTCGGCCGCGGGTTTCGCGGGCAACGGCGGCACCGGCGGACAGGCGGCGCCCGTCACCGTCACTCTGGCGTCCGGGACCTCCGTGTCCACCACGGGTGCCGCTACCGGCGCGCCGTCCTCCAGCACTTCGCCGCCGCATGGCATCGTCGCCTCGTCTATCGGCGGCCCGGGCGGGCCGGGCGGGGAGTTGTGGGCCGGCCTCGGTGGCGCCGGCAGCGATGGCGGCGCCGGCGGCGGCGGCTACAACGTCACCGTCACCGTCAGCAGCGGCGCCCGAGTCAGCACCGCCGGCGACGACGCGGCCGCAATCTTCGCCCGCAGCCTCGGCGGCGAGGGCGGCGCGGCCGGCACGATCGGCTTCTCCGGCTTCGTCGGTATCGCCGGCACCGGCGGCACCAGCGGCAACAGCGGCACCGTCACCGTCACCAACGACGGCACCCTCGTCACAACCGGCAACTACGCGACCGGCATCTTCGCCCAGACCATGACGGGACAGAGCGGCGCCGGTGGGTCCAGCCAGAAAGGCATCTACGGCTCTGGCGGCAACAG
Organism: Nitrosovibrio sp. Nv4; assembly: GCA_943330455.2. Classification (GTDB taxonomy): domain Bacteria; phylum Pseudomonadota; class Alphaproteobacteria; order Acetobacterales; family Acetobacteraceae; genus Rhodopila. Next base: position 6,290 of record CALQHT020000073.1, on the reverse strand, counting down.
TGGCTCCAGCGGCACGGTCGGCACCGCGAGCGTGACCAACACGGGCACCATCCAGACCAGTGGCGTCGGCGCGATCGGCATCATCGCGCAGGCGGTCGGCGGCGGCAGCGGCAACGGCGGCAGCGGCGGCAATTTCTCGGGCGTCGGCGGCGACGCGGCCTTCGCGTCGAATGGAGGTCCTGTCAACGTCACCCATTCCGGCACCATCACCACTGCCGGCAACTACGCGCTCGGCGTGCTGGCGCAGTCGATCGGCGGCGGCGGAGGCAATGGTGGCACCAGCGGCGGCATCTTCACCGCGATCGGCGGCGCCGGCGGCGGAGGCGGCTACGGCGGCGCGACCAGCGTCACGACGTCCGGCAACATCGCCACCACCGGCGCGGTCGCGCATGGGATCGTGGCCCAGTCGATCGGTGGCGGCGGCGGCGGCAACGCGGGTGACGCGACCTCGACCGGCGCGGTGGTCTCGGTCGCGGTCGGCGGCTCGGGTGGCGATGGCGGCGGCGCCGGATCGGTGACCTTGAACGCGACCGGAGGCACCATCACCACGCAGAACACCAAATCCGTCGGCATCATCGTCCACAGCGTGGGTGGCGGTGGCGGCACCGGCGGCGCGGGCTATGGCTACTCGGTCAGCGCCGGCTTCGGCGCGGCGGTGGGCGTCGGCGGCAGCGGCGGCGGCGGCGGCAATGGCGGCGCCGCCACGGCCACGCTGTCCGGGGTCACCGTCAGCACCGGCGCGGCGATCTCCCAGGTCACCGCGCCATCCAACACTCTGCCGGTCGATGCGTTCGGCGTCGTCGTCCAAAGCATCGGTGGTGGCGGCGGCGTGGGCGGATCGGCCGCGGCCAATGCCCTGACGCTGGCGATCCCCAGCCCGGAAACCGGCAACCAGTACAGCATGAGCGTCACGACATCGGTCGGCGGAAGCGGAGGCTCGGGGGGTGGCGGCGGGCCCGCCTCGGTCGCGTTGACCAACGGCAGCACGGTCACCACCCAGGGCCAGGGCGCGCACGGGCTGAAGGTCCAGTCCATCAGCGGCGGCGGCGGCAGCGGCGGCGATTCCAGCGCCATGGCGGCCACCCTGTCCTATGGCCGCATCGCGACGGCCACCAGCACGCAAACCATCTCGGCTGACATCGCCGTCGCGGTCGGCGGCAGCGGTGGCAGCGCCGACCCCGGCGGCGCCGCCAAGGCCGAGATCGGCGGCCAGAACGGCGTCGCCGCCGGCACCGCCTCGGTCAGCACCTAGGGTGACTACGCCAACGCCGTCCTCGTCCAATCCATCGCCGGCGGCGGTGGCAATGGCGGCTTCGGCACCACGACCACCGAGGCCTTCGGCGCCACCTGGACCGGAACCCTCGGCGTGGCCGTCGGCGGCGTTGGCGCGCCCGGCGCGGTCGGTGGGACCGCCAGCGCGACTCTGTATGCCGGCAGTTCGCTCCGCACTTACGGCTCCGGCGCACCCGCCATCGTGGTGCAAAGCATCGGCGGCGGCGGTGGAACGAGCCAGGGCGGCTCGGTCAATCTCGGCGGCTCGGTCGGCTGTCCGCCATGCGGCCCCGCGACGGTCCAGCCGACCTTCACCGGCACCTTCAACTGGGGCGGCACCGGCGGCAGCGGCGGCAACGGCGGTTCGGCGTCCGCGATGGTCCAGGGCAGCGTGCTGACGTCCGGCGGCGATTCAACCGGGGTGTTCGTGCAGAGCGTTGGTGGTGGCGGCGGCCTGTCCGGGTCGGCCGGCGCCGAGGCCTCCGCCGACAACCCGGTCAGCGCCGCGATCGGCACGCGGGAGTTCATCTCCGCCATCGTCGAGAAGAACATCCCGCTGAAATTCGGCTTCACCGTCTCCCTCGGCGGCAAGGGCGGCGCGGCCGGGGAAGGCGGGCTCGTCAACGTCACCAATTCCGGCAGCGTTACCACGAGAGGCGACTGGGCGCAGGGCGTCTTCGCGCAGAGCGTCGGGGGCGGCGGCGGCAAGGGTGGCACCTCGGTGTCCAACACGGCGGGCGCGATCGCGGCACTGAACTTCGCGATCGGCGGATCGGGTGGCGCGGGCGGCAGCGGGCAGACCGTCACGGTCACGCTGAACGCGGGCAGCACGATTGCCACCGGCCAGACGGTCACCGATCCCACGACCGGGGCCAGCAACACCTATGGCTATGGCGCCTTCGGGCTTCTGGCGCAGAGCATCGGCGGCGGCGGCGGCCATGGCGCGGACGGCTCCCCGGGCTCAACCACCCTGGACGGCACGACCTTCCCCGGTATGTCGATAGGCGGCGGCTATGCGGGCGGCGGAGGATCAGCCGGCAATGGTGGTCCGGTGAACCTGACCGGCACGGGATCGATCACGACCCTGGGCGACGCGGCGGCGGCCATCATCGTGCAATCCATCGGCGGCGGCGGCGGCACCGGCGGCACCGGCAGCAGCCTGAGCGACGAGCTTGGGCCGATCACCGAGCAGGTGAACCTCACTGTCGGCGGTAACAGCGGTTCGTCTGGCGTCGGCGCCCCGGTCACCATTGGCCTGTCATCGTCGCAGACGGTGCCCGCGGTGCTGACGATCGCGACGTCAGGCCAGAACGCCTACGGCATCCTGGCGCAGAGCATCGGGGGCGGCGGCGGCTTCGGCTTCACGGCGCCCAACAACACGAATGTCGCGAACACGTTGGGCGGGCAGAACGTGCCTGCGGGCGCGGGTAACAGCTATGGCGGGGATGTGAACATCACCCTGTCGGCCGGCAGCCGAATCACCACCACCGGCGGCGGGTCCCACGCGATTGTCGCGCAGTCCATCGGCGGCGGTGGCGGTATCGCTGGGTTCCCCAGCCAGACGATGACGATCCAGAAGGCATCGGGAACCGGCACCGGCAACGGCAACGGCAACGGCAACGGCCAGGGCGGGCAGGTGACGATCGACGTCAATGCCGCGATCAACACCTCGGGCGCCGGCGCTTTCGGGATTTTGGCTCAGTCGGTCGGCGGCGGTGGTGGTCTGCTGGCGTCTGGCAACACGCTGTTTGTCGGCTCGACCGGCGGCACCTCCGCCACCGGGTCCAGCGGAGCGTTGCGGATCACGCTGTCCGGTGGATCGATCACCACATCCGGCGCCAATGCCGTGGGCATCTTCGCCCAGTCCACCGGATTGAGCACCGGCGGTGCCGCCAACAACAATTTCGTCAACGTGACCGTGAACGGGGCCATCTCCGGCGGAGGCGGGTCCGAAGGGTTCGGCATCTGGGTCGATAGCGGGACCACCGCGAACCTGGTGACGATTGGTTCCACCGGCTCGGTCAGCGCGTTGTCGGGCAAGGCGATCAACTACAGCGGCGTCGCCACCTTGAACGTGACCAACAATGGGCTGCTGACCGGCGATGTCCACCTGAACGGCGGTGCCGGGACGGGCACGGTCACCAATAACGGCAATTACAACGGTGTGGTGAATTCGACCGCCAACGTGGTGAACGCGGGTGTGCTGACGGTGGGTCAGCCAGGACGGTTTATCGCCGGGACGATTGCCGGCAACCTGACGCAGACCGGCGCTGGCATCCTGGCCTTCGACGCCGACTTCTCCGGACGGCGGAGCAGCACGCTGACCATCCAGGGCAATGCGGTCCTGTCCGGTCGGGTCCGCCCCGCCATCACCACGGTGCTGCCCAACATTGCACTGCCGGTGTTGAGCGTGACGGGTTCGGTCTCCGGCGGTTTGACCGGCGCGGATTCCATGCTGTTCGGCTATGGCATCTCGCGATCGGGCAATGTGTTCTCCATCACCGCTACCTCGGCCAATTTTGCGCCGGCCGCGTTCGCCCTGGCGGACAGCAGAGCAGCGGCGGCGGGACATTTGCAGGCGGCGTGGGATTTGGGGGGGAACGATGCGCTGGCGCCGCTGTTCGCGCTGTTGGGCAACACCGCGGACACGGGCGGAGCGGCGGCCTATTCGGCGCAACTGCGGCAGTTGTCCCCGGATTCGACCTTTGCGCCGGGCGCGCGGGGATTGGCGGGCGCGCAGAATTTCGCCAACTCGACCCTGAGCTGCCCTGAATTCGAGGGCACGACCGCGATGCTGGTGGAAGGACGTTGCGCCTGGATGCGCGTGACCGGGCGCACCGCCAGTCAGGACAGCGGCAACGGCGTTTCCAGGTTCAAGCTGAACACCACGACCTGGCAGATCGGCGGACAGACGGATCTCGGGTCCGGCTGGTTGCTGGGCGGGTCGCTGGCTTACGAGAACGCTTGGTTGTCCAGCGCCGACAGCCTGAACAAGGGCAACGGCCAGGCGGGCTACGGTGCGGTCACTCTGAAATACCAGACCGGGCCTTGGCTGTTGGCGTCATCGGTGTTCGGAGGCGCTGGCCAGTTCAACACGTCGCGCATCATCACATTGCCGGGATTCGGCTCGGTGGCGAAGGGCAGTCCCGATACGGCCAATGTCGGGCTGCTGCTGCGCGCGAGCTACACCGTCGGGGACGAGAATTTCTACCTGCGGCCGAGCCTGAGTTTGAGCACGATCAATGTGCGGACGGGGGGGTATCGGGAGTCGGGCGGCGGGGTGTTGAACCTGTCGGTGAACAGCGCGTCCCAGACGACGGCGATGCTGACCCCGATGCTGGAGATCGGCGGGCGTGTCGTTCTGGACGAGACCATGATCCTGCGTCCGTTCCTGATGGCGGGCGTGAGTTTCCTCAGCAACGACCAGTGGAAGCAGAGCGGGCGTCTGATCAGCGCGCCGGCGGGGGCGAGCGGTTTCACGACCTCGGTGCCGATGGGCCAGGTGGCTGGGCGGGTGACGGCTGGGGTGCAGCTTTACACCGGGCGGCTGATGGATTTCCGGTTGCAGTATGAAGGTGAGTACGGCGGCACCGTGACCGCGCATGGCGGGTCTTTGGTGATGTCGGTTAAGTTCTGAGGTTGGTTCGGGATACGGGGTGGAAATTTCGGCTATGGAGAAAAATCCTCCCCCTCCCCTTGCGGGAGGGGGTTGGGGGGAGGGGTATGACGCAGAGTTTGTGCGGTTATACCCCTCCCCCCGCCCCCTCCCGCAAGGGGAGGGGGAGATTTTTCTCCATAACCTCCTGCGTCCAGACATCGAACGCGCCTCAACCTGACGACCTGGAAGCCATCAGGTGGGGCGCGGACATTTCCGCCTATTCCGCCGCTGGCTTACGATCCGCGTAGCTGACGCCCATCCCCGCCCGCACATCCTGCTGGATGCCATATTGCGGGAACGGATAGCGCAGGCCGTTCTTCGACAGCGCCTCCATCCCGGCAATCGCCTGAGCCAACTGGTCCGGCGGCAGCGCCATCAGCATCTCATCGTCCAGCACGCCGCCATAGCGGCGTTCGGCAAAGCACGGAATCGACAGGCTGGCCTCGCGAGTTTTCAACGCGCGCCCCCAGGAATCGGCGCAGGCGGATTCACCCACCACGCTCCAGTCGAACCGCTTGTAGCCAGCCCATTGCAGACCGTTGATGAAATACATCATCGCGCCCGGGGTCGCGTAGAACAACGCGATATCCGGTGGGTTCAATCGGCCGGCGGCAAGCGGAGACACCACCATCGCGGAGTACTTGCCGTCCTCCACGCAGTTCATCGCCGCCTGGTGCGCCCCGGCGTCGTCCGGAGTCGAGTACCATACGCCGACCATGCGCTGGCCCGACTTCCACTCCTCATCCTTCGCATTCCCCAGCCCGATCACCGCTCGGCATTGCGCGCCGACCAGATTTTCCGCGGTCACGCCGACCGTCCAGCCCAGACGCGCGGCCTGCGCCACTACCTGGTCGAACGCATGCACGACCTTGGGACGGCGGATGCGCGGAATGGCCTCCATGTCCTCGGTCCGCTCGAACAGCTTCATGCCGAACGGCGGATTGCGCAGCTTCAACAGGCGTTCGAGGTCGGCGACCAGTTTTGCCCAGTCCGTGGTCATGTCGGTGTTCCTCCTGATGTCTCGCCGTCGTTTATGGCGTGCAGGATGTTAGCGCAGGTGGCGCCATCACGCCGCCCCCCATGTTGAGTGGGGCCGCATGGCAGCGCGGCGCTTCACTGAACGGTTGACCGATGCGCCGCCCCCCTCACGGTCATTGCCGCACTTGATCCGGCAACCCACCCCCTGCCGTTGAAGCGCGGATTGCCGGGTCGAGCCCACGGCTGTCCGGTTTAAATAACTTGTACTTTCCATATTTATGGATTCGACTCGAACCCATCGCAACACCGCGAATCGGGACAGGGTCGAATCACATGGAACCGCACAGGAATACAGTCATACACAGCCTTCTCAAACGCGTTC
>CALQHT020000072.1 GCA_943330455.2 Nitrosovibrio sp. Nv4 | reverse complement strand
TGGACACGCGCAGCTACCAGAAAGGCATCAAGGTCACAGATGCCGAGATGGCCGCTCTCAATATCACGGGGGACACATTCCATCCGGAGTGGAACTATACCATCTCGCCAAGGCCACCAACTTGAAGCGGTAGTTTTTGCGTGTTGCCCTAGGCGCGCACAGGAACGAGCCGCCTTTCACGACCTTGCGAGGGATACGGATCTTCGGTTGTGCCGGGTCATAGCTCGCTTCGATCGTCCCGCCGCGGGAGTTTTCCGGACCGCAGCAAGACTTCGCCGCGTCCGATGTCTTGCCGGCGGAGAACCAATCCGTGGTCCACTGCCAGACATTTCCGGCCATGTCGAACAGGCCATAGCCATTCGGCGGGTAGGACCCCACCGGAGCCAATCCCTCGTGTCCGTCGCCGACGAAATTCCGCCACGGAAATGGACCTTGCCAGGTATTGGCCATCCAGCGTCCGCCGGGATTGAGTTCGTCACCCCAGACGAACTCCGCCCCGTCCAGCCCACCGCGGGCGGCGAATTCCCATTCCGCTTCGGTGGGCAGTTCCTTGCCCGCCCAGGCCGCGTAGGCGGCAGCGTCTTCGAATGCGACCTGAACGACCGGATGATCGTCGCGCCCGGTCAGAGTGCTGCCGAACCCCTCGGGATGGCGCCAGCACGCGCCGGGGACATAGGACCACCAGTTGGAAATGTCGCCGGTATCAACCGGGCCTTCCGTCATGTGAAAGACCAGCGCGCCGGGCACCAGCAACTCCGGCTTCGCCCCGGGATAATCGGCTGCGTTCAGTTGCCGCTCGGCCACGGTGATGTATCCGGTGGCGGCAACAAAGGCGGCGAATTGGGCGTTGGTCACCGTGCACGGGTCCATCCGGAACGGATCGACCGTCACATGCCGGACTGGCGCTTCCTCCCGGTAATGCCGGTCCGATCCCATGCGAAACGTGCCGCCCGGTATGCGGATCATCTGGTCCAAGGCCGTCATTGTTCTCATCCGCACCTGTCAGTTTCTCGCGACCCGTCGCGACATATGTTTGCCATCGGGCCAGAACACAGGCGGCGCCCAAGATCAACGGAATTGCCCGAGAAGGCACACACCATGGTGAGCACGCGGGTTAAGGGTGCCACATTGGAGCGGCCATTTTGAGGGGCGACGAAGTTCGGAACGGCTGGTTCATCAAAGTTGGGCCGATATCCCTCGGGTTTCGGTCTGCCTCGCCACCCCGGCGAGCGATCCGGTCATCGGGGAATGCCGCTGGCCCGCCCTTCTTAACAACCGCGCCCATCCACCGACTTGATTGACATCAATGACGACGCCCCGACAAGCAGCCCAGACTCCTCCACCTGAGTGGGAGAAAGTTCAATGATCGCCTCCGATATCATGACCCGGGACGTCGTCAGCGTCGGTCCGGACGCGCCTGTCGCCGATGTCGTCGCCCTGATGTTGAACCACCGGATCAGCGCCGTGCCGGTCGTCCAGAACAATGTCGTCATCGGTATTCTTTCCGAAGGCGACCTGTTGCGGCGCGTCGAGATCGGCACCGAGCCCAAACGCTCCCGCTGGCTCGAAATCTTCGCATCGTCGGAGACGGTGGCGGCCGATTACGTCCGCAGCCACGGTCGCAAGACGTCTGAGGTGATGACCCGCGACGTGATCACCGTCGCCTCCGATACGCCGATCGCCGAGATCGCCAGGTTGCTGGAAACCAAAGGCATCAAGCGTGTGCCCGTCACCCGGGACGGGGCGCTGGTCGGCATCGTCAGCCGAGCGAATTTGTTGCAAGCGCTGTCGAGCAAGCTGGCGGCGGCGGCACCAGGGGCGCCCACCAACGACAGTCAGATCCGGGAGGCCGTGGAAACCGAAATCCGGCAGCAAGGCTTGGCCCCGTTGGTCGTGCAATACAACGTCATCGTCGAGGACGGGGTGGTGCATCTGTGGGGCATCAAACGCCACGCGATCGACTACAGCGCGATTGTCATCGCGGCCGAAAACATCGCCGGCGTCAAGACGGTCGTCGATCACCTCCGACCGCTCGGTGCCGTCCTGATGTAGGTTCGGCGCGTCCGCCGGCGCATGAGCGGCCGGACAATCTGGCGAACCGGGGCTGTGCTGGCGGCGTTATGCGCGCCGCTGCCCGTGGCCGCGCAGCCTCATTCGCAGGTGGCCACACGCGTGCCGGCCCCCGACAGCGTCGGATTGGGAGGCAGCGTCTTCGGCGTCATGGTGCCCCTGGTCGCCGCGGATCTGATTCGCCGGACCGGAATTGCAGCGTTTTCCTGGGCCCGCAGGGCCTAGCCGACGGGATCGGAACCGCGATCAGCCCAACCCTGGCGCGCATTCGGGGGTGAGGTGAGGAAGGCGCGGCTTTCAGCCCCGGACCCCGACCAGGGGCTTTGCCCCTGGACCCCACCAAAGGCGCGGCCTTTGGAATGCGATTCTTTTGGTGGGCTTAAGGATACGGCCCTGCACGGACCTATCACAGTCCGTGCAGGGCCGTATCCTTAAGCCCACCAATAAGTCCGGGTTCCAAGGGCCGTCGCCTTTGGCGGGTCCAGGGCAGAGCCCTTGTCGGGGTCCGGGGCGGAAGCCCCGCCTTCCTCACCTCACCCCCGAATGCGCGCCAGGGTCGCCGTCGTCGAGTGCCCCGGCAGCAGGTCCGCCAGCACGACCCGGCCGCCCCATTCGCGCAGTTGATCGACGCCGACCACATCCTCCAGCGCAAAGTTCGCGCCTTTCACTAGCAGATCCGGCCGCAGCGCCCGGATCAGGGCCTCGGGCGTGTCCTGCTCGAAGCTGCACACCAGATCGACGCTGGCCAGACTGGCGAGCACCGCCGCGCGCGCGGCCTCCGGCTGGATTGGGTGCGGCGCGCCTTTCAGACGGCCTGCGCTGGCATCCGAGTTCAGACCCACCACCAGCCGGTCGCAATTGGCGCGGGCCTGTTCCAACAGATGCACATGGCCGGGATGCAGCAGGTCGAAGCAGCCGTTGGTAAAGCCGATGCGCCAACCTTTGTGCCGCCAGCGCTGAGCCTGCTCCACGGCTTCGTCGAAGGTCACGATCTTGCGCAGCGCGCTGTGCTGCGGGGTCAGCGCGGCCAGCAGATCGGCCTCTCGCACCACCGCGGTGCCGACCTTCCCCACGGATACACCCGCGGCCAGGTTGGCCAGGCGCACCGCGACCGGCAGATCGAGTTGCGCGGCAATCCCGGCGGCAAGCGCCGCCAAGGCGGTATCGCCAGCGCCGGAGGTATCGAACACCTCCGCCGCCTCGGCCGGAAAATGGCGGAAACCGTGGGCATCGACCAGGATCATGCCGTCATTGCCGCAGGTGACGACCACGGCGCCGAAGCCGTGACGGGTGCGCAATGCGGCTGCCGCGGCACGGATCGAGGCCTCTGAGTCCACCGCCATGCCGGTGGCGGCGGCCAGTTCCGGGCGGTTGGGCATGACGATATCGGCCCCGGCATAGCGGGCGAAATCGGACCCGCGCGGATCGACGATCAGCTTGCGCCCGGTCTTGCGCGCGGCGGCAACGAGCTGGGCCGCGGTATCGCCGGCCAGCACGCCCTTGCCGTAGTCGGACAGCACCGTGACGCTGGTCGCCGCCATCGCGTCCATCGCGATCCGCACCAGTCGTTCGGCCAGTTTCGGGTGGATCGGGTCCGTCTGCTCCCGGTCCGCACGCAGCATCTGCTGGCCAGACGCAATGAAACGCGTTTTCAACGTCGTCGTGCGCCCGCCCTGCACCAGCAGCCACGGCTCCACGTTCATCTGCCCGCCGATCAGCCCGGTCAGATCCGCGCCCGCGGTATCGTCGCCGACCACCGAGATGAACGCCGTCGCGGCGCCCAAAGCGGTCAGGTTACGGACGACGTTGCCGGCGCCGCCAGGCAGCGCCACCTCCCGCTCGATCGCCAGGATCGGCACCGGCGCTTCGACGCTGATGCGGGTGACCTCTCCAAACGTGTAGCGGTCGAGCATCAGGTCGCCGATCACCAGGACGCTGGTATGCGTCAGTCGCCTGACCGCCGCGGCCAGATCGGGGTCCGGCTCATCGGGACGTTGCGGCTCTCCGGTCAGCATCTGATTCATCGATATTGCCCTAATGGGACAGATCGTGTGGTGCAAGACATGGTGTTCGCAAGCAAAAACCGCCTTCTCGTTCCATCAGGCGCAATTCCAGCGGGATCAGCTTGTCAGGAAGCCCATCTTGTCGTCCTCCAGCACCACGCAGGTCAGCGCCCCACCCAGGACGGCGCCGGTGTCGATGCCGATGCGATTGTGCTTCACGGTCGGCTCATGCCGCGGCGTATGGCCGTGAACGACGACCACGCCCAGATCGGCTTTCGACGACAAAAACGGCTCCCGGATCCACAGCATGTCCTGGCGAGTCTGCTTGTCCAGCGCGACGCCCGGGCGGATGCCGGCATGGACGAACAGATACGGCCCGACCTGGTGGTTGACCGCCAGATCGCGCAGGAAAATCAAGTGCTCCCGCGGGATATGGGTCGCCCATTCCTTCGACGGGGTAGAGCGCGCCACTCCCCAACTCAGCAGCGAATCGGCCCCGCCATTGGTCAGCCAGTGGCTGGCCGCACTATCTTCGCCGCTGACGAGGGCGGCGAGCATCATCTGCTCGTGGTTGCCCATCAGGTTGACGACGTTTTCGGCCGGGACAGGCGGGCCGGCGAGCAGCCATTCCACCACCTGGGCGCTTTCCGGGCCGCGATCCACGTAATCGCCGAGGTGGATCAGGATGGCGCTGTCGACGGGGCGGGCCAGCAGATCCTCGGCAATCTGTTCGTGCAGGACGGCCAGACGCTCCAGACAGCCATGGACGTCACCGATCGCATAGACGCGTTGGCCGGACGGCAGAGCAGCGGGTGCGGGAACAAGATCGATCATGGAGAGCTAACGTAGCGGCCTCTGTGTGAACGTCCAACCTCTTCACATCTATGCCCCGATCGGCACCGTCCCGCCACACCCGTGCGCGGTTCGGCCGTGGATCTGATCGCGGGGCCAAAGCGCGCCACAATTCGGGTGCGAGCCGGTTTGGCTGACCGATCCGACTCCATGGCCCGGCGGGCGTGCCCCGGGCCGCTGCCTTCGATCCAAGGCGGTCTTTCCGCCAAATCTCGCCAATCTTCCAAAGCAGACGTTTCGCGTTATGGTGTCGGCCGACTTCGATAGGCTTGGCGGCCACCCTTGTCACCACGGCTCGACCCGTCATACGAACCGCCTCAACCACCGACCTATGGGGGCCGCGTCATTGCGAGCGCGGCGACGCAAGCCACGGTCTTGGCATCGTCGACCCTGTCGGTTGCCCTGGATTGTTTCGCCGCGCTCGCAATGACGGCGGCCGTTGCCACCATTGGTCACCGGTTCGGTCGGTTAGTATAAGTTGCGCCGCCACGACCATCCCACCCCTGACCCAAGGCCACACCATGACCAAATATCTGCACACCATGATCCGCGTCAGTTCGCTGGAGGACACCATCGCCTTCTTCGAGGTGCTCGGCCTGCGCGAAATCCGCCGCCGTCCGGACGAGAAGGGCCGCTACACCAACGTGTTCCTGGCCGCGCCCGGCGACGAAGCGGCGGCCGTGGAACTGACCTATAACTGGGATGAGAAGGGTTATACGGGCGGCCGCAATTTCGGGCATCTCGCCTATGCCGTGGACAATATCTACGACACCTGCAACGCGCTGATCGCCCACGGCGTGACCATCAACCGCCCGCCGCGTGACGGGCGCATGGCCTTTGTCCGCACGCCGGACGGCGTCTCCATCGAGCTGTTGCAGGCCGGCGACGCGCTGGCGCCAGCCGAACCCTGGAGCAGCATGTCCAACACCGGTTCCTGGTAGGGCCGGAACCCCCTGGCTCGGTCATCGGCTGGTTCGGCGCGGAATTTGCCGAACCACCGCCCGAGCGGCTGGGCTCCCGCGCTGCGACCGATCTGCGCCGAGCGGGAGAGGCGGCTTTGCCTGGTGGCCGGCGCGCTGGCGGGCATCGCGGTTCGGACGCGTTATCGCGAGCGGCGCGACGCAATCCAGCGGACACCCGCGGTCGGCGCTGGTTTGCTTCGCTCCACTCGCAATGACGGAAGGACCCTTGCGACGACGCGGGAAGCGGCGGTGCAAGGGTCAATCGTTCTGTCGGCTGTATGACGCTCGGCCGGGCCGCGGACCGGTTTGCGCTTACTGTGCCGTCATGCCGCCATCGATCACCAGTTCCGAGCCGGTGACCCAAGACGATTCGTCGGATGCCAGGAACAGGACGCCGTTGGCGATGTCCTCGGCGGTGCCGAGCCGGCCCATGGGGGTGCGGTCTAGGAGTTGTTGGCGGATGGTGGGATCGTTGAAGCGCCGGTCGGTCAGCGGTGTGTCCGCATAGCCGGGGTGGACCGAGTTGATGCGGATATTCTCCTTCGCGTATTGCAGCGCCGCGGACTTGGTGAAGGTGGTGATGGCGCCCTTGGCGGCCGAATAGGCGGGCGAGGTGGGACTGCCGACGATGCCCATCACCGAGGACGTGTTGATGATCGACCCACCACCGTTCTTGCGCATGGCGGGGATGGCGGCGCGGGTGCCGAGGAAGACGCCCTTGGCGTGGACGTTGAGTTCTCGGTCCCATATTTCGACTGTGAGGTCCTCGACCTTGCCGGGGAAGGAGACGCCGGCGTTGTTGAACAGGATGTCGAGGCGGCCGTGGGCTTTCAGGACAGTGTCGATGACCTGGGCCCAGTTTTGTTCGGATGTGACGTCCAGGTGGAGGTAGCGGGCGTCGTGGCCGTCGGCGCGCAGGGCGGCGGCGGCGCGTTCACCCAGGTCGTCTCGGATGTCGGTTAGGATGACTTTGGCGCCTTCGCGGACGAAGAGGTGGGCGGCTGCGCCGCCGAAGCCCATGAGTTCGCCTTTGATGGCGGCGGCGGCGCCGGTTAGTAGGGCTATTTTGGATTTCAGGCGCATTTTGTTCTCCCGTTGCACTTTTGATCGGCGGGAGGATGCGCTATTTCGCGTTCTGTTTCCATCGCGGCACTGCGGTCGGGATTAGAGCTGGGTTGGCTCTCGGCGTCTGTGACGTAGACGTCGCGGAGCGTATTGGGTGGACGGTTTTATAACGGTCCGGTTTGGGAGCAGATGTGCTGGAGCCGGATATTCCGTTTAGGATGGTCAAGGGTCGAACCGCAAATCGGTAGGCAAAGCCCCAAATGACAGCAATCTGATGATTGCAAAGACCCAGAAAAAGCAACGATGCTCATCGGCGATGTTGACTTTCGTCAAACCGCCAGGCGGACAAGTCGCTACCTGGCCTGCCGCTGTACTATGCTGCGGTGCTCTCCGTTGACGCCCGATTCCGCTGGCATAGCGGATATTTCGTCCGCCCGACTGTGGGCGCCATGCGAATGTCGAACGTCAAGCGGTGGGCAGGAATGAAGGTCAAGCGGCCGCCGGTTAGGTTCGGTGACGGATTCGAGTAGTGTCCGACTAGGCCGAAGGTTTGGACGGTGTGAACCTATCGATGAAGAAGGCCATCGGGACGCTTGGCAGGTGATGCTCGGAACTGGACATCAGGAGAAGGCGGTTGACAGTATTGTCCTGGATGCCGCCGACGGGAAATGCGCAGGAGATTTTCCCCATACTTACAAGAAGCCGCTTCTTCTCCAGCTTGTCTTGCGCCGTCGCATGCGTCTTGCCGAAGCGTGAGGCCAGGTGTGCTTCGAAGTTGGGCTTTCGATCGACGCTCGTGAGATATTTGAATGCGCCGCGCATCAAGGCCGGATAGCCCGAGAAGTCCGACTGCTGCCTCAGGATGTCCTGTACGTCGAGCGGAAAGTGGAAGCTCGCCTCCGCAATGGCCCGCGACAACGCGGGGAGCAAGAAAGCCTGTTCTGGCCGCCGAATGGCGCGTCGGATTTCATTCCACCGGAACAGGGAATCGGTGACAATACAAGCTCCGGTCGCCTGCGCCAGATACATGGCGATCTCGAAATTCGGGGCCAACTTCATCATGTGAAGTAGGCCGCCTTCCCTGCCGCCCTCGAATGAGTCCTCCTGGAGAACTGCCAAGGGGTCTTGTTCCCTGGCTCGTTCAATGAGGCGTACGGCATTGTCCAGGCGCGCCTCATCCGGTTCCGGCGACACATTCCGCAACTGTTGACGCAGTGCGTCTCGCGGAAGCGACATAACGCTACGGCGGAAGTCCTGGTCGACGAGTTGGCGGAGCCGGTCCTCGTTGGCGGCATCGCGCTCCAAGCCTGGTGAACGCCGCCGCGCCATGCGATACATCTGATCGCGTAAGTGGAAATCGAAATTGCATGGATCTGGGATTAGATTCACCACTCCTTGCTCAACAAGCGGCATGATGGTGAGAAACAGGAGAGCGGACTTTAGGAATTCCTGCCGGAAGGCTTTCGGGTTCTCGACCGGACTGAAGTCACTCTTGAGGGTTCTGGCATGGACGAACGGAGACTCGACGATCAGCTCCCCGAAATAGAGCGACGCGCCTAATGCGAACTCGACAATCGCCAGCGGATGGATCGCGCCGGTGTAAATTGCACGGGGGCAACCGTCGGGTTTAGGGAGAAGCTGCAGCAGGTCGGTCTCTAACGGCCATAGGGCCGCGTTCACTCGGTATACTTCCTTGATCTGCTCGTCTGACAGATCGCGGCGGACCTGTGTCCAGTCCCTACCCTGGTTGAGGCGAAGGATGTCGACGACTGCACGGTATAAGATCAGGTTGCGCTCGCGGATGCTGGGCTCGAGCCAAATCGGGCGGAGTGACGGCGGCTTCGGCTTGCAGCAGTCCATAAACCGCTTCCCCGATCCGCATCCGCAGGGTTCTTTGGGCCGATGCAGTTTGGGTGCTTTCAACAGGGCATCGGATGGCTTTTCGGTCCTGCCGAACGCATCCTGGTAGTGGACACGTCCATCATCGTAACCCACGAAGAGTTCGCCGCCGAACCGCCAGGTCTCGTCTTGCGGAAGCAGCACCTTGCGCAAGTCCTGCCAGGGCTCGTCGATCACCTTCTCCGGGTAGAGCAACTCGTCTCTATCTGCGGCGATGTAACGGCGTGCGCGAGCCTTCAGAATGAAGTTGATCCGGGTGACATCCAGATCGGACAGCTTGCGGGTGCGGATGAATGCGTCGGTTCGGACGATGGAGCTCCGGAAGTTGCGCGCGAAGGTCCGTTTTTCTAGTGGATTGATTGCCGGATTCTCGACGTATTCGAGGTTGGTCAGGATGAGGCAGAAGTCGCGGTTCAAGGGGAAAATCGTCTGCGATGCCTTGAGGGCGATGGCCGGGTCACTGGGGTAGGCGCATAAACGATGCTGAGGGTCCACGGCATGGTTGTAGATCGTAACCGGATGATCGCTGACAATGAATTTGACGTTGGCGTCTTTGGCGGAAACGATCTCTCTCACACCCTCGGTCCAGATCGTGCAGTGCATCATGCGGATGCCCTGCATTTCCAGCATCAGGTCATTCTGCGTCAGCGAGGGATATTGGGCTTTCAGCCAATCGAGGCCCTTGGGGGTCCGGATCTTCTGGATGTCGATATACTCAAACAGGGTTTGAAAATGGTGATGCCATTGGCTCACGTCATCGCCCGTGAAGGCCCGGATGGCACTTGAACCTCTGGTATCGATCGCACCGAAAAGCTTGCGCTCGATTTCATCGTTGACGGACGCCCCGAAGAACGTCGTGTAGAGGTCTCTCTCCAGGAATGCGCGGGAAGTCGGGGCGTCAAACAGCGCCTTTTCTGTAACTACCCGGCCGTCAGCAAGGGCATGCTCGCGAGGCCGCATGTCCAAATAGCGCAACGTGTTCCCGCCTGGTTCGAAGAAACCCTCCTGATACCATCGTGGTACATAGTGGTTGTTCCGAGTCTTGGACATCGCCGCGTTTCTTCCCTTGCGGCTTTTGAAGAAGGCCTCGGCGGATTTCCGCGAGAGTCAGCGAAGCGATGAACAGATCCTCGTCCCTCTGAACCGCCATCCAGGCGAGAAGCGACTCCGACGGCCGTTGTTTGACAACGTTGCTGATAATGTTCGTATCTAAAAGATATCGAGTCACAGGTCGACGTCGCGACCCTCAGCACGCGAGCGCGTAAGGTCAAGATCGGCGTTGACGAGTGGCGAGCGAAGCAAAGCGGCCAGGATGCCGCCGGGTTCGCCGGAGAGCGCCTGTTGCACCGTCCGCCGGATTTCCCCAGAGCCTGGCCCCTCCTCGATCAGCCTTCGGGCAAGCGCTCGGATGAGATCGCGGTCCGCTTCGAAAGCCTGGAGTTCGAACCGAACAACGCCCCGCCCCGTCTGCCTGGAGCGATAATTGCCGATCGCGGTTTTCTGGGCGCGACTGGGCATTGTCCACTGCCTCCACTGCGCCTGGATATATATCCGGATGTTGGTTTCCGTGCAAGTCCGCCCACAGGCTCTACCCAACCGGCCGGGCGCCCCTCGCGCCAATGCTGGCAATTCGTCAAGATGCTGAGATCCTACGGACTGAAGAGACACCTCCGGTTGCTCCCCACGCCACATCGCGACAACGCAGTTACCTTCGATGTCTGGGTCGCGACCAACCCAGGCGGGGACTTGCGCCCGCTGACAAAGCGTCCTCACGAGCGCACTCGCCGCCGAACCTGACCCGGCAATCAGCACTTCAACGGCAGGGGGCGGGGTATCGGATCAGATCCGGCAATGACGGTGAAGGAGGATGCCCATGGGTCATTGTTCCGACGGGTTGCCGCCTGACATGCGACCCAACCTGTCCGACGTCGACCCGATCCCCACCCTAGCCGAACCGCTACCGATGGGTATAATCCCCCTGCTTGAACCGGATCGAACGACGTCGATCGCAAAGGGAGCGAAGCATGAGCTTAAAAGGTGCGGGTTATATCGTGGGTGCCTGGGAGCATCCCACACGCAAGGCGACCGACAAGTCGGTTACCCTGCTGCATGCCGAATGCGCGAAAGGCGCGCTGGACGACGCCGGCCTGACGAAGGACGATGTCGACGCCTATTACTGCGCTGGCGACGCTCCGGGCCTCGGCCCGATGTCCATGATCGACTACATGGGCCTTAAGGTCCGTCACATGGACAGCACCGATGTCGGTGGCTCGTCTTACCAGGTCGCCGTTGGGCACGCGTTGCAGGCCATCGCCACCGGTCGGGCCAATGTGTGCCTGATCACCCTGGCCGGCCGTCCGCGCAGCGAAGGCATGGCAACCGGCACCGCCCCGCGCGCCGGCAGCCCCGCCCAGCCGGAAATGCAGTTCGAATATCCGTATGGCCCGGCCACGGCGAACATGTACGCCATGTGTGCCATGCGCCATATGCATGAGTATGGCACCACCAGCGAACAGCTCGCCTGGATCAAGGTCGCCGCGTCGCATCACGCCCAGTACAACCCGCACGCCATGCTGCGTGACGTCGTGACGGTCGAAGACGTGGTGAACTCACCGATGGTCGCTAGCCCGCTGCATCGCCTCGATTGCTGCGTTATCTCCGATGGAGGCGGCGCGTTGATCGTCACCAAGCCGGAAATCGCCAAGAGCCTGAAGCGGCCGCTGGTGAAAGTGATCGGCGTCGGCGAAGCAGCCAAGAACCAGGCCGGTGGCGAGACCGAGCTGACCTACTCCGCCGCCCGTTGGTCCGGCCCGCCGGCGTGGGAAATGGCCGGCATCAAGCCGTCCGACATCAAGTATGCCTCGATCTACGACAGCTTCACCATCACGGTGCTGATGCAGTTGGAAGACCTGGGCTTCTGCGAGAAGGGCCAGGGCGGCAAGTTCGTCATGGACGGCAACCTGATCTCCGGCGTCGGCAAGCTGCCGTTCAACACCGATGGCGGTGGGCTGTGCTCCAACCACCCGGCCAACCGCGGCGGTATCACGAAGATCATCGAAGCCGTGCGCCAGTTGCGTGGCGAAGCGCACGCGAAGGTTCAGGTTCCAAACTGCGACCTCGCCATCGCTCACGGCACCGGTGGGTCCCTCGGCACCCGCCATGTCGGCAGCACTGTCATCCTGGAGCGGGAGTAATCGTCATGGCTCAGCGCAAAATCCCGTTTGTCGGCACCGTCGACACCAACCCGGAAACCAAGCCGTTCTTCGACGGCTGCGCGGCCGGCAAGCTGGTGCTGCCGCAGTGCACGGCCACGAAGAAGTTCATCTGGTACCCGCGCGGGATCTCCCCGTTCACCTTGGGGCCGGTTGAGTGGAAGGAAGTCTCCGGCAAGGGGACGATCTACACCTACAGCGTGATGGAACGGGCCAACCCGCCCTACGTCATCGCCTATGTCGAACTGGCCGAGGGGCCGAAGATGATGACCAACATCGTCAATTGCGACCCCAAGGACGTGAAGATCGGCATGGCTGTCAGCCTGACCTGGATCCAGACGGAAGACGGCGGCCCGCAGATGCCGTTCTTCGCTCCGGCCTGATCGAGCGGTCACGACCCGAAAGCGGCGCCGGTCCTCGTGGCCGGCGCCGTTTGCTTGTCCGGCCCTCGCGGTAGCCGCGCTCGGAACGCCGAAACCGGCAGCCATGCCATGGGCCGGCCGAGGCGGTCGCTGTCATCACACCCGCCCAACAGGACACGGTGAACAACGTCATTCCTGTCCGGCTCCGACCCTGGTAGGCTTGCGCCGGACCAGAGCATGGTCAGGCCGAGCGGATTGGCGCCGGATGGTTGATCGCGGAGTCGGACAAGGCGTTATATCAACCGGCGGAAAGATTGACCTATAGCGTCCCCTTACCGTCATTGCCGAGCTTGACCCGGCAGCCCGCCCCCTGCCGTTGAAGCGCGGGTTGCCGGATCAAGCCCGGCAATGACGAGGCAGGCCGTGCATGGGTCAATCTTTCGGCCAGTTGGAATTTGAGTACGTTCGTCGCTCCCGGTCGTAGTGAGCGCGCTGAGGAAGGATTGTGCCGTGAACAAGAGTCTCTTTGCCTTGGCTTTCACTCTGGCGGTCGCGGGCATCACCCCGGCGCATGCACAGACCGCCGCCCCGAACAGCCCCGACGACGGCGGGCTGCATGTGCGTGTGCTGCCCATGATGGCGGGGGCCTTGGGGGGAGGGTTCGTCGCGGTCGTCGTGACACAGATCCTGTTTCCCAGCATGGCACCGGTGGCCGGCATCAGCCCCCTGCTTCAGCCTGCCGTGATGGCCAGAGTCGTGGCCGGGATGGGCATCGGGGCCTATCTGGGGGAACGGTATTTTCCGTGAGCCCCGCCGTCTCGCCTGGTTCGACCCCGCGTTGCGTTTCCTGGCCTAGGTCACGATCGTAGTGTCGGCCCCGCTCTCCACCACCCTGCCCCGTGCCGCCCTGGTCACCGGCGGCGGCAAGCGGCTGGGCCGGACGATCTCGCTGACCTTGGCCGAGGCCGGCTTCGACCTGGCCATCCATTGCAATGCGAGCACCGAAGACGCCGAGGCAACCGCCGCCGAAATTCGCAAGATCGGCCGGCGCGCCATCGTCCTCCGCGCCGACCTGTCCGATGAATCCGCCACCGCCACCCTCATCCCCGCCGCCATCGCCGAACTCGGCCCGCTCGGCGTTCTCGTCAACAATGCCTCTACGTTCGAGCGGGACGACTGGCACGATGCCACCCGCAACTCATGGGACCGCCACATCGAACCCAATCTGCGTGCCCCTTTCGTGCTGATGCAGGCCTTCGCGCATGCCCTGCCGCGAGACCGGGAAGGCGTTGTCATCAACATGATCGACATGCGGGTCTGGTCGATCACGCCGCATTTCGTCTCCTACACGGTCTCCAAGTTCGGCCTCTGGGCGCTGACCCAAAGCATGGCCCTGGCCTTGGCCCCGCGCATCCGGGTCAACGGCATTGGCCCCGGCCCGGCCCTGCCCAACACGCGCCAAACCCCGGAACAGTTCCAGCGTCAGGCCGGTTCCACCCCGCTGCAACGCGGTCCGTCGTTGGAGGAGGTGGGAGAAGCCATTCTCTCGATCCTCCGCCTGCGCTCGATGACGGGGCAGATGATCGCCCTCGATGGGGGGCAGCACATGCAATGGTCGCCGAGTCCCGCCGCGCCCTCGGACGACGAGTGATGCCGGACCCGGTTCTGGCCAGCGCCAGTCTGCGCCTGCGCCATGTGTTCCTGCGCGACCTGATCCTGTCGGCCCGGATCGGCATCTACCCGCATGAGCACACTGGGGCTCAACGGGTCAGGATCAATGTGGACCTGGCGGTGAAAGACGAACCGCAAGGGGAAACCGACCAGGCCTTGACCGTGCGGGAGGAACTGGCCCGCGTGGTGGATTATGAGAAACTCGCCAACGACGTCCGCGCCATCGTGGTTGCCCGCCATGTCCGGCTGGTGGAAACCCTGGCCGAACGCATCGCCACCTGCTGCCTGGTGGATGAGCGTGTCATCAAGGCTCGGGTCCGGGTTGAAAAGCTGGATGTTTTCCCCGACGCCGTCTCCGCCGGGGTTGAAATCGAGCGGGTGCGGTAGGATTTGTCCACTTCCGCCAGGGAAGGGCCTGACACCCGACCGGCAGACGGCCGGTAACCCCCCAGGAATGCAGCACTTTCCGGAAAATATATTAAAATCAATATGTTATGAAACGCCCAAATTTTAACCAATCCTTAATAAATCCAACAAAATCACGGAGTCGGCACGGTTGCCGGCAAGTTTGCCCACAAACTTATCCACAGAGTCGGTGGATGATTTTGTCCCCGCTTTCACCCTCCCGTTTTGCCCGCTTCGGCCCTACGATACCGGCATGAATATTGGCGACGAAGCGGCCGGGGACGACGCTGCTGACGACGAAGCGGCCGGGGACAACGCAGCCCTGACAGCCGAGGACACTGCCCCGGACCGGCCCGTCATGAAGGGCGTCGCGGTGATCGAGGCGGCACTGGAAACCATGCCGGCCAATCCCGGCGTCTACCGCATGCTCGATGCCAAGGGCGACGCGCTCTATGTCGGCAAGGCCCGCAGCCTGAAACGGCGGGTCACGTCCTATGCCCAGATTGCCCGCCTGCCGGAGCGGTTGCGGCGGATGGTGTCGGAAACGGTCTCCATGGAGATCGTGACCACCCATACCGAGGCCGAGGCGCTGCTGCTGGAAGCCAACCTGATCAAGCGGTTGAAGCCTCGCTTCAACATCGTGCTGCGCGACGACAAGTCCTATCCCTGGCTGATGATGACGGAGGATCATCCGTTTCCGCAGATCGCCAAGCATCGCGGCGCGCAGACGCGGAAGGGCAGCTATTGGGGCCCGTTCGCCTCGGCCTGGGCGGTGAACCAGACGGTGACCGCGATGCAGCGGGTGTTCCTGCTGCGATCCTGCGCCGACACCGTGTTCTCCAACCGATCCCGCCCCTGCCTGCTGCACCAGATCAAGCGCTGCTCCGCCCCCTGCGTCGGACGCATCGATGAGGTCGAGTATGGCAAGCTGGTCACCCAGGCCAAGGCGTTCCTGGCCGGCAAGTCCGCTACCGTCCAACAGGAACTGGCCGCGGAAATGGAGCGCGCCGCCGAAGCCCTGGAATTCGAGCGCGCCGCCGCGGTGCGCGACCGTATCCGCGGCCTGACCTTCGTGCAGGGCAGCGACGTGGTGAACCCGGCCAGCCTGGCCGACGCCGACGTGATCGCGGCCTACCAGATCGCCGGCCAGACCTGCGTGCAGGTGTTCTTCGTGCGTGGCGGGCGCAACAACGGCAACCGCGCCTTCTACCCCACGCATGCCAAGGCCGACGAAACGCCCGAGGTGTTGGGCGCCTTCATCGCTCAGTTCTACGACGACAAGCCGCCGCCGCCGTTGCTGCTGATCAATCACGAACTGGCGGAACAGGCGCTGGTGGCCGAGGCGCTGACCCTGAAGGCCGGCCGCAAGGTGGAAATCGCCGTGCCGCAGCGGGGCGAGAAACACCAGGTCGTGCAGCATGCCGAAATCAACGCGCGAGAGGCGTTGGAGCGCAAGCTGGCCGAATCCGCCGGCCAGGCCAAGCTGCTGGACGGGGTGGCCGGCCTGTTCAAGCTGGACTCCAGCCCCGAACGGATCGAGGTCTACGACAACTCCCACATCATGGGCACCAACCCGTATGGCGTGATGATCGTCGCCGGCCCCGAGGGGTTCATCAAGGCCGCTTACCGCAAATTCGGGATTCGCGGCGCGATCACGCCGGGCGACGATTTCGCGATGATGCGGGAGGTGCTGCAGCGTCGATTCGCGCGTGCCCTGAAGGAACAGGCCGAGGGCGCGCCCGACTCGGAGTGGCCCGACATCGTGCTGATCGACGGCGGCATCGGGCAGCTCTCGGCCGCGCGCGGCGTGCTGGACGAACTGGGTGTCACCGACGTCAAGCTGATCGCGATCGCCAAGGGCCCGGATCGCGATGCCGGGCGTGAATGGCTGCACACGGATGGGATGGATGCATTCCAACTGCCGCCGCGCGATCCGGTGCTGTATTTCCTGCAACGCCTGCGCGACGAGGCGCACCGGTTCGCGATCACCACCCACCGCGCCGGCCGGTCGAAGGCGATCCGGCAGAGCGAACTGGATGAGATCGACGGCATCGGCGCCGCCAGAAAGCGCGCACTGCTGAACCATTTCGGATCGGCGCGCGGCGTGAAAATGGCCGGGCTGCCGGACCTGGAGGCAGCCCCCGGCATCAGCCGCGAGACCGCGCGGCGGGTGTATGCGCATTTCCACCCGGGCGTGCGGATGGAGGGTGGGGCGTAGGTCGGCGATTGGGTGGGGGAGAAGGTCGGGGCTCCGCCCCGAACCCCGCCAGGGGCTTTGCCCCTGGACCCCACCAAAGGCGCGGCCTTTGGAATGCGATTCTTTTGGGGGGATTGAAGATGGGGCCTACCCGGACGGTGAAAGGTCCGGGTAGGCCCCATCTTCAATCCCCCCAATGGTCCGGGTTCCAAGGGCCGTCGCCCTTGGTGGGGGTCGCAAGGGACCATGGGGGGCAAAGCCCCCTGGTCGGGGTCCGGGGCGGAAGCCCCGCCCTTCCTCCCCTACCCGATCGGCGGCCGACGCTTCACCCAACCCGCCGCACGCTCATAGGCCGCCGCGACTCGCAGGACCGTCGCATCGTCGAAATAGCGCCCGACGAACTGCACCGATACTGGCAGGCCGGTGCTCGCCAGCCCCGCCATCATCGCCAGCGCCGGATGCCCGGTCACGTTGAACGGCGTGCGCGCCTGACGCGGATAGGTCCGCGCCGTCGTCTCGGCATCGTCCAACCGGCTGGCCGGGTCCATGGAGCTCGCGCACAGCAGCACGTCGTAGTCGCGCAACGCGTCCTCAACCGCCGCGATCAGTTCCAGCCGCCGCCGCTGAGCGCCCACATAATCCCCAGCCATCATGAACGCACCGGGCAGCAGGCGCCGGCGTGCCAACTGGCCGTAATCGCCCGGCCGGGACCGCAGCCACGGCGCGTGGATGGACCATGCCTCGCTGCACAGGATCACCCGATTGATGCCCGAGAACTCGTTCAGGCTGGGCAGGGTCACGGTGTGGATCTCGGCACCTTCGGCCTCCAGCACGCGCGCGACATCCTCCAGATGCGCCGTCACTTCGGGGTGAGCCGGCATGTCGACTTCGTGGAAATGACGGATGAAGCCGATCCGCATGCCGCGCACGCCACGATCCAGCAAGCGCCCAAAATGGCGCGACTGGGTCGGCACGCTGCCGGGATCCTCTGGATCGTGCCCGGCGATCGCGTCCAGCATGATGGCATTGTCCGCCACCGTCCGGGTCAACGGCCCGACATGGTCCAAGGTGAATGACAGCGGAAACACGCCACGCCGAGACACCAACCCATAGGTCGGCTTCAACCCGACAATGCCGCACGCGCTGGCCGGATTGCGCACCGAGCCACCGGTATCCGTCCCCAACGCCACCGGAAACAATCCGCCACACACGCCCGCCCCCGAGCCCGACGACGATCCGCCCGGATGATGATCCGGATTCCACGGATTCCGCGCCGGCGGAAACGGCAAATCAAAGCTCGGCCCGCCAATCGCGAACTCATGCGTCGAAAGCTTGCCGATCATGATAGCCCCGGCTTGGCGCAGCTTCCGCACCACGACCGCATCGGACGCGGCAATATTGTCGAGCAGGATTTTCGAGTGCCCGGTCGTGGGCAGCCCCGCCACATCGATGATGTCCTTGATCCCGACCGGCACGCCATGCAGCGGACCGCGGATCCGACCGGCGCGGATTTCAGCCTCGGCCGTCCGAGCCGCCGCCATCGCGGCATCGGCGTCCAGCCGGATGAAGGCGTTCAGCTTCGGGTCGAGAACCTCGATCCGCTTCAGCAGGGCCGTCATCAGCTCGACGGGCGAGATGGTCTTGGCGGCAAATGCCTTCGACGCCTCGACGGCGGTCAGCCAATGCGCCTCGGTCGAATGCGCCTGGGTCATAGGCCGACCCCCGCGCGCATCGGCGGCCAGGGTTCGGCGGCCGGATTGGTCGGCACGTTCACCGCGCCCGCATTGTTCAGCGACTGTTCGGCCGCGGCCATGACATCGTCGGGATATTCCGCCAACGCTTTCTCCAAACCGGCGGCGCGGACCAGCGCCGCGACCAGTTGCTTGTCCATGGGATCACCTCGCACATTGAAGGTGCGGATGATGCTGCGGTGGCGCCGTGGACGGAAGGGGGGACAGCAGGGGGAATGGCAAAGGAATCGGAATCCGCCAGGGTGCCCACGCAAATTCACATCCCCGGGCGTTCCGCCGTTCCGCGATCTGCTCTAGGGTGCCGCCCGCATGCTGACAGACCTTCCCAACCTCCTGACCTTGTCGCGGATTGCCGCGATCCCGCTGATGGTTCTGCTGGTCGCCCTGCACGGGCCGGTCACGGATCTGGCGGCCTGCGCGGTGTTCGGCGCGGCGGCGATCACGGATTATTTCGATGGCAAGATCGCCCGCTCCCGGCGGCTGCAATCGGATCTGGGGCGGATGCTGGACCCCATCGCCGACAAGCTCCTGGTCGGGGCCGCGCTGATGATGCTGGTCGGATTAAACCGCCTTTCGGACGCGGCTCTCTATCCCGCCGTGGTGATCATGCTGCGCGAAATCCTGGTCAGCGGCTTGCGCGAGTATCTGGCCGAACTGCGGATCGGCCTGCCGGTCACCAAGCTGGCGAAATGGAAGACCGGTTTCCAGATGGGGGCCCTGGGCACTTTGCTCGCCGGCGACACAGGCGCGCCGGTCATTCATCTGGGATTCCTGCCGGTTTCCCTGATCGGGGAGGCGATGTTATGGGGCGCCGCCGGCCTGACCTTGTTGACCGGTTGGGACTACCTGATCGCCGGCCTGCGCCATGCCTCGGCGCCGCCCCGTCCCCGCGGCGTCCCGGACCCGACCTGAGTGTCCCTCCGTCAATCCGCGTTCGTCGACTCACCCTTGCGCGCTTCGGCGGCCTCCCAACACCTCCTCTTTTGCGCGGGCCTTCCCCTCACCCGTTCGGCCACCAGGACATGAAGGTACTCGGCATTGTCGGCTGGTCCGGCAGCGGCAAGACCACCTTCCTGGTCGAACTGCTGACCCAGTTGCGGTCCGAGGGGGTGTCGGTGTCCACGATCAAGCACGCCCATCACGGCTTCGACATGGACCGGCCCGGCAAGGACAGTTTCCGCCATCGAGAGGCCGGGGCGCACGAAGTCCTGGTGACCTCCGGCACACGCTGGGCGCTGTTGCATGAAACCATCGGTCCGGAACCCGGATTGGATGAACTGCTCACCCGCCTCGATCCTGTCGATCTGGTGCTGGTCGAGGGTTACAAGTCGCATGCGTTTCCGAAGCTAGAGGTGCACCGCCCTTCTCTCGGCAAGCCCCCCATCTGGCTGGCACAGTCCGACGTCGTCGCGGTCGCGAGCGACGAGGCCGTGGATGTCGGCGGACGCGCCTTGCTGCCGCTGAACAACCCGCCCTCTGTTGTTGCTTGGTTGCGGATCTACCTCGATCTGCCGGCGCCGCAAGGGACGACCTAAGGGGTGCCGCAAGGGGCACAGCCGCCTGTATCAAACGCCGCCGGCCTTGCCGCTGGGCCAACCCAGGGCAACAATGCTTGAGCTTGGCGCGATCCGCGGGCACATTCCGGCCCGGTGATCGACCGGCCCTTGCCGGAGACCCCGCGACCTTAACCGCCTCAACCCCTCGGGAGCCTTTCTGCATGCGGCGTATCGCCCTGCTCAGCCTGACCCTGGTGCTCAGTGGTTGTGGTCATAATACCTGGTGGAACCCGCCGCTGACCGGGGGATTCAGCCCGAACACGCCGCCCGGCGACGGAGAGAACATGCGCCGCGTCATGGGGTTCGGCAGCGCCGCGGACCCGCTGCTGCCGGAGGCCGGCAATATCTGGCCTGGCCCGCTGCCGCCGACGCCAAGCCTGCTGGATATTGAGCGCGACACCAATGTCGACCTGTCGGAGACGATTCCCCGGCCCCGAGGGTCGTCGCCTCCGGTGACTGGCCAGCTACCATCGCAGCCACCGCAGATCCCGCAGACCTCGACACCGTTCGCCTCGCCACCGGCGCGGGACCCGAGCGGACGGATCATTCAGGCGCCGAGCGGGCCGGGAGTTACGAGTGGGGGGGGGCCGGGGTATCAGACGACCACGACGCCGGGCGGCGGATCGGCCATTGTCGTGCCGAACGGCAACGGCACCAGCACGATCATCCATTCGGACGGACGCATCGAAACCGTGCCGACGCCACGATGATGCCGGCTGGTGCTGCCCTGTCTTCCAGGCATGCGTACGCCGGGATTTCTCCCGCGCGTGCGAACGCCGCGACAGCCCCCATATAGAGCGGCATGAGCAAGCCCCTCACCATTCTGTATTTCGCCTGGTTGCGGGAGCGGGTTGGCCGGTCGCAGGAAGAACTGGACCTGCCACCTTCCGTCCGCACCGTTGCCGATCTGGTTACCTATCTGGCGGATCGTGGCCCCGGCTATGCCACCGTGTTCCAGAACCGCCGCACCGTCCGTTGCGCGGTGAACCAGGAATTCGCCGACCCGGATGCTCCGATCCATCCGGGCGATGAGATTGCCTTCTTCCCACCCGTGACTGGCGGCTAGAGCGGCTTCACCCTGACCGGAAACGGCAAACCGCTCTAGCCCGTTGTATTGTCGCACGATTCACACGCTGGTACGTTCCGCTCAGCGTCATCATTCTCCAGGAGGCGGCAATGGCGCGCATCTCCGTGCAGACCGAGGATTTCGATACCGGCGCCGAAATCGCCGCCCTGACCGCCGGGCGCACCGATATCGGCGGGATCGGCTGCTTCATCGGGACCGTGCGGGACCAGCCGGGGCCGAAGGACGCCGCCGCATCTCCCCCCGTTGTCGCGCTGACCCTGGAACACTATCCAGGTATGACCGAGCGTGCCATCGAGCGGATCGTGGCCAGCGCCGAAGCCCGCTGGCCGCTGCTGGGTTGCACCGTCATCCACCGCGTCGGCACGATGCGGGTCGGGGAGAATATCGTCCTGGTGATCGCCGCATCGTCGCACCGGCAGGCGGCCCTGGACGCGACCGCGTTCCTGATCGACTGGCTGAAAACGAAGGCTCCGTTCTGGAAGCGCGAAGAATCCGTGGACGGTCAGGGCACCTGGGTGGAAGCAAGGGAAGCGGACGACGAGGCAGCGGCACGCTGGCACTCGGTCTGACCGCGCGGGTTTGATCCGATCGCAAGCGGGTTCGGCGGCACGCAAGGCGACAAGAATGGCGGGAGGGCCAGGATGGGCTACACAATCACAAAACTGTCGGACCATACCGGCGCGGAAGTGGTCGGCATCGACCTGACCGGTCCGGTCGACGAAGGCGCCAAACGCGCCATGAACCAAGCGTTCGTGGACCACAGCGTGCTGGTTGTCCGCAACCAGTCCTTGGCGCCGCACCAGGTGCTGGATGCGGTGAAACTGTTCGGGGAGGTGTTTCCCCAGCACAACACCCGCTTCGCCCTGCCGGATTGCCCGGAGATCCACTACATCTCCAACCAGGACAAATTCCCCGACGGACGCCGCTACATCCCGGGCGAGGGCTGGCACACCGACCACTCCAACGATGTGCGCCCGCCCAAGGCGACCGTGCTGCACGCGGTCACACTGCCGGACCAGGGCGGCGACACCCAATATGCCAACATGGCGGCGGCCTATGATTCGCTGCCCGAGGCGATGCGCCACCGGCTGGACGGGTTGCAGGCGATTCACGTCTATCAGAGCAGCCACAGCCAGCGGAAACTGATGGGCCTGCCGGATGCGGCCAAGGAGCGTGTGCCCAACGCGGTTTTGCACCCCATTGTGCGCACCCATCCCGAGAGCGGACGCAAGGCACTTTACATCAATCCGATCCGTATCGAGGGGATTCTGGGCCTCGATCATCGGGAAGCCCTGCCGTTGCTTGCCGACCTGCTGGCGCATGCGACCGAGGAGCGCCACCAGTACCGGCACAATTGGCGGCCCGGCGATCTGGTCATGTGGGACAATCGCTGCCTCTTGCACAAGGCCAATGGGGATTACGATATGGGACAGCTCCGCTACCTGTATCGGATCATGCTGAAGGGCGACGTGCCGATGTAGGTTGGCGATCGCGCCGAACGGCTCCCTGGCGGGGCGGCGCGGAACCGAGCCCCCCTGATCGCGCCCCCTGCTCGCGCCCCCTGCCACATTGGTCATGCCATGCCGTTGCTGCTGAAGACCGCCCTGTCGCTGTTCGGCCTGTTCTTCCTGTTGCCCATCGCGACATCGGCGCTGATTTACCACGCGAAGGGCGGCGACCCGGATTGGTGGACGGCGGATCGGTCCAGCACCGGGCTCCTGCCCCGGCCGACAGTCGACCAAGAGGCCGTCGTTCGGATATTTTCGGCTCAGACGGTGCGGTGGCGCGGCATCTTCGCCACGCATTGCTGGATCGTGTTCAAACCGGCCGGAGCCGCCGCCTATACGCGATACGACTATACGGCGTGGGGCGAGCCGCTTCGCAAGAATGGGTTCGAGCCTGACGGACGCTGGTTCGGCCACACCCCCGACACAGTGTTCGCGGCCGACGGCGAAGCGGCGGCGGCCCTGATCCCGGGGATCGAACGCGCCATCGACGGGTTCAGCTTCAAGGCTCTGGGCGACTACCGACCATGGCCGGGGCCGAATTCCAATACGTTCATCTCGGCGATCATGGACGCCGAACCGCGCATCAAGGCCGCGTTGCCGCCGACCGCGATCGGCAAGGACTATCCCTATGACGGGCGCTGGCTGCGCACGACCCATGCCGGCACCGGCATCCGCCTGACCCTGGGCGGGTATGGCGGTATCGCATTCGGCTGGGTGGAGGGTGTGGAGTTGAGCATCCTCGGCGCCGTCCTGGGCGTGGACGTGCGCCGGCCGGCGATCAAGTTGCCGGGCCTGGGGCGGTTGGGGTTCAGCGGGTCGGACGGGGTGTGATGTTGGGGGGGGGCGGGGAGAAAATCCTCCCCCTCCCCTTGCGGGAGGGGG
>CALQHT020000071.1 GCA_943330455.2 Nitrosovibrio sp. Nv4 | reverse complement strand
TGCGACCCCCTTCACACGACAGTCCCTGCTCGGCGGTCCCGAGCAGGGCCTCAGGGTTCGGCGGTGATCCGGCGTCGCGCTGGCCCGGTGCTTGGCGTGGGCGGCGCTTCGGCGGCAATCCCGAAGCGGACCATGTAGGGACGGAATTTCTCCCGTTCGGCGGCTTCGTTCAGACCGTGATCCTCGAACCGGTAGGTGCGGGGTCCATAGCCGCCATTCGGTCGGTCGCGCACATAGTCCTCGATCCCGGTGAACCCATCCGCGGGCGAGGGGAGATCGAAGTGGCGGTAAACATGCTCCACCGTGGCCGCCGGATCGGACACCAGGTCCATGTGGTGCACATGGCAGATCGGATCGGCGAAGCCCGCGTCGTCGCCGGCGTCGACCATGCGCGCCGCGCCATCGAGCCAGCGTGCGCTCTCATCGCGGCCGATCTCAATCGCGTCCAGCTTCCGGGTGAATGGCTGACGCAGGACCTCGGTGAGCTTGGCCACCGACAGCAGCACCTTCACCGGATCCCGGTGCACGAAAATGATGCGAGCGTCCGGGTAGACCGCGCGAATGGCCGGTAGTGCGAAGAGATGTTCCGGGCATTTCATGACCCATTGGCGGGCATGTCCGTCCTGATGCCGCAGGTGCTGGAGGAAGCGTTTGTGGAAGTGGAACGCGGGCAATTGTCGTTCCATGTCCGCGTCCAGCCAGGTCCGGTAGGACGGGATATGGTAGTTGCTGTCGAAGCGCAGACTGCGGAATACATGAGCGGTGATCTCGCTGCATTCCTGCGGGGATGTCGCATCCAACGGGTGCAGGCCGCGGAATTCGGGTGCCAGCCGCTCGAACGCCCGCAACTGGCGCGCGACCCGCGCGGGCCTTGTGTCCGTCGTTCCTGGCGCGTCCGGGTAGGGGTAGATGGTCTCATAGACCAGCGGGGCGCGATTGGTGGGGTCCGTCATCATCAGCCGGTGCAGGAAGGTCGTGCCGCTGCGGGGCAGCCCGGTGATGAAGATCGGCCGGTCGATCGGCTGCTTCAGAATGTCGGCGTTGGCCGTCTCGGTTGCCCGGAGTTGCAGGAGATTGCCCAGGAAGCGCCCCACATCCCATTTGGTGGCCAGCCGGCCGATCAACCCGAGATGCGCCTCGGCATCGCAGGATGCGAGGAAGCGTTCCAGCGGTTCGACGATGTCGGATTCCCCGAAATCGCTGGAACCGGCCTGTTTGGCTGCCTGCGCCATCAAGGCTTGGGCGCGGAACGGTCCATCCAGAAGCCCGAAGAATTGGGCCACTGAGTCGGCTGCCCGCAAGGCTTTGGTCTGAAGCGACAACGGCGAAACTCCGGTGTGGGTCGATGCGGACGTACCTATAGACCCTTGCGCCGGAGCGGAATGGTATTTGTCACATCAATTTGAGAACCCTGGGTCGTGTTCGGGCCAAGCCCAACGCTGGCCGGATGGGATGCGATCGGCCGACGGGGGCGTCCCGGTCCCACGGCGAGCACCACCGGGACCGGGCGGAACCGGCTTCGTCAGACCGTCGCGATCGGTGTCGCCGGCGATCCCACCGCCCCAGGCAGGCGCAGCGGCGGCGCGGTCAGCAGGAACCGGTTGCGGCCATTGGCGCGCAACCAATCCGCCAGTTCCGAGTGGTACCACATCTCTCCCAGATAGCACCCCAGCTTGAACAGGCAGTGCGCGTGCAGCGGCAGAGTAGCGCAATAGTCATCGGCGCAGGGACGCGCGGGCGCGACCTCCACCGCGTAATTGTCGGCGAGCAACGCGACGGCGCCGCTGTCGGTGATCCATTGCAACAGCCGATCGTCGCGGCCGTCCAGCGCCGAGGTGGTGGAGAACAGCACTTTCGGGTCCGGTTGCTTCTTCATGTCCAGCAGCAACTGGGCAAAACCGGTGCGGATGCAGACGAAATCGCCGGTCTCGACGATGACCTTGTCCTTTTCAAGCACCATCATCAGGTCCTCATATCCGACGACCTTCCCCGACCGCCCGAAATGCGCCTCCAGATCGATCATCACCGCGCGCCCCTGCACACCGTGGACGGCCATGTTCTCGACCCCCAGCTTGCGGGCGCCGGATTCCTCGTTGGTTGCGGTCGCCTTGCCCTTGGAGTCATAGGTGAACGGGCCGACGATGTCGGTGCCGGCGCGGAATCCGTTGTAGAAAACGTCCTGCGGCTGGCCGTTGCCCAGGGCGTCGAAGGTCTGCCCGACATGGGCCAGGGTGTCCCACTGAGTCGAGTATTGCAGGGTCAGCAGCACCACGTCGTCGCACACGACATCCAGCGCGGTGGGATCGTCGCAGCGCAGCGGATAGGTCATGTTGGGCCGGCCATTTCGCTCGGTCGGTTTCAGGACCGGCGGATTGCGACGCGGATTGATGATGTTGCCGCCCGGGTAGTCCAACGGCAGCGACAGGCAGAAGGTCTTGCCGACCTTCACTTCGCGGATGCCTTGCAGCACCTTTTCCTGGGTCACCAGATTGAGCCGGCCGAGCTGGTCGTCGGGTCCGAAATCGCCCCAGGTGGAGCCGGCCGGGCGGCGGGTCCAGCGTTGGTTGTCTGCCATGGTGGTTATCCTTTCGTCCAAGTCTTCGTTGGTCTGCCGCGCCGACGTTATCGCGCGCCGGGCCGCTTGCGCATGCCCCAGAACACCACATGCTCCGGCACGTTGACCACGCCTTCCAGTGAATCTCGCCAGGCCGCGGGCAGCAGATATTCGCCGAACGGGATCGAGTGCCCGATCTCCATGCCGCGCTTTTGGATCTCCACCGCCAGAGCGCGTGAGTTGGCCGGATCGGTCTCTTTCAGCCACGCGGCACGCAGATCCTCGTAGCGCTGGTCGCAGGGCCAGCCCGGGAAGGATTTCTCGCACCGCGCCGGCGCCAGGATCGAGAACGCGGGATTGGTGCCGGCCACCTGTCCGCCGGTGGTCATGATGATGTGCCAGCCATTCGGGCCGGGTCCGCGGATGGTGCGGCGGGATGTGACCGTGGCCCAATCGACGGTTTGCAGGTCGACATTGACGCCGGCCTTCCGCATGGCGTCGACGAGCACCAGGGTCGCGTTGTGCTGCATCACCTGGTCGGTTGCATCGAGGATGACGATCGGCTCGTTCTTGTAGCCGGCCGCGCGCATCATTTCGATGCCGCGTTTCAATCGTACCGGCGCGGGGTCGGTGGACAACAGCAACTCGGCGCCCGCTTCGGAACCGGTGGGGGAGCCGCACATCATCATCGCGCCGCAGACCTTGCCGTCTTCCATGTTGCCCATCACCGCCATGATCATGTCGGGCTGGAAGACGAAATTGTGGATCGCGTGTCGGATGCCCTGGTTGTCGAAGGGCGGGTTGGTCCAGTTCAGCCGCATATGCCCTTGGATCCCGACCGGCCATAGCGGCTTGACCACGATCCCCTTGGTCTGGCGCAGATCGGCCAGGATATCGGGCGGAGCGAACTGGATGAAGTCGATTTCCCCGGTCTTCAGCGCCGCGACCTGGGTGGCCGGGTCGGTGATGTTCAGCCACTCGACGCGGTCCACATAGACGCGTTTGCCGCCAGAGATGGCCGATGCCGGTTCGGCACGAGGCACATAAGTGGGGTTGCGGATGTAGACGACCTTGTTGCCGGTCTGCCACTCATCACGCTTCATGATGAAGGGGCCGGACCCTGTGGGGTCGGTCAGTTGCTTGCTGGCGGGCAGGCCATCGATGATCCGTGCCGGAAAGACGAAGGTCGGCACCGCTGACGGTTTGCCCAGGCTGTAGATCAGTTGCGGGAACGGTTCCTTCAGCCGGATCACGAAGCTGTTCGGATCCGAGGACTCCAACGCGGCCAGATACTCGGCGAGGTATTGGCCGGCGGAATCGACCACCATCCAGCGTTTCAGCGACGCGATCACATCGGTCGCGGTCACCGGCGCGCCGTCCGAGAATGTCAGCTTGTCGCGCAAGGTGAAGGTGTAGGTCAGATGGTCCGGGCTTTCCGTCCAGCGGTCCACCATTTGCGGCTGGATTTTCAGCTGGGCGTCGGCGCCGAGCAGGGTGTCGTAGACCATGTAGGCGTGGATGCGGGTTTGTGGGGCGATGGTCCACAGGGGGTCGAGGCTGCGGAGGTCGCCGTTCATGACCGCTCGGATCGTGACCGGGTTGGATTGGGCGAAGGCCGGGGTGACGCCGATCAGGCTGGCGGCGATGGCCAATGGGGCGATGAATCTTCCGGCGAGGCGTTGGATTGATGCGGTCATGCCGTCCCTCCCAGGGCGATCCGCCCCTTTCAGCCCGTCTCGATGACGATGGCCGCGGGCCGGTTGGGAGTATGATGGGGCCGATTTCGCCAGGGGGGCAAGTTTCGGGGCAGGTGTTACGGGAGTGGGCAGGGGGCCGTGATGCGCCTAGGATGGGTGCGGCTACCATCGTCTGCCCGAGAAGGAGGCTGGATATGAAGGCTACCTTGCAAGACCACGTGGTCGCTGAAAGCGACGACCTCGTGGAGAGTGGCGGCTACCAGTATTTCCCACCGACATCCGTCCGTATGGCATGGCTGGAAAAGGTGCCGAAGACCGACAAGGACCGCCAATGTCCTCATGGTGTTCAATTCTATGACGTCGTGATCGACGGCCAGCGAGCCGTCCGTGCGGCATGGTCATACGAATCCCCCAAACCGAGCATGGCGGCGGTTGGCGGACTATTCGGCTTCTGGGAGGATGTCGTCGTTTCGTAAGCGGCGCCCAAGTACGAACGAGCGCAGCGGGCCCAGCCCTTGGGCCGGCAGGAATGTGCGATCGGCAACTGGCTGGCTCAAGGGCGGCAAGGACCCGGCACGCGTGGGCGTGGAGGTGAAAATCCCCGTCGGCGGCGACAATCCCGCCGATGGCCACCTTGGGACATTGGATCCGCTGTAACCCCGATTAGTGTCCGTCCGGGAACATAGTGTGCCTTGTAAGAAGGGTACCGTGAGGCGATCTGTGCGACGACCAGCCGGTCGCCGCGTTCCCGGCGGGTCGTGGGCTCTTGTCGGCGGTGGGCTCGAACACCATTTTCACCCGTCAGAAAGCCGCGGGTTCTTGAGGAGCATGCATGACACAAAAACGGATAGTGTGGTCCCTTGCCATGCTTGGCCTGTTGGCAACCCCAGTGTCGGCGCAGCCTCCGCATGTGGCGACGGTTGCCAGTTACCCGCATGGCACGTTCCTCGAAAATCTGAGCGTCGATCCCAAGGGGCGCCTGCTGTTCACCAGCTACATCAACCAGACGCTGATGACGTGGAACGGACGCGACGCGCCAACGCCACTGGTCAAACTCGATGTCCATCCGGTTGCGGTTGTCGCCCGCGCCAACGACATTCTCGTATCGGCGCACGGCAAGTCATTCACCGACGGACCGGCCTTCACCGCGACGAACCAAATGCTGGTGCTTGATCGAGGCGGCCTGGTGAAAAAGCGGGTCGCGGTGCCGAACGCGCTTTTCCTCAACGGTATGGTGGAGGTCGCTCCGAACCTGATCCTGGTCGCGGATTCGATTGCGGGAAAGATCTGGCGTTTCGATCCGACGAGAGGCGAGATCGACGCATGGCTGGCCGATCCGTTGTTGGCATCGGATCCTGCAACACTGTCAAATCGACCGGGTGCCAACGGGCTTAAACTGCGCGAGGGCTGGCTATACATCTCCAATTCGGCACGCGGTGCAATTTACCGTGTGCGATTGGCGGGTCGAGCGGCGAAGGGGCCACTCGAACTGTTCGCGACGACGGGTCCCATCGACGATTTCACCTTCCTGGCCGATGGCACGATCGCGGCGGCGACGCATGGGAGTAAACTGATCCGTGTCGGGAAGAACGGGTCCGTGTCCGACATTCTGTCCGATGGCTGTGACGGCTGCACCAGCGTCACCAGTTATGGCACAAGCCGCGACCTGATCGTGCTGACAACCGGCAACTTGTTGGAAGGCGGTGATACCCCGGCGCGCGTCCTGCGTGTCGTGTCACCGGTCCGATAAGGCGAAATTCGAGACTGACGCGTCGGTCAATACCGGTCGGACAGAGCGGGCCGGCAGCCTGCTGATTGAAAATCGGAGTGGCCGTGTTTGGGCGCGGCCATCGCTCGGACGGTGAGGGGGAAGTCTCCCCTCCCCACTGCATCCCACCGGGGCTATCATGTGGGCGTGCCAACCGATCCGCCCCACGCGTCCGACCTGTTCGGCGATACCGCGCCGGAAATGCCGCCCGCGTCGGCGAACAACGCGACGCGTCCGCTGGCGGATCGCCTGCGCCCCAAGGCCCTGGAGGATGTGGTCGGCCAGGATCACCTCCTTGGCCCGGAGGGCACGCTGACCCGCATGCTGGCGCGCGGCTCGCTGGCATCCCTCATCCTCTGGGGTCCGCCGGGTGTCGGCAAGACCACCATCGCTCGTCTGATCGCCGCCCGCTCGGGTTTGGCGTTTGTGCAATTGTCGGCCGTGTTCTCCGGCGTCGCGGACCTGAAGAAGGCATTCGAGGCCGCCGTCCAGCGCCGCCGCACCGGCGAAGGCACCCTGCTGTTTGTGGACGAAATCCACCGTTTCAACCGCGCCCAGCAGGACGGGTTTCTGCCCGTGGTTGAAGACGGCACCATCATCCTGGTCGGCGCCACGACGGAAAATCCATCCTTCGCCCTGAATGGAGCGCTACTTTCCCGCTGCCAGGTGCTGGTGTTACGCCGCCTGGACGACCCGGCGTTGGAACTGCTGCTGTCGCGCGCCGAAACCGAGATCGGCCACGCGATGCCCCTGACCGCCGAAGCGCGCAACGCGCTGCGAGCCATGGCCGATGGCGACGGCCGCTACATCCTGAACATGGCCGAACAGATCGCCGCCCTGCCCGCGGGCACGGAACCCATGGACGCCAACGCCCTGTCGGAACTGCTCGCTCGGCGTGCGGCGCTTTACGACAAGGATCGGGAAGAACACTACAACCTGATCTCGGCCCTGCATAAGTCGCTGCGAGGCTCGGACCCCGACGCCGCGCTCTATTGGTTCGCCCGGATGCTGAACGGTGGAGAGGACCCGCGCTACATCGCCCGCCGCCTGGTCCGGTTCGCCGCCGAGGACATTGGCATGGCCGACCCCAACGCGCTGCCGCAGGCCATCGCCGGATGGGAGACCTATGAGCGTCTCGGCAGCCCGGAAGGCGAGCTGGCGATTGCGCAGGTGGTCGTTTATCTCGGCACCGCGCCGAAATCGAATGCCGTCTACACCGCGTACGGCGCGGCGAGAGCGGCCGCGAAGGCGACCGGCAGCCTGATGCCGCCCGCGCATATTCTCAACGCGCCGACCAAGCTGATGAAGCAACTCGGATACGGCGCCGGGTATGAATATGACCACGGCACAGAGGATGCCTTCTCCGGCCAGAACTATTTTCCCGACGGCATGGCTCGGCATGCGTTCTATCAGCCGAAGGATCGCGGGTTCGAGCGGGAAATCGGCAAGCGGTTGGAGTTCTGGGCCAAGCTGCGGCATCGCGACGCGGAATGATCCTTCGGACCTGAAGGCTACGGCATTCACACATTTCGAAGTGGGGCGCCCGACGGAGAAAGTTCTCCCCCTCCCCTTGCGGGAGGGGGCCGCGGGGAGGGGGTTTCCGCAAGGTCCGTGCGGGTTCACCCCTCCCCCCAACCCCCTCCCGCAAGGGGAGGGGGAGAATTTTCTCCATTGAGGGGATGTGTGAATGCCGCAGGGCCTGAAGGAGCGGCGTTCACGAGCGACCTCTTGGCTTGGGCAGGACCGCGAGAGCCAACCTATCCGGCCCCAACGCCTTTCGGGTGCGAGCGGCGCTCCCAACCTTCCACACCATCCGATGCTGCATGAAGGCCCCGGATGCACTATATGCCTCCGATGACTGTCGAAACCCGTACGGTGACCGACGACGAGGCCGATATTCGCCTCGATCGCTGGTTCCGCCGCCATTTCCCCGGCGTGCCCCAAAGCGCCATTCAGAAACTGTGTCGCACTGGGCAGGTGCGCGTGGACGGCCATCGTGCCGAAACCTCCACCCGCCTGGCACCAGGCCAGGGGATCCGCGTCCCCCCGATGCCGGCCCCGCCGCAGCAGGAGGAAGAGAAGCCCCGCATCCGCCTCGATCCCGCGGACGTGCAGGACCTGCAGCAGCGCGTGATCTACCAGGACGACCACGTGATCGTGCTGAACAAGCCGTATGGCCTGCCGGTGCAGGGCGGACCGGGGATTACGCGCCATCTCGACGGGATGTTGGACGTGCTGCGGTTCGGCAGTTCCGACCGACCCAGGCTGGTGCATCGGCTGGACCGAGACACGACCGGCGTGCTGATCCTGGCTCGCACACCCGGCACCGCGGGGAAGCTGGCGGCATCCTTCCGTGGTCGGGATATGGAAAAAACCTATTGGGCCGTGGTCGCCGGCCGGCCGGTCCCGGTGGAAGGCCGCATCGACCTGCCTCTGAAGCGCCTGGGCGGCATGCGCGCCGAACGCGTCGTGCCGGCGGAGCGGGACGACAAAGAAGGTGCGCGCGCCGTGACGGATTATCGGACCCTGGACAACGCCGCCCGCAAACTCTCCTGGCTGGAACTGCAACCGATCACCGGCCGGACCCATCAACTGCGCGTGCACTGCGTCGCGATCCGGGCGCCGATCCTGGGCGACACGAAATACGCCGAACCCGACCAGAACAACGCCTTCGCCGCGACGGTGGAAGGCCTGTCCGACCACCTCCATCTGCACGCCCGCTCGCTGTCGCTGCCGCATCCTGCCGGCGGCCGCCTGGTGGTCGAGGCCGATTTGCCGCCCCACATGGCTGACACCTTCCGCACCCTCGGCTTCCACGCGCCACCGGCCCGCGCTGCCCTCCGGTCGCCCCGCTGACCGGCGAACGGAGCAGCAGGATGCAGCAGGACCAACTGGCGCAACCCAAGCAAGGTGCCACGCGGCGCCGCGTCCGTTTCGGGCTCCGCGCCCTGGGCATTGTGTTGCTGGTCCTGATCGCCGCGGGCGCCGTCGTCATCGCCCGCTTCGACCCGAACGACCACAAGGCCAGCATCGTGGCCGAGGTAAAGCAGGCCACCGGCCGTGATCTGGCGCTGAACGGCCCGATCACCCTGAAATGGGCCATCCCACCCGTCATCGAAGCCCTCGACGTCACCCTCTCCAACCCGGCGGGCTTTTTCCGTCCGCTTATGGCGAGTCTCGAACGCCTGGAGCTTCGGCTCGCCTTGCTGCCACTGATCTCCCGGACCATCGAGATCAAGAGCCTGGTGCTGATCAATCCGGATATCCGCCTCGAAACCGACGCCCAGGGCACCCCCAACTGGACCTTTGTCGGCGAGCAGGCGCTTGCGGCGCAAAATGAGGTGGCCTCCCCACCCTGCGAGGCATCCTCCACCGCCCCCTGTCGCGCAAACGACAACACGCCAATGGATGGCCGCCGGGTGTCAGCCAGTCTGGCATCGTCCACGGATATCGCCGTTCGGCCGAACCGGGACCCGAGCGCCTTCGTCCACTTCAATCGGATCGCGATCCAGGGCGGACAGATCGCCTTTCTGGACGGCAAGACCGGCGTGACACAGACGCTCGCCATCAAGCAGCTTGCGGCAACCGCCGAGGCCGCCGATGCACCGGTGCGTCTGACCGCGGATCTGGTGTTGCAAGGGATAGCCCTGACGCTGCGGGCCGATACCGGATCGCTGGCCCGCATGCAGGACCAATCCGCATCGGACCCCTGGCCAGTCCGGTTGACCATCGAGTCCGGGACCAATCGCCTGATCGCCGATGGGTCTTTGACCCGGCCATTGGTCGGGAAGGGCTATCGCCTGGCCGTATCGGCCGATATCGGCGATCTTTCGACCCTGGCGCCAATCATCCGAGCCTCGACATCCTCCGACGCGACCCTGCCACCGCTGCACGACATCACCATCCGCGCGATGATCCAGGATTCGGGCAATCCGTTTCCCACGGTCTCGGATGTGACCGTGCGGGTCGGTGCGTCCGATCTGCGCCAACACCAAGCAGGGGTGCGGCTGGATCGGTTGGATGTCTCCGCACCGGGATCGACCCAGCCGGTGAAATTGGACGCGACCATCCGGATCGGCGATGCGCCCGTCAGCATCGGGGCGACCCTGGGGCATCCGGACCTGTTGCGTCCCGGCAACCCAGCGCGACCCTATCCGGTCGATGTCGCGCTTGCGAGTGGCGCCACGCGCCTGACCGCGAAGGGAACCCTGGGGAAGCCGCAAAGTCTGGAAGACGCCGCGATCGATGTGACCTTCGACACACCGGACCTCGCGTCCCTGTCCGGGCTGGTGTCGATGTCGCTGCCATCGATCAAGGACATCGCGTTCCGCGGCACGGTCACCGATGGCCCCGGTGGTTTGCGACGGGGCGCCACCCTGCATGGCATGCAACTGACGACGCGAAGCGGCGATCTGACCGGCGACCTGGCGATGGTGTTTGGTGATCCGGGTCAGGACCGAGGCAGTCTGACCGCGTCCCTGGGATCACAACGCCTCGATCTGGACGCACTTCTCGCAGCCTTTCGAGATGCCGACCGCTCGGCCGCCGAGGCTGCTTCAACCTCAGGTCCTGCACCACCGGCGCCGCCCATGGCGCAACCCGCCGCACCGGTCCCGCCGCCGCCCGCCCGGGTCAGGCCCGACCGGGTGTTCCCCGACACGCCTATCCCGTTCGATCGCCTGACTCGCCACGATGCCGATATCCGCCTGCGCGTGGCGGCATTGCGGGTGAACGAGGCCGATTACAAATCACTCGATGCTCATCTGATCCTGCGTGACGGGCGCGCGACGTTGGACAGGCTGACGGCGGATGCGCCGGAGGGACCGGTTGCCATCACCGGCACCGTGGATACGACCCAATCGCCGCCGCGGATCGCTCTGTCGGTGCGCGCACCCAATATCTCGGTGCGTCCCCTGCTGCTCGCACTGGGGGAGCGTCCGTTCGCCAGCGGCCGACTGGAGATGATGGCGGACCTGCACGGCGCGGGCGACACGGTGCGGGCCATTGCGGCGTCTTTGGACGGAACCGCCGGGTTCGCGATGGTAGGTGGGTCGTACGATCCCGGCCAGGTGGGCGGTTTTCTGGCGAAGGTCGCAAGCCAGGCCAATGTGTTGGATCTGATCGGGCGGAGTGGGGCGAAAACCAGCGAAATTCGCTGCCTCGCCGCGCGCTTCGATATCCGCCAGGGGATCGCCACGCTGCATCCGCTGTTGTTGAGTTCCAGCCTGTTGACGGCCAGCGGCAGCGGCTCGGTCAATCTGCGGGATGAGACCGTGGCGCTGATGCTGCGCCCGCAAGGCCGCATGGGGGGCACCGGGTTCAGCATTCCGGTGCGCGTCACCGGCACATTGCGCCAACCGAAGGCCGAAATCGATGCGTCGGCCACCGCCGGAGCAAACGCCGGCACGATCGCGGGTATCATTATCGGCGGCACCACGCCGCTCGGGATGGCGTCCGGCCTGCTGGGTGCGGATCGGCTGGCCGGGGGCGATCAATCGACGTCGTGTCCGGCGACGCTGGCGTTGGCCCGCGGCCAGGCAGCGCCGACCGAGGCCGCGCAGGTGCCCTCTCCCCCGGCTCGACGCAACGAGCCGATCAACCCTGGCGCCCTGCTGCGTCAACTTCTCCGCTGACCGAAGGATCTCGATCGTGAAGCGTTTCTGGGACAGTGTAAGCCTGCGGGTCGAGGATGGTGGGCATGCCATCCTGCTGGACGGGCGTCCGATGCATCTGCCGACCGGCGGGGTTCTGCTAGTCGGGCCGCCTCGCCTGGCCGATGCCGTTGCCGAGGAATGGCGTTTGGCCGGCGGTGCCAAGGGCGGCACCATGTCGTTCGCCGACACGCCGCTGACCCAGTTGGCGGGCACCGCGCAGGGGCGGATCGCGGTCGATCCCGCGCCGATCGTCGATGCCATCGCCCGGTATGGGGAGAGCGACCTGCTGTGCTATCGCGCCGAAACTCCGCGCGAACTGGTGGAACGTCAGATCCGCGAATGGCAACCCTGGCTGGACTGGGCGAGCCTGACCCTGGATGCCCCTTTGAGGGTGGTGACGGGAGTATCGGCGGTGAAGCAACACCGGGATTCCGTTGCGGCGCTGCGACGGGCGGTCGCCGATCTGGATCATCACGCGCTGGCGGCGCTGGGGATCGCGGTGCCCGCGATGGGCAGTCTGGTGCTGGGGTTGGCTCTGGCATCCGGCGAACTGGACGCGGATACCGCCCATCGGCTGGGTGCGCTGGAGGAGTTGTTCCAGTTGGAACAATGGGGCGAGGATGAGGAAGCCGCCCATCGCCGCCGCTCCATTGCCGCGGACCTGGTGCTCGCGGAACGGTTCATCCGCCTGACCCGGGAGGCATAGTCGTGAAGGCCAAACACCTTGTCATCGTGGGAACGGTGCAGGGTGTTGGGTTTCGCGACTGGATGGTCGACCAGGCTCAGAGGCTGGGCCTGTCGGGCTGGGTGCGCAACCGACGGGACGGTTCGGTCGAAGCGCTGATCGCGGGCGACATCGCAGCGGTCGAGGAATTGTCGCGCCTGTGCCGCCGGGGGCCGAGATTGGCGGAGGTGGTGAGCATCACTGAAACTTTGGCTGATCCTCCCGAGGAGTTGGGATTCTATCGGGCGCCTCTTGCTTAGGCGATCGGGGGTGGAAAGAAGGCCTTGGGGCTCCGCCCCAAACCCCGCGAGGGCTTTGCCCTTCGAACCCACCAGGGGCTACGGCCCCTGGACCGCGATTCATTAGGTCAGGGGGAAAAGGGGGCCAACCCGGACGTTGAAACACCATGGTCGGCCCCCTTTCCCCCTGACCTAATAAACGGCATCCAAGGCCCAGCCTTGGTGGGTTCGAAGGGCGAAGCCCTCGCGGGGTCCGGGGCGGAGCCCCGACGCCTACGCCGGCACCGGCTCCCGTCGCAGGCGTAGCCACCCCACCGCGACGACGGCCACTCCGACCAATCCGAGCGACATCCAGTTCAGCGGGAACCAACCCAGCTTGTCCTGCAGCACGCCGGCCAGCAGGCTGCAAACGGTTGTCGTCCCAAACACCAGGAAGTCGTTTAACGCCTGGGCCTTGCCACGCTCCGACGGGCGGTAGGTGGTCGTGACCAGGGTGGTCGCGCCGACGAACAGAAAGTTCCAGCCCAGGCCGTTCAGCATCAGCGCGATACGGAAATGCCACTCCGTCAGGCCGGACAGCCCGATGATGACGCTGACGATAAAGACCGCGGCCCCCAGCAGCATGATGTTCAGCACGCCGAACCGATGGATCAGATTGCCGGTGAAGAACGAGGGCACGAACATGCCCATCACATGCACGAAGATCACCCAATGCGCCTCGGTATGCGGCAGGCCGCAACCGATAATGGCCAGTGGGGATGCGCTCATGACGAACGACATCGTACCGAAGGCGATCATGGCGGCGATCACGGCCACGATGAACTTGGGCTGCATCGCGATTTCCAGCAATGGGCGCTGCGCCCCCACCGGTGCGTGCGACCGTTCCCCCGGGGCGGGCGGCGGGAAACGGATGAAGCCCATGACGATGAACACCAGGACATGCAGCCCGACCATGCCGGCATAGGTCGCGGTGTACAATGGCACCCACTGGTCGTAACTCCACCGTGCCAGGGACGGGCCGATGACCCCGGCGGCAACCCCGCCCGCGGTGACCCAGGAG
The DNA here is from genome assembly GCA_943330455.2 of Nitrosovibrio sp. Nv4. GTDB lineage: Bacteria > Pseudomonadota > Alphaproteobacteria > Acetobacterales > Acetobacteraceae > Rhodopila. The sequence continues at coordinate 10,155 of CALQHT020000071.1, read as the reverse complement.
ATGGCCTTGGCGCGCAGGCTGGGATCGGCCAGCTCGACCGCGGCAAACCGATACATCTGCGTGCTGGCGACCGAGTAGCCCAGGATCAGGCCACCCGCGCACATGACGATCAACTCCCCAAAATACAGGCCGAGGCCGCATGTCGTGGCCCCGATGATCCCGATCAGGGAGCCGACCCGGAAGCCGAACCCGCGGCCCATCCGCTGCATCAGCATGGCGGTGGGAAACACCGACAGCATCACGCCGAGATGCTGCATGGTGATGGGCAAGGTCGCCAGATGCGGGATTTGCAGGACACCCGCGACCGCCAGCGCGGTGGCTGTAAACATCATCGTACTGGTGGCCTGGCCCAGCGCCTGGCAGGCGGACAGCAGCAACAGGTTTCGCGCCATGAGGCGGTTCGGCATGAGATCCTCGGGGCGCCACTGGGTGCGCTATTGTCTTGGACGACGTGAGATTATTTTTCAGCAACCGGTGTGCCGGATAGCATGACCGCGTCACAGGCCGGCCATCGCATGGAAGGACTTCGCAAATCGCAGGGGTAGCTGCGGTTGCCAGGGGCGGCGGGCAAGCCCTGGCGAGACAAACCGGGGTGCGAAGTGGTTTAATCCGCCCCTCGGAACCGGGATGGACGGACAGGAACCCCAATCATGAAAATCACCAAACTGCGCACCCAGGTCGTGCGTCTGCCGATCGACCCGCCGATCCTGACCTCGATCATGGGATCGATCCGCTCCGCCGACTGCGTGCTGACCTTCCTCGATACCGACGAGGGTCTGACCGGCGAGGGGCTGGTCATGACCATCAACAATCGGCGCCTGGGCGTGATCCATCAGATGATCCGCGACCTGGAGGATCTGGTGGTCGGCCTCGACCCCCGCCTGGGCGGTGCGTTGAACGCGAAAGCCTGGAAGGACCTGAATTTCCTGGGCTATGAGGGCGTGTCCATCGTCGGCCTGGCCGCGATCGACAACGCGTTGTGGGACCTGCGCGGCAAGGCGGCTGGCCTTAATGTCGCCCATCTGATCGGTGCCTGCCGCCCCACCGTGCCCACCTATGCCAGCGGCGGGTTGTGGCTGGCCGGCTCGCTCGACGATTTGCAGAAGGAGGCTCAGGGGTTCCTCGATCGTGGCTTCCGCGCCATGAAGACCCGGGTCGGCCCGACCGATCCCGAAGGCATGGTCGCCCGCGTCGCCGCGGTGCGGGAGGCCGTTGGACCCGACGTCGCCCTGATGGTGGACGCCAACCAGCAGATGACCGTCAAGCAGGCAATCCGCATCGGCCGCATGATGGAAGATCTGAACCTCACCTGGTTCGAGGAACCCGTGATCTGCCACGATCACGAAGGCGAGGCCCAGATCGCCGCCGCGCTCGACACCCCCATTGCGTCGGGGGAAACCGTCTACACCCATCGCGGCATATTGAAGATGCTGGAAGCCCGCGCCGCCGATGTGCTGATGCCCGATCTGCAACGCATGGGCGGGCCGACCGAATTCCTGAAGGCCGGCCATCTGTGCGAGGCCTACCACATCCCCTGCGCCAGCCATCTGTTTCCGGAAATGAGCCTGCCGCTGCTGGCCTCCCTGCCCGGCGGCTACTACCTGGAACACATGCCCTGGTTCGAGAAAATCTACCGCGAGCGGATCGAGCTGGACGCGAAGGGCGACGCCATCGTTTCGGACCGGCCCGGCTGGGGGTTCAGCTTCGATCCCGACGCGATCCGGCTCTACGCGGATTGATCCCATTCCGTGACCCAGGGGTTTGGCAATTTCGGTCCGCCGCCCCAGGGTCCAGGTCCGGAGGGGCGGCCCAAATCTCGGCTGACCGAACGGCGATGCTGGGCCTTGGACTGGCCATATACCTGAGCGTTCCGGCCGGCGCGGCGCCGCCCACGCCGAAGTTCGACCCGCTGGTCCACCCTGTGTCGCCGGCCTGCGTGTCGTCCCCGTTTGGACCTCGCGTTCTGGCGGGCCGCCCCAAGGCCGGCGTCTTCCATCCTGGCATTGATCTGCCGGCCGCGGAGGGCGCGCCGGTTCGGGCGGTCGCGCGTGGGCATGTCATCCGCGCCCAGCGAAAGGGCCCGGGTGGATTCGAGATGCTGATCCAGCATGAGGGCTTTATCGGGGTTTACAGCCATCTCGGGCGCCTGACGCCGGCGATCGCGGAAGGCAAACGCGCGGTGCAAGCCGGGGAAATGGTCGCGACGATCGGCCGGTCGGGTGTCACCTACGGCACGCATCTGTATTTCGGCATGCTCGTGGACCGTCAGCCGATCGACCCCACGCCTTGGCTCGCCGTCGCGCCATGCGGATCGCCCGCTGGCACCGCAAGCGTTGGAGATCATTGACCGATCCTCATCGACGCGGCGGATCTCACAAGCCATTGGCGGGGCCACGCGTTGCTTGCACCAGGCCGTAAGCCGCCGCCGATCCCATTCCCCATGCGGATTATCCGACTTGGTTGGTCGACTTCTCGCCGACCTGTGGTAGGGTTGCCGATGCGTGTGCTCCTGATTGCCTTGGTCTGTTTGGCCGCCCCCGCGAATGCGGCATCCCTCTGTGGGTCGATGGAAATGCCTCCCACGGCACTGCGAGAGGTATCTCGCGGGTTCACTGGTGGCCACTCTGGCATCGACCTGATGGCACCCATGGGTTCGCCGATTCGTGCGGCCGCTGGCGGGACCGTGGTCTACGCGGGGTGGTATTATGCCTATGGGTATATCGTCGACATCCAGCATACGGATTCCGTGATTACCCGATACGGCCACATGTCCAATTTCGCGCCGGGGGTTGCCAGCGGCGCGCCCGTGGCCGCCGGCCAGATCATCGGCCAGGTCGGGGCGACAGGCCGAGCCCGTGGGTCCCATGTGCATTTTGAGGTCCGGGTGAACGGTCGAGCGGTTGATCCGAAGCCGTATCTGGCCCTCGCTCGGTGCCCCAAATCGGCCGAACAGGAACCCGTCCTGGAAGCCATGGCACCCGAGCCGAAGCGCCGGAAGAAATAACGATCGGCGTTTTGGGTGTGCGGCCCGATGGGTGGCTGCGCACCGAGTTGCACCAACCGAATTGTCGCGCCCGGCCGACAGATTGACCGATAGCGCCCCCTTACCGTCATTGCCGGACTTGATCCGGCAACCCGCCCCCGACCGTTGAAGCGCGGGTTGGCGGGCCAAGCCCGGCAATACCGAAGGGGGCGGTGCATCGATTAATGGTCACGTCGGTTGGTCGTAGTCCCGACCGCTCTCTATTCGTCGACTGTCAGCCGCCGGGTGATCGGCACCCCGCCCCCGACCGTGGTCCACCGCACCGACCCTCCGGTCCAGCAAACCGGGCAAGCCGGCAACCAAGTCGCGTGTTGCGCGTGACAGGTGCCGCATCGCCATGCCGGGTCCGGATCGGCCGCAGCACTCCGGCGCAACGCGTCCCGCTGGGCCAGGCGTCCCGCCTCGGTGTCGCCGCGCTCCTCTTCCTCGATATCGGCCATCAGCAGCCACAGCCGCCGTTCGTTCAATCCGGCCGCGCGTGCAGCTTCGGCGTGATGGCGGGCCTCGCCGGTCAGGCCGGCGTCCAACGCGGTGCGAGCCAGCACCATGCGGCTTTCCGGATGCTCCGGATTTTCCGCCGTCAATCGCTGGGCCGCCTGGGTGCGCGCCAGCTTGTCCTCCACCGGTGCCAGCGCGAACGCCGCCAGGTCCGGCTGCGGCGACAATGCCCAGCTTCGAGCGATCACGGTCTGCGCGCGACGTTCATGGCCCCCGGCCCGCAGCCGTTCCGCATAGGCCAGCGCCGCATGAGGCAATCCGGGATCGGCGCGCCAGGCATCCCGCGCATAGCGCATGGCCCGTTCGGCGTTCGGTTCCACCGCGGCGGCACCGGCGGCCAAGGCTGCCCTGGGTCCATTCTCATCCGCGAGTTCCAGCGCTTCGGCCCAATGTTCGGCGCGAATCGCCAATTGCGCACGTTCATGGCGCAGCCACTGTGCGCCCGGATGCGCGGCCTCGGCGCGTCTGGCCAAGGTGGTTGCCTCGGCCCATTCGCTCCGAGCGATGGCCTGTCGCAGCAGGCCGCGATAGCCCAGAAACGCCGCATCCTTCCGATCCGCCAGCAGGCGAAATGCCGCTTCGGTTTCGTCGTCGCGTTCGGCCAGCCGCCCGGCCTCGGCGGCCAACAGCAAGGTTTGCGGGGTGTCACCCAGGAACCGGCGCGCCCGAGCAGCTTCCCGACGGGCATCGGCTTTTTCTCCGGCGGCCAGGGCCAGCAGAGCCTTGGTGACGGAGGCATCGCCGTACTGCCGATGGCGGCTCTCCTTCCAGTGCCGCATGGTCCGTGGCAGGCGGATCAGCCCGCCCAGCAGACGCAGGATCACATAGGCCAGGGTGAAGACCAGCAGCAGGCCGAGTGTGGCGACCGGGGTGGAGAGCTCGATGGTGATGGAGCCGATGTCCGCCACCACCTGTCCCGGCAATCCGGAGAGGAACCAGGCAACGGCGACCGCAATCGCGCCGGTGATCAGGATCGCGATGATACGGCGCATCAGCCGCTCGTGGCCATCGCGGCGAGACCGGCCTGCGCGTCGAGCAAGGCGCGCGCTTCACCAAGCCACGGTGCCATGGCTTTGGCTGGCTCGCCGGTCAGGGTCGATGCGGCCTCGACCGCGGCCGTCAGGTCGCCGGCTTCCAGGGCGACACGCGCGCGGGCCAGAACGCCCGCGACGGACACCCCGATCAGCACCTTGTCGCCCTGGCGGATCGTGACGAGTTCCTGCGTTCGGCTCCAGACGCGTTCCAGGAACGGCTTTCCGTCGGTGTCCGGCTGGGCGGCTTCTCTCGTGGCCCGGTCGGCTGCCGGGAATGTCAGGCGCAGATGCGGCAAGGTCGGAGGGTTCGTCGATGCGAAACGCGCCACGGCAGGGGGCGCACCGGGCAGGTCGCCCAGCTTCTGTCCCGTCGCCAAGGCTGCCTCGGCCGATTGGATGCGTGCCAGCCTGGATGCTCGGTCGGCGACGGCCGCAACGCGGTTGGCCGCGGCTTCCGCTCGGGTCAGTCGGCCATCCAGCGTCTCCACGCGGCGGCCGGCTTCGGCATCCTCGGTCTGGGTGCGAGCGGACAGGCTGTCGAGGCGGGCCGACAGGGCATCCAGCCGTGTTGCCATCGTCGGGTCTGGCGTCGGCCGTTGCTCCAGCGCCGTCAGGCGTGACTGCAATGCGGCCGGGTCCACGATCGGGCGCTTTTCCAGCGCGTCAAGCCGAGCGGGGTCGAGGGTAGGGCGTTGGTCGGCGGTGAGGCGCTTTTCCAGGGTATCGATCCGCGCCGTCAGGCCGGTCAAATCGACCGGGGCGGATGGTGGACGCTGTTCCGCTCGGGCGATGCGGCTGTCCAGGGCACGAATCTGCTGTTGCAGCGCCGCGATTTCGGCGGTTGGCGAGGCCGGAACCGGTGGGGTCAGCCAGGCATAGAGGATGGCCAACGCCAGCACCGCGAACCCGGCGGTGTGGAGCCAGTGCATCAGGTCCCGATCCGCGTACCATGGTCGTGGTTGCGGCTTCGGGGGATCCGAAGCCTCGGGGGCCGCCAGGGCCTTGATGTCAGTCATGGCAGGAGCGCAAGCAGGGAATCCTGGTCCGGTGCGGCGGCGACGCAGATACGCCGCCATGGAAGGCCTCGTAATGCCACTTCGGTCCGCTGGCTGATAGCCAGGGCGTCACAGCCGGCCAGGAGCGGGCCTAATTCCTGGTGTCGGGCCAGTCGGTGGAACACGCGCGCGGTCTCCGCTGAGAAGAACAGCGCGTGGGTGAGGGAACCGGCTCGCACGGCGCGAAGCGCGGCGTCCGGCAGAATCTGTGTGGGTTCTGTGGTGTAAGCGACTCGGCGCGTGATCCGAAAACCACCCGTCCGCAGCGTGGCGGCCAGCGCCATTCCTTGCCCACGCCCGGAGGCCAGCAGCAGCCGGCCCTGCGTCGGGCGGACCCGTTCGGCGATCAACTTGCCGAGAGCGGTGGCGTCGCCGTCGGCGCTGGTCACCGTCCGAAATCCCGCCTGCGTCGCCCGTTGCGCGGTCGCGCGTCCAACAGCAAACAGCGGAATGTCGTGCAAATCCGGCCCAAGCACGGGCAGCGCGTTGCCGCTGGTCACCAGGATTCCGATCAGATTGGCCCCTGATCGGGATGTCGGCTTTATGTCGAGCGGTGCCATCGTCCGGATGGTCATCATCGGTGCAACAACTGGGTGGAACCCCATGGCCTCCACCCGCGCGGCGGTTTCGGCCGCGGCTGGCTCCGGTCGGGTGATCAGGATCGTGCCACGCCTTCCGTCACACAAAGATGTCTCTCGGGCTGTCCGCACGCAGGCAAGCCCCCAGTTCCCGCCCAATCCGCTCGGCGTCTCCAACCGAGCCATGCAGGCTGGATTTCAGCAGGAAAGACCCATCGGGGCGCGCCACCAGGCCGGTCAGATGCAACTCCCCGGTCGGCAGCAGGCGGGCATGCCCACCGATCGGGGTGCGGCAGGATCCGTCCAACTCCGCCAGCATCGCCCGTTCGGCGGTGGCGACCCAGTTGGCCTCCGGGTCCTCGATCGCAGCCAGCATTTCCCGCAGTTCAAGGTCGCCCTCCCGGACCGTGATGCCGACGATCCCCTGGCCCGCGGCGGGGACCATGGCATCGGGGTCCAGCACGACCGAGGCGCGATCCTCCAACCCAAGCCGCCGCAGACCGGCCAGGGCCAGGAGCGAGGCCGAGCAATCCCCCGCCGCCAGCTTGGCCAGGCGGGTCTGGACGTTGCCGCGCAGGGTGGTGATGACCAGATCCGGACGAGCGTGGAGCAGTTGGGCCTGGCGGCGGACGGAGGAGGTGCCGATCGTGGCGCCGCCCGGAAGGCAGGCAAACGGGTCGCCAGGATCGCTGTCGTGACAATTCGGCCCGAGGATGAGGGCGTCCCGCGCATCCTCTCGCCGCATCGTGCAGGCCAGGACGATCCCGGACGGCATCTCGGTTTCCAGGTCCTTCAGGCTATGGACGGCAAAGTCGATCCGCCCATCGGCCAAGGCTTCGTGGATTTCCTTGGCAAACAGCCCTTTGCCGCCGATGTCGGCCAGACGGCGATCCTGCACCGCGTCGCCTGTGGTGTTGATGGCATGTTCCTCGAACACGTCCATTCCGCGCAGGACCGGGCAGAGCTGGGTCAGCACTTCCAGGAATGCGCGGGTTTGCACCAGCGCGAGAGGCGACCCGCGGGTGCCGACCCGCAGCGGCAGGGTGCGCATGTGGGTGCGGACGCGGGGGCGAGCCGCTTCGGCGTTCGAGATCGGCGGGTGCGGTGGCTTCGGGGCGTTCATCGGAATGTTATGTATCGTCCATGTCGGCGCGAAATGCACCGCGTTGCGGGCACGGTGCAAGCCCCGGGCGTTCGTGGGTTCAGGCCCAGCCGAGTTCCTTCAGCGCGAGACCCGCATGCCAGATCTTCGTCATGTGGACGATCTTCCCCTCCGCGAACTGCATCACATACACATAGTCGGTGTTCGTCGTCTTGCCGGTCGGCGGGCACGGGCCACCGGCCAGATGTGTTCCGGTGAATACGCCATAGGCACAGACGTTATTCCGTTCGGCATCGGTCGCGAAGGATTTTACCTCATACCGACCGTCGGTCAGGACCGTCAGCAGGCCCTTCATCCATTCGGTGTAGTCCCGCAACGTCTTAACGTCCGCGAGCGGTTCGGCCTGGGCGGAGAACGTGGCATCCGGCGCGCAGTAGGCCTGGCAGCCGTCCCATCCCTTGCCGGTTTCGCAGGCGTCGAAAAACGCTTGGGCGGTCGCTGTTATGTTTGCCATCAATTGGCTCCCTGTGCGTGTTGACTTGTTTCGGTGGTGGTTAAACCTACACGGTTTTCATTCTGCGTGGCACCCGCACTCGCTTGGCACAAACCCGCTCCGGCCGCTACATGCCCAAGCAGTGGAGAACGAACATGCGGGCACCTGATCCCGGCGGACGGAACTGACCGATGGAATCCCGACTGACGGGCCCGGTTCTGGGCATAGAATCGTCCTGCGACGAGACCGCCGCGGCCATTCTGGCGCCAGACGGCCGCATTCTGGCCGAGTCCGTGCTCAGCCAGGAAACCGAGCACGCCCCATACGGCGGTGTCGTGCCGGAGATCGCGGCCCGGGCGCATCTGTCGTATCTGCCGGAGCAAATCGGTCGGGTCATGGCGCGGGCCGGCCTGGGATTTGCCGATCTGGGCGGTGTCGCGGCCAGCACCGGCCCGGGCCTGATCGGTGGGTTGATCGTTGGCAGCCAGATGGCGAAGGGGATCGCGCTCGCCCGCAACCTGCCGTTTGTCGCCGTCAACCATCTGGAGGCGCATGCCCTGACGGCCCGCCTGCCCGGCCTGGTGGAGGGCGGCGCTGCGTTTCCCTATCTGCTGCTGCTGATGTCCGGCGGTCACTGCCAATGTATCGCTGTGGAGGGCGTCGGGCAGTACACCCGCCTGGGCGGGACGGTGGACGACGCGGTCGGCGAGGCCTTCGACAAGGTCGCCAAACTGCTTGGCCTGGGCTGGCCAGGAGGACCGGCCCTCGAACGTCTGGCCACGGAAGGCAACGCGGCTCGGTATGATTTCCCTCGGCCGATGCTGGGGCGGGCCGGCTGCGATTTCAGCTTTTCCGGGCTGAAGACGGCCGTTGCGCAAACCGTTGCTCGGCTTGGGGACGGCGCATTGCCGCGCCAGCAGGCGGCGGACCTTGCCGCGTCGTTCCAGGTTGCCGTGGCAACAGTAATGGCCGATCGCGCCAAACATGCGATGGCCATGATGCGGACGCGCTCGCCCTCGGCCCGTCTGCTGGTCGTGGCGGGTGGCGTGGCGGCAAATGGCGCCGTGCGCGCGGCCTTGCAGGGCGTGGCGGAGACCGCCGGCTTCCATCTGGTTGCGCCGCCGATCCGGTTGTGCACCGACAATGCGGTGATGGTGGCCTGGACCGGGATCGAGCGGTTGCGGCTGGGCCTGACGAACGATCTGGATTTCGCACCGCTGCCGCGTTGGCCGCTGGAAAATTTGCGGTCCGGTGCACCCCCGCCCCTCTCTCCGTGATTGCCGAGCTTGACCAGGCAACCCGCGCTTCAACGGTGGGAGGGGGGCCTGATCAAGTCCGGCAATGACCGTCGAGAAGAGCGGTGCAGGGAGAGATGGGGGAGCCGGAGGGCATCGGTCGAAGTGTCGGACGGATGGTGTCAGGCGACCGGGTCCTTCTGGGCGCCGATCAGGAATTCCCGGTTTCCCTCCGGCCCGGTGATCGGGCTCTCGACAATGCCAAGCACCCGCCATCCGGTGAGTGAGGCCCACCAGTCACGGACACGGTCGCAGACGGCTTGATGCACCAGCGGATCGCGCACCACGCCCTTGCTGCCGACCAGATCCGCCCCCGCCTCGAATTGCGGCTTGATCAGAGCCACCGCCCAGGCGCCTGCCTCACAGAGGGACAGCGGATTGGGCAGCAAGGTCGCCAGCCCGATGAAGCTGGCATCGCAGACCAGGGCCGCGATCGGGTCGGCAATCGCCTCTTGCGTCAGATGGCGCGCATTGGTCCGCTCATGCACCACGACCCGAGCATCGGTGCGCAGTTTCCAAGCGAGCTGTCCGTGCCCGACATCGACCGCATGCACCTTGGTTGCGCCGTGGGTCAGCAATACGTCCGTGAACCCGCCGGTGGAAGCGCCGACATCCAGGCAAACCCGGCCTTGCGCCGACAATCCGAAATGGCTCAGCGCATGGTCCAGCTTCAGCCCGCCGCGCGAGACCCAGGGATGATCCTGGCCCCTGACCTCCAGCGGCGCGCCGGCGGCCAGCACGTCGCCTGGCTTGTTGACGCGTTTTTCGCCGCTGAACACCTTGCCGGCGAGGATCAGCGCCTGCGCCCGGGTGCGGCTTTCGGCCAGCCCACGGTCCACCAACGCCAGATCGGCGCGTTGCTTGCCGGTCGGTGGGCGAGGCGGGACCGCAGCGTCGGTCAATGATACGTGCTCCGTTGGGCGATCGGGTGAGGGAAGAAAGCCTCGGGGCTCCGCCCCGGACCCCGCGAGGGGCTTTGCCCCCTCGACCCCCACCAAGGCTGGGCCTTGGATGCCATTTATTGGGTCAGGGAGGAAAGGGGGCCAACACGGACGTT
>CALQHT020000070.1 GCA_943330455.2 Nitrosovibrio sp. Nv4 | reverse complement strand
GTGCAACCGGTCGGCACGATCCCGATTGAGCGGCCGCGGCGTGAATGCGGGGCGCCGGGGCGAGGACCCAGGTGGGGGGATATTCCTATGGCGGCAGGAGGGCGAATTTAAACCGGACAGCCGTGGATCAAGTCCGGCAATGACGGTGAGGGGATGCTCGTACACTTCTCGCAACCAGTTCGCACAGGCTCTTATGCATCAGGCACCGCCTGATTTTGCCGATAGGAAATGAGGCGCGATTTTCGCCAAGGTGTACGAGCCACAAGCCGATCAATGCAGGTTGTGAGCGTCGGTCGGTCCGGCTAGCGTCGCCGCAAAGCAAGCACATGGAGTCGGGGCAATGTTCAATCCTCGGAGAGTTATGGTCCTTGGCCTGGCCCTATGGGCCGTCGCGACATCCCCCAGCCTGGCCGATGCGCAACGCGACCGCGGGGCCTATCTTGTCCGCGGCATCGTTGCCTGCGGGAACTGCCACACACCGAAGGATGCGGACGGCAAGGCGATCGCGGCCCAGGAACTGGCCGGCGGGTTCGTGATCGAAGCGCCGGTGTTCCGCGCGGTGGCGCCGAATATCACACCGGACCGGGACACCGGGATCGGCGCATGGACAGACGAGCAGATCGTCGACTCGATCCGCAACGGCAAGCGGCCGGACGGTTCGTTGATCGGTCCGCCCATGCCGATCGATTTCTATCGTCAGATGTCCGATAGCGATGTGATGGCTATCGTCGCCTATCTCCGTGCTGTGCCGCCGGTGTCCAACAAGGTCGAGAAATCGACCTACAAAATCCCTTTGCCGCCGTCCTACGGACCCGCGGTGACCCATGTCCCCGATATCCCGCGCGCCAACTCGGCCGCCTACGGCAAATACCTGGCCGATATCGCGCATTGCATGGAATGCCATACGCCGATGGAGCGGGGCGTGCTGATCACCGCCAAGCTCGGGGCCGGGGGACGCATATTGCCGGCACTGCCGACCGGGGAAATCGTCAGCAGCAACCTGACGCCAGCCAATCCGGACGGCATCGCGCGCTGGACCGATGCCCAGGTGAAAACCGCGATCACCGATGGCATCCGCCCGGACGGGCGCCAATTGGTGCGGTTGATGGCGTTCGACTGGTACAAGCACACCGATCCCACCGATCTGGATGCGCTGGTGACCTATCTGCGGACATTGCAGCCGGCCACGCCCTGACGGGCATGATTCAGCATTGTGCGGAGTAACATCGACGACCTGAACCATTGACCAACAGACTCGTCTCACCGTCATTGCCACACTTGATCCGGCTACCCACCCCCTGCCGCTGAAGCGCGGGTTGCCGGATCAAGTGCGGCAATGACGGTGAGACGTGTAGTCGATCGCGTAACTTTGGTTCGCCGCCCCTGACCGGCTACAACCCCAGAAAATCCCGAATGCGGCCATAGGCAACACGGGCCTGCACCGCCGGTTTCCACAGGCCATGCAGCGGAATCTCCCGGATCCCGGTCACCGGCATGTCGATCCGCGCCGCCTGCCCGCCCAATGTCCGGCGTGCGAGCTCCGGCCCCATCGCCGAACTCATGGCAACCCCGCGGCCGTTATAGCCCAGGCAAACCAGCACCGAGTCCGCCGGCTCATGCACATGCGGGTAATGATCCATGGTGACCGCCACCTGGCCGCTCCACCCATGCGTCCAACGCGCATCGCGCAATCCCGGCCACAGGCGCAGCGCGTAGTCGATCAGGTAACGCAGATCCCCGGGGCCACCGACATCGCGCTGGACGCTGCGGCCTCCCATCAGCAACCGGCCCTGACGGTCGATCCGGTAATAGACCGTGACCTCCCCCATTTCATACAGCACGGAACGGGTGGGGGTGATCGCGCGCACCAGGGCCTCGGGCAGCGGTTCGCTGGCCACGATGGCGGAGTAAACCGGGACGATGCTGCGTCGGAGTCCCGGCCAAAGATCGTCCGAATAGCCGTTCGTCGCCAGGATCAACTTCTCGGCCAGAACCGTGCCGCTTGGCGTGCGGACTCGCCAATGTCCGCCGTCGCGATCGACCTGGCTCACCCGCGTTTCGCCATGCACCGCGACCCCGGCCTGCATCGCGACCCGCGCCAGGCCACGCGCATAGCTCAGCGGATTGAGTTGCCCGCCGCGCCGGTCCAGCAGCGCCACGCCATAGCGGTCGGTTCCGGTGATATCCCGGCACGCTGCGGCATCCAGCACCTCGGCCGGCGCGCCGCGCGCGATCCATTGTTCTCCCGTCGCGCGGATACCGGATGCGGTGCGGGATTGGAACGACGCGCGCAGCGTGCCGGATTGCAGGGCCTCACAGGCAATCTGATGCCGTTGGATCAGGTCGAACACGAAATTCGGCGCATTGCCGGACAGGGCGATCATCCGCCGGCCCAGATCGGGACCGAACATGGCCTCGACCGTGTCCGGATCGTGCTTCAGGCCAGGATTGACCTGCCCGCCATTGCGCCCCGACGCGCCCCAACCGGGCTCGTTGGCTTCCAGCACCACGACATCGGTGCCTTGTTCCGCCAGATGCAGGGCGGCGGACAGGCCGGTAAAGCCGCCACCGACCACCACCACCGAGGCCCGTCTGTCGCCATCGAGCTTCGGTGTATCCGGCGCGGGTTGCGCGGTTTCGGCATATAGGCTGGGTGGCAATGGCAGGCGCACATCTCTGCGCATGGGGGGCGCTTTCGTTCGGGGTGACGATGGATGCTATAACCGAAACCGGGGACGGTGCGGATAGGGCACGGAACGGCACGCATTTTCCAATCAACAGGTTCGGCACCAAACCGGACACGCGAAGGCGCTCGGGGCGAGCATTTCGCGAATCACGAAATCGACAAGGACACCATCATGGCGGAACGACGGCTGGGGATCATCCTGCACGGTGCGACCGGTCGAATGGGAACCACGCAGCATCTGCGCAATCTGCTGGCGATCCGTCAGGAAGGCGGCTTGAGGCTGCACAACGGCGACCGGCTGATGCCGGATGTGCTGCTGGCCGGCCGCTCCCCCGACAAATTGCAGGCTTTGGCCCAGGCACAAGGCGTCGCGCGGTGGAGTGCGGATCTGGACCAGGCGCTGGCCGACCCCGCCAACGAAGTCTTCTTCGACTGTGCCGTCACCGGGTACCGGGCGCCTCTTGCCATGCGAGCCATCCAGGCCGGCAAGCATGTGTTCCTGGAAAAGCCCATCGCGCCGTCGCTGCATGAGGCCATGGATCTGGCCCGCGCCGCCCACCGCGCCGGGGTGAAGAACGGCGTCATCCAGGACAAGGTCAACCTGCCCGGCCTGAGGAAGTTGCGGATGCTGCGCGACAACGGCTTCTTCGGGCGCATCCTGTCCGTGAAAATCGAGTTCGGTTGGTGGGTGTTCGACGGCGCCTTCCAGCCATCTCAGCGGTCCAGTTGGAACTACCGCCAGGCCGAGGGCGGCGGCATGGTGTTGGATATGTATGCTCATTTCCGATACATCCTCGACCGCGTCGTCGCCCCCGTGACCCGGGTGCTCTGCCGCACCGCGATCCACACGCCGCGTCGCGTCGATGAGCGCGGACAGGAATACGACGTCGATACCGACGATGCCGCCTATGCCTTGATGGAACTGGAGGGCGGGATCATCGCGACCCTGTCCAGTTCCTGGGCCACGCGCCTGCGCCGCGACGACATGCTGACCATCCATATCGACGGCACGCATGGCTCCGCGGTTGCCGGGCTGCACGATTGCCGGACGCAGGCCTTGGTGAACACGCCCAAGCCGCCGTGGAATGCCGATATGCGTCAGCCGAAGGATTTCTACAGCCAGTGGCAGGATGTGCCGGACAACATCGCCTACCCACCAAGTTTCCGGGCATGCTGGGAGGAGTTCTTGCGCCATGTCGGGGATGGAGCGCCGTTGGTCCCGACACTGCTGGAAGGCGCGAAGGCGGTGCAGCTTGCCGAACGCGCCTATCAGAGCAACGCCGAATCACGATGGATTGATGTCGAGCCGTTGACGATCTGACCGCTTGCATCAAATTTTGGTTACCCGGCATGGGGTTGCGATGGTCCCTACTGCCCAGGTTAGACGGACATCGGGGCTTGACTTGCACCCAGGCTTGCAAAACCGCCCGAAACCCTAACTTATCGTTTGCCGAAACCAGTCATTCCGCCCGTTCGGTGTCTGACCCGCGGAGTCTTTCGGCGTCAAGTCGGCGGATTTCTCGATAGATGGCGGCGGTAATTTGTCGTGGATCAAGGGCTAACCACGCCTCCTCGGAGTAGGAATTTCTCACGCGCTGGTATGCGTCTAGGAAGATTTTGTCGCTCATTCAGGGGAACACCGCAGATTCGCCTCACCGACCGTCCAACGGAGCTGTTGACGCTGGGCCAAATGCTAATACAACGTGAAAAAAACGTCAAAAATAACCCTAACCAAGGATAACCGGGTCGATGCAACAAACACACGAACATATTCTTACCCTGGCGGCGCGGATCGTCGCCGCTCATGTCGGCAATAACAGCACCAGCACAGAGGCCGTTCCCGACCTGATCCGCACGGTCTATGAGACACTGGCTGACGTGGAACCGGCGGACGCTCGGCCCGTGACGAACGGAATGGAATCACCCGCCCCGAGGCGCTCCAAGCCGACTGCCCATGGCGACGCCGTCCATGCCGATCATCTGGTTTGCCTCGATTGCGGCATGACCATGAAGATGCTCAAGCGGCACCTGACGACGGTTCACGATCTGACGCCGGACGAATATCGCGCCAAACACAATCTGGCGGAGGATTATCCGATGGTCGCGTCGGACTACGCCAACCTGCGCTCGCAGCTTGCGAAGCAGAGCGGCCTGGGCAAGCGTCCGGAATCGGAAAAGCGCCGCCGCGGCTGGCGTTAGCCGGCGTCCCTTTCAGGCACCCGGCACGAGCCGCCAAAATGGCGGCCGAGCAGGGGAGTGGAAAGGGAGGAGTTGGGCCGGCCGGTCGTTGGGGACCGGGCGCGGTCGACGGAAGGGCGAGACAGTCGCGTGGTGTGGGGCACCGGGCACTGTCATCGCCCATAACGGCAACCGCCGGTTCTGGGGAACCGCCGCGGTAGCCGGCTGAATGCGGATCGCTTCCGTGCCGGTTGGGCGATCACGGAATTGTTACACGCGCTCGAACCTCAGCCGCCGAACATCGGCTGAGGTCCAGCGCCGTACGCGTTGAGCTTCACCCCCGCGTTTTGGGCTTGCCCGGCAGCGCGCGGGCCGGGCTGGGATGATTGGGCCGTGCCGCCCGCTTCGGCTTCGCGGCGGGCTTCGGGGGAGTCTTGCCGGCGCGCAGATCGGCGATGGTCGCGCGGGTGGTGATCTGCTCCGGGTTCATCCGCAATTCGAGGATCGCGGGCTTGCCGCTTTCCACGGCGCGCCGGAAGGCGGGCGCAAAAGCACCGGTTTCGGTCACGACCTCCCCATGGCCGCCGAACGCCTCGACGAATTTCGCGAAATCCGGGTTGGTCAGGGCGGTGCCCGACACGCGCCAGGGATACGCACGCTCCTGGTGCATGCGGATGGTGCCGAACATCTGGTTGTTGAACACCAGCACGATGGGCGCGACGCCGTGGTGGAAGGCGGTGGCGATTTCCTGTCCGGTCATCATGAACCCGCCGTCGCCGACCAGGCTGACGACCATGCGATCCGGGAAGGCGATTTTCGCGCCGACCGCGGCCGGCACGCTGTAGCCCATCGCGCCGTTGGTCGGGCCGATATAGCGTTGGTTGGCGCTGAAATTGATGAACCGGGTCGCCCAGCCGGCGAAATTGCCGGCATCGGTGGTGACTATGGCGTCAGGCTCCAGCATCGCTTCCAGATCGCGCATCACCGTGCCCAGGTTCAACGTGCCCTCGTAGTTCGGCACGGCGCGCTGCGCCTCCCGCAATGACCGCAACTCCTTGGTCCAGCGCGACCAGGCCGGCTTTACGGGGTCCAACGCCGCCGCGGCGTGGGCGAAGACGTTCAGATCCGACACGATCCCCAGCGCCGGACGGAACACCCGGCCAATCTCCGCGCCGTCGGGCAGGATCTGGATGATCGGCGTGCCATCCACCATGTCCAGCAACGTGTAGCCCTGGGTCACCGCATCGCCGAGACGACTGCCGATTGCCAGGATCAGGTCGGCCTCCTTGAATTTGCCGATCAGACCGGGATCGGACCCGACCCCGAGGTCGCCGACAAAATTCTCCTGCGAGCCGTCGTAATGCGCCTGCCGCCGGAAGCCCACGGTCACCGGAACCTCGTTATCGACCAGGAATTGACGCAGGGCCGCCCTGCCCTCATCCGTCCAGCACGAACCGCCGACGACGGCGACCGGCTTCTTGGCCCTGGCCAGCATGGCACGCATCTGTTGCAGGGCAGCGGGATCGGGGAAGGCGACGCTGACCGGCGCGCGCACGATATCGGGCACGTCGACCTGGTCTTTCTGCATCTCCTCCGACAGCGCGATCACCACCGGGCCGGGCCGGCCGGAGGTCGCCACATCGACCGCATGCGCCACGACCTCGGGGATGCGCTTGGCGTGGTCGATCTGGGTCACCCATTTCGCCAGAGGCGCGAACATCTGGCGGTAATCGACTTCCTGGAAGGCGTCGCGCCCGGTGTCCTCGTGCGGGATCTGGCCGATGAACAGCAGCATTGGCGTGCTGTCCTGCATCGCCACATGCACGCCGATCGCGCCGTGGCAGGCGCCGGGGCCGCGCGTGACCATCGCGGCGGCGGGACGGCCGGTGATCTTGCCATAGGCTTCGGCCATGTTGACCGCGCCGGCTTCGAAGCGGCAGGTGACCAGCTTCAGCTTCTGGCGCTGGTCGTACAGGCCATCGAGCGTGTCGAGGAAACTCTCGCCCGGGACTTCGAACACATGGTCGATCCCTTGCGCGACAAGTGCGTCGGCCAGCACGCGCCCGCCATGGCGTCCTTCCGGTCGCTTCGTGCCTCGTATCCCGCGCGCTTGCGTCAATGCCATGGACTTGTTCCCCGAACCGCGAATGTCATGGAAGATAAACGGATCGGCGTGCGTCCGTCACCTATGTGTCAGCATGTGCGGGGTCACCGAGGGGTGGGATCAGCCATCCGATTTGCCACGAAGCCGCCACACGAAATGCTGATTTCCGCCCCGACCGGCGGGCAGGTTACGACGGCCAATCGACGGATGGGGGCGGCGATGCAGAAGGGACCGGGATGGGATGGTGCGATGGATATGGTGCGCCGGCAGCTTCGCCTGCTCAGCGACATCGCATCTGAAATCCACCTGACCACCGACGACACGGGACGCGCTTTGTCGCTGTCGGAAGCTGAATGGTCGGCCTGGGTGGATTTTCTGCGCAGCGGCCCGATGCCCGCCAAACCCAGGCTGTCGGACCTGCTGTACCGCGTGGGCGTGACCAGCCACAATCTGGCCTCCCTGACCGAGCCGAACCTGTATCAGCCCGCCCGGACGTGATAGCCATTGCCCCTGTTGAACCCAGGAGGCGCGGATGCGGGCGATCTTCGTGCAGATCAAATGCGACATGGGCCAAGCCTACGCCGTGGCGCGCCTGGCCGCGGACCGGATCGAGGAGATGTCCGAGTTGTTTTCCACCTCCGGCCAGTATGATCTGCTGGGGAAGTTCTACCTCGATGCGGACCAGGATATCGGGCTGTTCGTGACGGAGAAGATCCAAACCTTGCCCGGGGTGAAGGACACCTACACCTTGATCACGTTTAATGCGTTCAGCGCGACGCCATCGGGCTGACCGAGGCCCGCCACGATCACGCGGCCTCGGCGAGGGTCAGGCTTTGGAATATCTCGCCCCAGCGTGCGGATGCGGCCTCGTCGTCCAGGCGGAACATCAGGCGACAGCCCTGGTCATCCACGCCAACGACGGTCGCCCTAAGTGGCATCCCTATCCGATCCGAAGACAGCGTGCAGCTTTGCCCCTCGGACACCCCTGACGCACCAGAGATTCTGGCGCCGGTCGCCGAGATATCGACAATTCGTCCGTGGTACCGATCCGAGCTGTCGGTCACGAATTCACAAACGAGGTCTACCGACAAGCGGCGGTTGGCACGCCGATCGACCGCGCTGCTTGACGTGCGCACCACGCGGACCAGCACACGCTTCAATTCCGCAACCGCGCTGGCCATGGCCGCAGCGTTGTCGCCTACCTCGATGGCACGCCGCCCAGTGACCTCGGCCTCCTCCGAGACGATCCCGATCCTATCATTGACCACATCGGCGGCCTGTGCCGTTTCCCCGACACTACGGGCAATTTCCAAAGTGGCGGCACCCTGCTCCTCCACCGCGGCAGCGATCGAACTGGAGATTGCTTCGACTTCGTTGATCGTTTGGTCGATCTCGGTCACGGACTCGATTGCCGCGAGGGTCGCGATCCTGACATGATTGATATAGCGCTCGATTTCCGCCGTCGACTGAGCCGTCTGTGTCGCCAGTTGTTTCACTTCGCTGGCGACGACGGCAAATCCTTTGCCGGCCTCCCCTGCCCGAGCGGCCTCGATTGTCGCATTGAGCGCCAACAGATTGGTCCGACTGGCAATGCCACTGATTAGGTCCGCAACCTTACCAATATGGGTCACTGCGTCGTTCAACGTCTCAATCCGGCCACGCGTTGACCTGCCAGCGGCAACCGCGCGAACGACCACATCAGTGGAACGCGAAACCTGAGAGGTTATTTCCCTGATCGACGCACCGAGTTGTTCCGCCGCACTCGCCACTGTTTGCGCTGTCATCAGGGCTTGTTGGGCCGCATCGGCTGCTTCCCGTGACGAATCGTTCGTACGGCGAGCGGATTGACTCATGTCATTCGCACCGGCCGCCATTGCTCTGGTCCGCGCGCCCGCTTCCTCCAGGGCGCTGGTCGCCTCGGTCTCGACGGTATCGGCCATGCTGCGCAAAGCGTCGGTCAGTTCCGCCTGAAACACCATTTGGCGTTCGGCATCGGCGGCGACCTGTGCTTCCCGCATCGCGATACCGTCCGCGATAGCAGTCTGCATCCGCGACAGGGCTTGCAAAAGCCGAGCCGGCTCGCTCCGTCCCCGCGCCTTGATCACATTGTCCAAATGTCCCTCGGCGATCGCGCCGGCAATGGTGACGGCGCGGCGCACCGGCCGGACGATGCTGGTACCTAGCAGCAATGTGATCAGTGCGGCGATCGCGACCGATATCCCCAAGGCGAAGGCGGTCGATTGTTCGCTACGCTTGATCATGGCATCGACATCGCTACGCTGCATGAATGCGTCGGCGGTCAACAATTCCACCGCGGTGTCGAAACCCTGGTCGATTTCGGCAACCAGAGATGCATTCGCGGCCTTGTTGCCGGCGCCCGCGACGATCATGGCAGCAAGCCGTTCCCGCAACACAGCCACCGCCGTACGGGTTTCCTCGGCCACAACACGCTCGATCACCACGTCAAGGTCCTCAATGACACCCCTGATCATGCCGGCGGCTTCCTTATCGCCGCTCGGCTCCGTCATCGAAAAACGCAGAAAGCCAACCTGGCCGCTCCGTGCGTGGCTTATACCAAGCACGGATTGTTCGTAAACACCGATGGCGACCTTGCCGAGAGCGGCTGCTTCCTGTCGCTCATACAGGCCCAGCCCAACGGTCACGCACAGCATCGCAAGACAGCCGAGCAGTATCTTCAAACGGATCGACACGTTCCGCCTCCCCCTGCACGCTCAACGCGCGTGGATTACGAGTTTCATCTTGGGGTGGATGCCGCACCGGACCATGAAATCGCCGGATTTGTCCAACACGACATCCGCAAATTCACCCGGCTTTTGCATGCCCATGTTCCGGTTTTCGCCATCCGGCGTCGTGACCTGGACATTATGCGGGATGGTGTCGTCGTTATCGATCCGAAGAGTACTGCCGCTGCCCTGCGTCAGCTCGTCGGGCGTGAAGATCTTGCCCTTCTGGCTGACAAGGGCGGCCGCGGCATAGGCGCCGCTGGCGGTGACAAATGCGCAAAGGCCAATTGCAACAATCCAGGTGCGCGTGGACATCAATTTACCTCCGAGATCGGCAGGACAGGCACAGCGATTGTCGCGTCCGTGCTGGTCAGGGTTTTCAGGAATGCGACGAGATCGTGGATCTCATTCTCGGTCAGTTTGAGTTTATAGACCTCCGGCGAGAGGCTGGGCCTTTGGACGAAGCCGTCGCTGTAATGCCGAACTACCGTGGCCATCGTCGTCACCGACCCGTTATGCATATAGGGCGCTCGGCCAGCTATGTTCCGCAGGCCGGGTGTCTTGAAGGCATGCAACAGGGGTTCCACGCCGGGCACGAGCTTGCCTTTCCCGAGATCGCCATCGGTCAGACCGATGTCGTGGAAACTGTCGTCCGTGAACCGCCAGCCGGAATGGCAGGCCGAGCAGTTTGCCTTGGTGTTGAAGGTGACGAAGCCGCGCTTGGCCGCGTCGTCGATCGCCTTCTCGTCGCCTTCGATCCAGCGGTCGAATGGCGCCTGCCCACTGACGACGGTGCGCTCGAACGTCGCAATGGCTTTGGCAATGGTCTTGGCGGAAATCGGCTCTCCGGGGAACGCGACCTGGAAGGCCGCTCGATAGCCCGGAATGTCCCCGAGCGTGGTGAGCAGGCGTGGCATGGATTGGTTCATTTCCACCTTCGCTTCGATCGGCCCGGTCGCCTGTTCTTCCAGGGAGCCGGCGCGCCCATCCCACATCAGGGATTCCGCCCAGGCCAAATTCAGGATGGTGGGTGACCGGCGGCCCAACTTGTTGGCAGCGGACCCGACGCCGGTTGCCAGGCCATCGCCCCAGGAAAGGCCCGGGTTGTGACAACTGGCACAGGACATGGTCGAGGTGCCGGACAGGCGTGGATCGAAGAACAGCTTGTGACCGAGATCGACCTTGGCCTGGCTGAACGGGTTGTCCTTCGGAAAAGGTACGGTTTCGGGCCGCTGGTATTGCAGCTTCATTTTCGCGAGTTCGGCGTCTGTTGGTCCCGCGTTCGCGCTGAACGCCGCCGACATCGCCCCAATTGCCGCGAGGCCTCCTACCAGCAGCGTTCGGAAACGTGACAAGCCTGACGCATGACCGCGCTGTCGGTCACTCTGCCGGGGGGGGTACCGTTCAACATGCTCCACCTCGTCTGTCCTCGGCCTGCATCGGTTGCACCCGTCCGACACGGCCAACCGCAGAATGGTGGCGAGAGATTAAGCAAGGCTTAATGGAAGGCGGGAACTTGGCCCCTGCGCTTACTCACTGACCTTGCCGGCGACAACGCCCGCCGGTCGGGGCCGCGACTCCATCGCCATCGGGGCCCCCCCTATGCTACTGGCCAGCCCGTAAGAGGCTTGATGGAAGACAGGGTGGCCATGACCGTTATCGCGAGCCGGTGCTTCACCGCCGAGGATCAAGCGGCGTTCGCGGCATTCTCCGGCGACCACAACCCAATGCATATGGACCCGGTCGCCGCCCGCCGGACCCAGGCCGGTGCCCCGGTCGTGCATGGTGTGCACATGTTGCTCTGGGCGCTGGACCGTCTGGCGGCGTCCGGTCTGCCAATGGCTGACGTCGCGTCGATTGCCGTTCAGTTCTCCAAATTCGCCTACCTGGACCAGCCCATCACCCTAACCCTGATTCGGCACGACGACCGCTCGGCCGCGGCGGAACTCGCGCGGGATGGTCTGGCAGTGTCCACCGTCGTTCTGCGGTTTGGCCCACGCGCTGACCCGGCCGTGCCGCGCGATATGATGGACGCCCCCGATATCACCACGGCCGATCCGGCCCCCAACGCCCCGACCATCGAAGACATCGCCTCGATGGGCGGGTGGATGGCACCCGTCAGCGATAGCGCGGCCGCCCTTCAGATCGCGCCCGCTCTGGTCGACGCCCTCGGTCTGCCCCGGGTTCGCGGCATTGGGCTGCTGTCGCGCCTGGTCGGCATGATCTGCCCCGGCCTCCATTCCATCTTCACGGGAATCCGCGTCGATTTGACGTCAGCGGTTTCCGAACGGGCCGGTGTCGGATTTTCGGTCGCGATACTGGATCAGCGATTTCGAGTCGCCCGAGTCAAGGTCGCGGGGGATGGTATCGCGGGCACGATCTCGGCTGCGCTGCGCTGGGCTCCGGTAGAAGCGCCATCACTCGATGCCCTGGCCTTGCATGTAAAACGGGACCAATTCGCAGGCAGTTTGGCCCTGATCGTCGGTGGATCACGTGGACTGGGTGCCCTGACAGCCAAACTGCTGGCACTCGGTGGCGCCCGGGTCGTGGTAACCTACGCGACCGGAGAAGCAGAGGCGACAGCGCTTGCGGCCGAACTCAATGACAGGTTTGGGTCCACCACATGCCGTACCGCCCGCGTGGATGTCCTGTCAGACCTCGCACCACAACTTGCTGCCCTGCCGACAGGAATCGACCGGATGTATTATTTCGCAACCACGCGAATATTCCGGGCCAAGCGCGCCTTGTTCGATCCGGAACAGTTCTCTGAATTCAACCGTGTCTACGTGGATGCCTTTCATCAGGTTTGTCGGTTTCTGATGAATGCCAACGGTTCGCTGTCCGCGTTTTATCCGTCCAGCGTGGCCGTATCGGAACGCCCCGAACTGATGACCGAATACGCGATGTCGAAGGCCGCCGGTGAAATTCTGTGCGCCGACCTGGCCCAACATTTGCCAGGCTTCAAAGTGGTGGCCAAACGGTTGCCACGCATGCTGACAGATCAAACGGCAACGATAACACCCGTTGAATCCGCGGAACCATTGGGTGTCATGCTGCCCTTGATCTGTTCAGTGCAGGCGTAATTCAGGCGCTGGACCGCAGCCCCGCGGCATTCCCGCGCCTCAGGGACGCATCCCGAAGCTGGACGCCCCCGGCGTGCGCAGCGGTGCGGCCAGATTGGCAAAGTCGCATAGCAGCTTGCGGGTATCGCGCGGGTCGATCACCTCATCGACGAAGAACGATTCCGCGGTGCGGAAGGGCGAGCGCAGCCGGTTCAGCCGATCCTCAATTTCCTCCAGCTTGGCCTGGCGGTCGTCGGCGGCATCGATTTCGGCACGATAGGCGGCCTCGATCCCGCCTTCCAGCGGCAGGGAGCCCCAGCTTGCCGACGGCCACGCATAGCGCAGGCACAGATGCCCGACCGGTTGGTGACCGAGCCCGCCGACGCCGTAGCAGTTGCGGACGACGATGCTGCACCAGGGCACGGTGGTCTGGTTGATCGCGGACAGCGCCCGCACGCCCCAGCGGATGACGGCCGAGCTTTCGGCGCGCAGACCGACCTGGAAGCCGGGGCAGTCCACGAGATGCACGATCGGCAGGTGGAACGTCTGCGCCATGTCCACGAAGCGAATGATTTTGTTGCAGGTATCCGCCGTCCAGGCGCCGCCGTCGAACAGCGGGTCGCCGGCCAGGATCGCCACCGGCCATCCGTCCAAACGAGCGAACCCGGTGATGATCGACCGGCCGAACATTTTCCCCTGCTCGAAGAAACTGCCCTTGTCGACCACGGATTCGATGATCCGGCGCATGTGATACGCCTGCTTCTTCACGCGCGGGATCGCCGTCATCAGCGATTCGTCCCGCCTGCCCGGATCGTCCCAGCCGCGGACGCGCGGCGGCAGGTCATGGATCGAGCCTGGCAGATAGGACAGGAACCGGCGCGCTGAGTCGAAGGCCTGTTCCTCGGTATCGACGGCATGATCGACCGCACCGCAGGTCAACTGGATCTCCCAGCCGCCGAGTTCCTGCTTGGTCCGCGGCTCACCCAGGCGTTCGACCACCGGCGGGCCGGCGACGAACACCGCCGACATTTCCTTCACCATCACGGAATAATGCGCGGCAACCAGGCGCGCGGCGCCCAGCCCGGCGACCGAGCCCAGGCCCAGACCGACAACCGGCACCCGGGCCATGTTGTTGGCCACGAGGTCGAACGACGTGGTCTCCCCCAGGCCACCCGGCAGGTTGGCGCGTCCAGTGGTCTCGATCGTCTTGACCGACCCGCCGCCGCCGGAGCCCTCGATCAGCCGAATGATCGGCATGTGGAACTGGGCGGCCAACTGCTCCGACATTTTCGGCTTGCCCTTGATCGAGGCATCCGCCGAACCGCCGCGCAGGGTGAAGTCGTCACCGGCGATGACCACGGGCCGGCCGTCCACCAGGCCGCGTCCGAAGACGCAATTGCCGGGCATGAACTCGACGATGTTGCCCTTCAGGTCGTAGGTGGCCTTGCCGGCGATGCTGCCGATTTCCTTGAACGTGCCGGGGTCCAGCATCTGGTCGATCCGCTCACGCACTGTCAGGCGGCCGCCTTTGTGCTGGCGCTCCACCCTCTCCGGCCCGCCCATCTGCCGAGCGAGAGCCTGGCGGGCGCGCAGTTCCGCGAGTTCGGGTTCCCAACCGACTGGTTCAGTGGTGCGGGGTGCCTGGCCGGTGGCGGTGGAGCGGAGCGGCGGGCTGTCGTCGGTCATACGTTTCCTCGGTTTCTTGTTAGCCGATGCGGATTATCCGATGCGGAAGCGCTCGATCTGGCTGATCGGCGGGCCGCAGCGGGTCCAGGTTTCTTCGGGACGGTCGCCCGCTTTGATCCGGATGGTCGTTTCACCCATCATGGTCATGTCGATGGTGGTGCCGGCGCCAGGATCGGATGCCGGGACGACATAGGAGAAATAGTGACGGTCGTACTGGCCCTGCGTCCGGGTCTTGTTCGGCGTGACGATCGTCGGTCCGATGATTTCGAGCCGGCGGCCGTCAGAATGGCACCAGTTGCCATCGATGGCATCGGCCAAAGCGGGACTGCTCGTCATCGCGAGGGCAAAGGACGCTGTCGTCAGGCACCAGATTATCAAGCACCGGGATGCGATGGGCATATCACGTCTCCGAAATGGGAGCCGGGACGGACGCTAGGAAGGAATGCGCCATTTGGCAACGTCCGGACGGACGCATGCCACCAAACCATCATCGTGCCGGCACCGCCAGCCCACCCGCAACCCCAGAATACGGCTTCGCTCGGCCGGCCAGTACCTCCAACGCCTTGGTCCGCACCCGATCATAATCCGGCGGGCCGGTGTAGACCTCATAGACCGTGCGAACCGAGGCTTGTCCCTTGCGATAGATCGACGCCAGACTGAAGACCTGCTTGTCGGGGCCCAAAATCCCCGCCTCCCGCCATGCCTCGGTCAATCCAGGGTCGACCCGAACGACCAGATAGTTCTCCGGTTTCTGCGCCTCGGACATCAGGGCGAAGACGAATCTTATCTGGTCGGTGCCTCCGGTCTCAAACATCTCCTGCACGAGGATGCTGCGTTTTGGCACATCGATCCGATCGCGGATGACAAAGGGACGCCGACGGACGTCCGGGTCCATCGCATTCCGCTGCACGGCCAGCAGTTCCGCCAGAGCGGCATCGCGCTTCGGCAGGTCCCCGGCCGCCTGGTACAATTGCACCATCAGTTCGTGAACCACGTAGGCGCCGGGCACGAGCTCCATCAGGCGCTGAGCGAACGCCAACGCCTGGTCGATCTGCCCGGCTTCCTGATGCAATCTGGCGACCGCCATCAGCATGGGGCGTCGTTGGGGGTGGCGGCCAGGTGGCTCACGGCCAGATCCAACGCGGCCTGCTTCTTGTCGGCCTGATCGAGGTCGCTCACGTCCCGCAGCCTGGGATCGGGCGCGACGGTCTGCCCGACCGCTTGCCCCTCCCCCGCCAACAGGAAGACCGCGAGCATGATCCCGGCAACCGAACGCAGCGACATGGTGGGTGATTGTCCTTGGTGACGGGTGGATGTCAGGCGACCGACCGGCCGTGAAGACGGGCACCGAGGCCCACGCGATCGATTGGTCGGTCTGTATAATACCCCGACGCACGATCGCGGCGTGAATACAGGGTTAACGACAGCCCCGCCGCCCGTCCGGGCTCCTACAGGGTTCACAAATCGCGGCAATGGGGTGCCGGGAAGAGAAAATTCTCCCCCTCCCCTTGCGGGAGGGGGTTGGGGGGAGGGGTTTCACGCCATGTCCGTGCCTGAAGACCCCTCCCCCCTGCCTCCTCCCGCAAGGGGAAGGGGAGAATTTTCTCCACCTGGCACCCCATTTCGAGATGTGTGAATGCCGTAGCCCCCGGCTCTGGGTCCAACCGGATGTGTTCCTGTATACTGGCCGGCAGCGGAGGCCATGATGCAACGGATTACGATCGCCATCGACGACGACTTGCTGGACGCGGTGGACGCGTTGATGCGCCAGCGCCACTACACCAGCCGCTCCGAGGCGTTTCGCGACATCCTACGCGAACGCGTGGGCCGCGATGCGTCGGCCGAACCGGCAACGTCCTGTGTGGCGACCCTGAGCTATGTCTACGACCATGAAACCCGGGAGTTGGCGCAACGTCTGATCGCCGCCCAGCATGATCGGCATGACCTGACGGTCGCCAGCATGCATGTGCATCTCGATCACGGTGCCTGCCTGGAGGTCGCTGTGCTCCGCGGCAGTTCGGCCGACATCAAGGTGTTTTCCGATGCGCTGACGACACAGCGCGGTGTGCGCCACGCCAGTCTGCACCTGGTACCGGTCACCGTCACACCGCCGCACCAGCACGGGGACGATGCGTCCCCGCATACCCATCTGCGGGCGTGACACGTGGGAGGACGCAGCGGCGTCGGGATCTCGCCGCACCGCGATACTCGACCCGATGATCCGAGTTCAGCCAGCCAATCCCGCCGGAACGCCGGCGGGCGCGGATGGTTTCGCCGGGCTCAGGCCGCGCGCCACATCTCTCCTTCGCGCAGGACCTTGGCCTCGACTTCCATCTTCAGCAGATGCGCCAGCACATTGCGTTCGGCCGCTCGCCGCAGCCGGGGATTCACCTGCGAATAGAGCGTATCCATCAAGGTATGGGTGGTCGCCGGGCCTTCCTTCAGCTTGACGGCAATCGCCAGCTCCCGCGCCTTGCGGTGGGTCAGCATTTCCCGCACCAGAGCCCGCGGGTCGCGCAGTTCGGGGCCATGGCCGGGCAGATAGACATCGTCGGTGCGGTGCAACAACAGTTCCAGGCTGTTGAAATAGTCCTTCATGTCGCCGCCCGGCGGGCTGACGATGCTGGTCGACCAGGACATGACGTGATCGGCGCTGAACAGCACCTGATCGCCGTTGCGGGCCTTCAGCGCGAAGCACAGATGATCCAGCGCATGGCCCGGCGTGTGCACGGCGATCATGCCGGCCACGGTATCGCCATCCGACAGCTTGATGTCGGCGTCGAATGAATCGTCGCCGGTCACCTTGAAGCCGACGGTCGGCGCGCCGCATTTTTCCTTCAATGCCGGCACGGCGCCGACATGGTCGTGATGCGTGTGGCTGACCAGGATCAGCGCGATCTGCCCGCCGGTATGGCGCATGATCGCCTCCACATGCTCCGGATGGTCTTCCGGGCCGGGGTCGAGCACCACCACGCCCTGTTCGGTCTCGATCAGGTAGGTGTTGGTGCCGAAATACGTCATCGGTCCCGGGTTGGCGGCAACGATCCGGCTGATCCCCGGCATCACCGCCAGATTTTCGTCACGCGTCGGTTCGGCTTCGGTCAGGAACGGCATAATCGGGCATCCTCGGATGATTTACCCCAGTACATGCCGCAAAGTGCCAGGACTCGCAACGTGTCGGCCGTCCGTGGCACCATGCGGCTCCGGATCAACTCGGGAGGAAACCGACCATGGCCAAGGGCCTGCTGTTCGCATCGTTCGATTTTTCGACGGCCCATGCGGACGAATTTCATGACTGGTACGACCTGGAACACGTGCCGGAGCGCCTGCGCGTGCCCGGCTTCATCAACGCCGAACGCTGGATCGGCGCTGAGAACCCGAAGATCGCCATTGCGACCTACGACATGGAAAGCCATGGCGTGCTGTACACGCCGCCCTATCTGGCGGTCGGTGGGGCAAACGGATCGCCCTGGACCAAGCGCGTGACGAATATGGCCAAACGGATCATGCGGTTCGAGGGCGAGCAGCTCGTCCCCGGCGATGTCACCGCTCCGGCGGGCGCCGGCAGTGTCCTGGTCGCATCCATGAATGTCGATCCCGCCGCCGAAGCCGAGTTCAACGAGTGGTACAACAAGGAACACCTGCCGCAACTGGCCTCCGTGCCCGGCGTGCTGTGCGCCCGCCGCTTCCGTGCCGGTGGCGAAGGGATCGAGCGCAAGTATCTGGCGTTGTACCACCTGAAGGACACCGGTGTGTCGCGGTCCGATGCGTGGCAGAAAGCCGCGAATACGCCCTGGACCGAGAAGATGCGTCCGCATTTCCGCGATCCTTTGGTGTTGCGCTGCAATCGTTACGTTCGCGGCGGCTAGAGCACGATCACGCTGAGCGGAACGGCACAGCGTGATCACGCGATCAAACAAGCAGCCAGAGCGGTTTTGCGTTTCCGGTCAGCGTGAAACCGCTCTGGTGGTCCGTGTCGTTGATTTTGCAGGGGCTTGGCACGGCTCTCTCTCACCGTCGTGGTCGGCGCAGGCCCGCCACCACGCGGCGAGCCCGGCAATCCAAACTCCGCAGTTTGCACGACTCGGCGCACCCGGATCGATCGACTTCGACTGAAAGCGGCTGCCCGCGGATCGGACGGGAACGCCCGCCACGCGCATTGACACCGCCTGGCGGGGCCTTGCCGGAGATGGAGGTTCACAGGTACGGTCTGGCTGATTCCGAGCGACTCAGGAGAACGCCGCCATGAGTTCCCATCATCCCCACGGCCATGATCATGACCACGATCATGACCATGATCACAGCGACGTTCCCAGCGACCTCGCTCTGCGGGTCAAAACGCTCGAATCCCTGTTGGTCGACAAGGGGCTGGTCGATCCGGCCGCCTTGGATACGATCATCGAGTATTACGAACACAAGGTCGGCCCCCGCAACGGCGCCCGCGTCGTTGCGCGCGCCTGGTCGGATCCCGCCTACAAGACTCGACTGCTGACCGACGCCACCGCCGCCATTGCCGAACTCGGCTATTCCGGGCGCCAGGGCGAACACATGGTGGCGGTCGAGAACACCGCCGCGACCCATAATCTGGTCGTCTGCACTTTGTGCTCCTGCTATCCGCTCCCGGTGCTGGGTCTGCCGCCGGCCTGGTACAAATCGGCCCCATACCGATCCCGCGCGGTGATCGAACCGCGCGCGGTGCTGCACGAATTCGGATTGGACCTGCCGGAGGACGTGGAGGTGCGGGTGTGGGATTCCACCGCGGAGATCCGCTACCTCGTGCTGCCCGAACGTCCCTCCGGCACGGATGCCATGACGGAAGAGCAACTCGCGGCGTTGGTGACGCGTGACTCGATGATCGGCACGGCCGTGGTGAGCGCGCCATGAACGGTATTCACGACATGGGCGGGATGCAGGGGTTCGGCCCCATCGACCGCGAAGAGAACGAGCCGCTGTGGCACGCGCCGTGGGAACCGCGAATGTTCGCCGTCGGGTCGGCTCTGGGTGCCTGGGGGCGCTGGCCGATCGACGCGAGCCGAGGTCAGATCGAGAGCATGGGGGCCGAGGCCTATCTGCGGTCGGGATATTACGCAAAGCGCCTGCCCGCGACGATTGCCAACGCGATCCGGCACGGGCTGATCACGGCACGGGAAGCCGAAACCGGGCAGCCCGATCCAGCGGCGCCCAAAGCGACTCCGCCCTTGACCGCGGACATGGTGGACGGGGCGATGAAGCGAGGCTCCCCCACCGCGCGGGCGACCGAGCGGCAGGCTGCGTTCCAGATTGGCGACGCGGTGCGCACGCGGAATCTGAACCCCGAGACGCATACGCGCCTGCCGCGATATGCGCGGGACAAGCCGGGCGTGATCGTTCTGCTGCACGGGGCGCATGTCTTTCCGGACACCAACGCCTTGCTGCAAGGGGAGAACCCCCAGCCGCTGTACACGGTGAAGTTCCGCGCTCGCGATCTGTGGGGCGAGGCCGCCAACCCGCGCGACACGGTCTGCATCGACCTGTGGGAGGATTATCTTGAGCCAGCCCGCTAGCCTCGCCCGGTTCGCGGCCGATCGGAGCCTGCCCCGGGATGAGGAAGGACCGGTGTTCGCGGAAGCCTGGCAGGCGGAAGCTTTCGCTCTGACCGTTCGGCTCCATGAAACCGGGTGCTTCACCTGGCCGGAATGGGCGGACACCCTGGCCGGGGTCCTGCGCGAGGTGCGCGAGCGTGGCGAGTTGGACGACGGTTCCCGATATTACGACCACTGGCTCCTGGCATTGGAACGCCTGGTCATTGCGAAACAGGTGTTGAGCCCGTCCGACCTCGATCAGCGCAAGGCGGCCTGGACGCGTGCCTATCTGGCGACCCCGCATGGCCAGCCGGTCGAACTGGATGCCGGGTCGAGACCACCGGACGGCGTTTGAACGCCTGACGAGGCCTTGCACAGGCGTGGCGTCGCCAATGGGCGTCGTGCACGGGATGCCTTCGAGACGCTGATCACGGGGACGAGCGGGTTCCTTGGCGCCCCGACGATGCAGCCCCGACAATGCAGCCCCGAACCGGGATGGCCACGGACGCGGACCAGGATACAATCGCCGGAACGCCAAGACCGCGGGCATCCGCGCCGGGACCAGAGGACACGACATGGACTTTGAGACATTGGTTCGCACACGACGCAGCGTGCGCGGCTACAAGAACGACCCGGTGGCGCGCGAGGTCATCGAGGAGATCATCGAAGTCGCCAAGGGCGCGCCGTCGTCGATGAATACCCAGCCATGGCATGTGCATGTGCTGACGGGCGAGCCCTTGGAACGGGTCCGGCAACGCAACACCGAAACCATGCTCGCCGGTGCCAAGGCCAATCGCGAGATCCTCACGCACGGCGAATACGAAGGCGTGCACCGGTCGCGCCAGGTGGCGGTTGCCGTCAAGCTGTTCGGGGCCATGGGCATCGAGCGTAGCGACAAGGTGATGCGACAGGATTGGGTGATGCGCGGGTTTCGCCAGTTCGATGCGCCGGTCTCGATCGTCCTGACCTATGACCGGTCGCTCGATCCTGGTGCGACGGTCCATTTCGACCTGGGCGCGCTGTCCTACGGGATTTGCCTCGCCGCCTGGAACCGGGGGCTTGGGACCGTGGTCAACGGCCAGGGGATCATGCGATCCGAGATCGTGCGTGAAGAGGCCCGGATCCCCGACGACGAGGTCATCATGACCTGTATTGCCATGGGCTATCCCAACGACGAATTCCCGGCGAACACGGTCAAGGCTGATCGTGAGCCCAATGACCGCTTCGTGCGATTTGTCGGTTTCGACACGTGAGACCGCCGGCCGAAACAACGACCGATGCACCTGCTCGCATCACCGTCGTCGCCCAGCGTGAGCCGGCGACCTGGGCCGAGCGGTTGAAGCACGGATTGGCGGGTCGAGCTTGGTGCTGACGACGGGGCCGCTGTCGGACGATCGTTCGGGCGGTTGGCCTCAGGTCAGAAACACCCCGCCATTCACGTGCAGCACCTGCCCGGTGGTGTAGCGCCCGTCCGGGCCGGCGAAATAGCGCACCGCGGCGGAGATTTCCTCCACCGAGGCTTTCCGACCGAGTGGGATCCCCCGCTCGGCCAGTGAACTGGGTGCCGGACCACCGGCCGAAGCGCCGCGCACGGTATCGACCGCGCCGGGCGCCACGCAGTTGCAGGTGATCTGGTGCGGCGCCAGTTCGATAGCGAGCGCGCGCATCAGGCCCTCCAACCCCGATTTCGAGGCCGACACATGGCAGCGATTCGGGGTACCGACATGGGTGGAAATGCCCGACAGCGCCACGATGGCCCCGCCGCCGCGCCCGATCATGTGCGGCACCGCGGCGCGGGCCAGGATGAACGCCCCGTCCAGCGCGACCGAGAGGATTTCCCGCCACTCGGCCAGGCTCATCTGCAGGAACGGCGTCTGGCGGCGGAGGCCGGCATTGCTGACCAGGATGTCGATGCCACCGAACGCGGCAACCGCGTCGGCGACCATTTGCGCGGTCGTCGTCTCATCGGACACGTCGGCCATGCAGCCGATAGCCTGCCCGCCCATGGTGTTGATCTCGGCCACGACCGCGTCCACCGCGGACCGGTCGGAGCGGCCGTTGACGACGATGGAGGCGCCTCGGCGAGCCAGGTCCAGCGCGATGGTACGGCCGATATTCTTGCCCGCGCCGGTAACCAGCGCGACCTTGCCGGCGAATGTCTGGTCCATGCTCATGCCGCCCTCAAAATCATATCGGCGCCCTTTTCGGCGATCATGATCACCGTGGCGTTGGTGTTGCCAGAGACCACCGTCGGCATGATCGAGGCATCGATCACCCGCAGCCCGTCCAGGCCTTTGACCTTCAGATCGGTGTCCACCACCGCTTTCGGCCCCGGCCCCATCATGCAGGTGCTGGTCTGGTGGAATGTGGTGCCGGCGGTCTGGCGCACATGCTCCAGCAGGTCCTCGTCGGAGGCAGCCTGCGGGCCGGGGAAGATCTCCTCCGTCACGAATTGGCGCATCGCCGGGGTGTTGAACACCGCGCGAGACACCTTCATGCCGGCGATGATGGTGTCCTTGTCCGCCTGGGTGGACAGATAGTTGGGCTGCATCGCTGGGGGTAGTTCCGGATCGGTCGAGGTGATCCGCAGCCAGCCGCGGCTTTCCGGGCGGCACGGAATGGCCGACAGGCTGCATGCCGGGAACGGATGCATCGGCTCGCCGACCTTGGGCGCGCTGCCGGCGAGGAACTGGTATTGCACATCCGGGCTTTCCAGCTCCGGGCGCGTCTTGACGAACAGGCCGATCGGGCCGGCGCCGGTCATCAGCGGACCCTTGCGCGCCAGCATCCACTCCGCGCCCGCGTAGATCCGGCGCAGCCAGTTGTGGTAGATCTCGTTCATCGTGATGGTGCCGGGCTTGCACTTATAGATCATGCGCCCGCCGATATGGTCCTGCAGGTTCTCGCCAACGCCGGGCAGGTCGTGCTTCACCTCGATGCCCAGATCCTGCAACAGGCCGCCTGGGCCGATGCCGGACAATTGCATGATCTGCGGGGAGTTGATGGTGCCGCCGCACAACAGCACCTCCCGCTTCGCCCGCGCCTCGCGCATCACGCCATACTGGCTGTAGCTGATGCCGACGGCGCGCTTGCCCTCCAGCAGGACCTTGTGGGTCAGGGCGTGGACCTCGATTTGCAGATTGCGGCGGTGCTTGATCGGATTCAGGTAGCCGACGGCGGCGGAGCAGCGGCGGCGGCCCTTCACCGTGACCTGCAAGGGGCCGACGCCTTCCTGCACCGCGCCGTTGAAATCGGGGTTGAACGGATACCCCGCTTCTTGCGCTCCGGCGATGAAGGCGTCGTGCAGGGGATGGTCGGTTTTCAGGTCGGACACGCCGAGGGGGCCGCCGTGACCGTGGAATTCGTTGGCGCCGTGCTCCTGGTCCTCGGCCTTGCGGAAATAGGGCAACACGTCGTCATAGGACCAGCCGGCATTCCCAAACTGGCGCCAGAGATCGAAATCCTGGCTTTGGCCGCGGATATAGATCAGGCCGTTGATGGAGGACGATCCGCCGAGCACCTTGCCGCGGGGCCAGGAAATGCGGCGGTTGTGCAATTCGGGCACCGGCTCGGTTTCGAAATACCAGGCGACCTTGGGGTTGTAGATGTTGCGGTAGAAGCCGGCGGGGATATGAATCCAGGGGTCGGTGTCCTTGCCGCCGGCTTCGAGCAGCAGGACCCTCGTGTTGGGATCGGCGGAAAGGCGGTTGGCGAGGACGCAGCCGGCGGACCCGGCACCGACGATGATGAAGTCGTAGTCTTGCGCTTCGGCCATGGTGGTTCCCCCGGTTGTGGGGGGCAGGATGGCGGGAAAGTTGGTTTGGGGGAAGGGCGGGGCTTCCGCCCCATTGGCGTTAGGATAGCGACAACGGGGAGAAAAAATCTCTCACATTGCGAAAAAACCATTTGGAGCGACGCGGCGGAGTACGATTCGTAGGGCAGATGTATAATGCAACATCCCCTGGCGACT
>CALQHT020000069.1 GCA_943330455.2 Nitrosovibrio sp. Nv4 | reverse complement strand
GGGACGGAGGAACAGGCGCCTTGATCGAACAAAGGAACACCCACGCGCGTCATCGTCCTTGTCGTCTCGGTCATCCGCCGCTTACAGTCGCTCACCCAATGGTGGGTGAGACAGCACAAGCCTCACACACAGAAATTCGGACACTCCCACGCCCTTGCCGGACACATCGGCGATCACGAGCGCCAGACGGTGCTCATCCAGGGGGAAATAATCGTAGAAATCGCCCGCCATTTGCAGCGCCGGCGTCATCCGCGCGGCCCCGCTCCAATCCCGATCGCCGGGAAACGCCTGCGGCAGGATGGTCGCTTGCAGCACCTGCGCCAGCGCCAGGTCCGCTTCCAGGCGGCGCTTAGCCTGATCCAGTTGCTCGTTCTTGAGCATCAGTTCGGCGGTGCGTTCGCGAACCTGCTCTTCCAGTTCCTCCTCTCGGGCCAGGACCTGTTTGGCCATGACCTCGAAGGTGCGGGCGAGATGGCCCAATTCATCGCGTCGCGTCCCGATCGCGGCCAGCGAGCCGGGCTGGAAGACACGCGCATCCACGGCGGCGGCGGCACCGGCGATGGCAACCATCGGCGCCGCGATCCTTCGCCCGGTCAGCACCGACAGCGCGACCCCAGCCAGCAGCGATGCCGCCGCGGCAAGGCCGCCGATCCGCAGATAGTTGGCGAGCAACGCATCCAGCGACGCCGTCGACAGCCTTGCCAGGGCAACGCCGGCCGTCATGCCGTAGGCGTCGGGCATCGCGGCGGCGACGCTGATCCAATTCTGGGACACGATGGCCTTGCTGCGCGCGCCGCCCAGGTCGCCCCGCACCAGCGCCGTTTCGGCGTCTGTCAGCGCGAGGTCCTCGATCTGCCGTCCGGTCCTGGCGCCGCTGGCGACAACCCCACCATAGGGGCCGAACACCCATAACGCCTCTACCGGGCCGTCCCGCAGCAGACCGTCCAGCAGGCGTGGCACCCCGACTGACTGGTAAAGGTCGGTCACGGATTTTTGCTCACGGCCGATCAGCACGGCGCGGGCGCCATCGACGCCGCGCACGCCGACATAGCGCATCGGGGCACCTCCCAGCGGCGGCTTGCCAACGCCGAGCGGACGGGAGAATTCGGTGCCGGTTAGGAGACCGGAGAGGGATTGGGGGGACAGTCCGGTCAAGGTGGCGACCGAGTCGAGCGGGTCGACATCATCGGCGGCGCCGGCACGAAAGCGGCCGTCGGGGCCGGAAATCCACACCTCGTTCACCGCGGACCGGGCAGTGATCTCCATCA
Source organism: Nitrosovibrio sp. Nv4 (assembly GCA_943330455.2). Taxonomy (GTDB): domain Bacteria; phylum Pseudomonadota; class Alphaproteobacteria; order Acetobacterales; family Acetobacteraceae; genus Rhodopila. The sequence continues at coordinate 23,312 of CALQHT020000069.1, read as the reverse complement.
GGCGCCGGCTCAGGGTGCGGTCATCCATCGCGGCCCGGTCGGCGATATCGGCGAGATGGCTGACCAGCAATCCCTGTGCTGCCATCTCTCGGTCGAGCAGGTCGCCCACCTCGGCTACCACCTGTTCGCTGACCGTGGCGCTTTGCGCGAGCAGGCGGGCGATCACCAGGCCCTCAGACTCCGCCTGTTCCACGATGCCGCGCCAGGCCAGCAAAGTCAGGATCGCGGCGACGGCCAGGATGCCGATGCTGCCGGTCAGCCCCACCATCAGGACCAGGCGCGTGCGAAGTTGCATCCGCGGGGCCTAGTCCAGCCACACCAGGGAGGACTGGAAGAACCGCACGGTGCGCTCGTCTAGCGGGTAAGCGATGTCCGCCTCCCGACCGAACCAGCGCTCGTAGATGCCGGCATAGCCGCCGCGATAGGCCTCGATGCCGCGTAACAGATCGCGCAGGACGCCATTGACGAAATCGCGCCATTTGGAATCGTTTTCCGGCAACAGGCAGGCGAGGGTCTCGTAGCCGAGTGCCTCCCCGCGCGGAACGATCACGAGGCCGTGGCGCTTGCTGGCCTGGGATAGCAAGCCACGCAGCACGATGCCGACATTGGCGATGCCATCGACATCGGCCGCTTCCAAGGCACGCAGGGCGTCCGGCATGTTGGGGTAGGGAACCAGCGTGATCCCGGGCAGTTTTTCGATCAGCACCCGTCCGGTAACCGAGCCCTGCACAATCCCGACCCGCATGTCGCGCATGTCGCGGACACGGTCGATGGTCTCGCGATAGGCCAGGATGCGGGTGCCATCGCGGAAGATCGGCAGGGAGAAATCGACCCGCCCTTCCCTTTCCCAGGTCACCGTCGCGGTCTCGCACACCAGATCCACCTGCCCGGTCTCGATGACGTTCATCCGGGTTTGCGACGTGACCATGGCATGTTCGGTGCGCACCGGGCGGTCGAACCGTGCGGCCAGCGCGAGCCGGACGGCCTCGATCAGATCGACCGAGAGGCCGACGAGGTTGCCCTGCCTGTCACGAAACGCAAACGGCGGTGCGTCCTGGCGAGTCCCCGCGTTCAGCACCCCGGTTCGGGCGATCCGGTCCAGGGTGGTTTCCGCCAGCGCGATCCGGTCCGGACAGACGAGCAGGATCGCCGCGACGAGGGCAACCGAACATAGTGAACTCAGGAGGCGAAACATCGGACGGGCACACCCTACGCCACACGGCCGGCCCCGAATGAAGGTCCGGGTATGGGCGTCGTCGGCCCGTCCCCTATGCCCCCCGCCCCTGGTTTCGGCAACCGTTCGACGGGTGGGAGGTTGTGGGAGCGTGGACGTGGGCGTTGGGATCAGCCTCAAGCCGGGAACAGCAACGCCCGTTCCGGGTCCCAGGTGACGAAGACCGCCGAACCGACCGGGGGCAGAGCGGTGCCTCGGGGCACTGAGACAGACAAGCTCCGCTCTCCCACCGCGACCCCCAAATTGATCGTCGCGCCCAGCAGGCTGGCGCGCAGCAGAGTGCCGGACAGCGCATTGCCGCCGGATGGAGGCGTGGCGGATGGGGCAGTGACGGGCGGGGCTACGGCGGACACCGACGCATCCTCCGGCCGGACCATCAGCATCACCGCCTGGCCGGCATGGGCATCGGGTCGGCAGGACGCCACGACCCGCGTCCCATCCTCCAGCACGACCTGGGCCTGGCCGCCGGTCACCCTGTCGATCGTACCCGCGATCAGGTTGGCCTGCCCGATGAAGCCAGCGACGAAGGGATCGACCGGGGTTTCGTAGATTTCTCGCGCCGTTCCGACCTGGCGGATAACACCCTTGTCCATCACCACCAGGCGGTCGGCCGCGGCCATCGCCTCGCTCTGGTCATGCGTCACGAACACCGTGGTGATACCGACGCGCTGCTGGATCTCGCGGATCTCGAACCGCATCTGCTCGCGCAGTGCCGCATCCAAATTCGACAGCGGCTCATCCAGCAGCAGCACCGCCGGCTCGATCACCAGGGCCCGCGCCAGGGCCACGCGCTGCTGCTGGCCGCCGGACAATTGGCGGCTGTTGCGATCCTCCATCTGGCCGAGATGCACGATGTCCAGCGCGCGCCGCACCCGCTCGGTGACCTGGGGCTTCGGCAGCTTGCGCATCTCCAACCCGAACGCGACGTTCTGGGCCACGGTCATGTGAGGGAACAGCGCGTAGCTCTGGAACACCACGCCGATATTGCGCCGGTGCGGCGGCAGGCGTGCGACCGAGGTCCCGTCAAAACGGATGTCGCCGCCGGTTGGCTCCAGGAAGCCCGCGATCAGGTTCAGGGTGGTGGTTTTGCCGCAGCCGGAGGGGCCGAGCAGGGCGACAAACTCCCCCTCCGCGATGCGCAGCGACACACCGGCGACCGCCTGCATGGCCCCGAATGATTTCCGCACGTCCAGCAGTTCAACCGTCGCCATTGTCCGTCAATTACCTATCTCAGGCCGAACAGCCGGCCGATGCCCAGGGTCCGCTCGATCGCGCCCAGGGCCAGGAACGCCACCATCACCACGATGGCGCTGACCGCGGTGATCAGCGGATCGTAGTTCTGGTCGATATAAACGTAGATGCGCACCGGCAGGGTCATGGTGCCGGGCGTGGCCAGGAACAGCGACACGGCCACGTCGTCGAATGACAGGATGAAGGCGAACACCAGGCTGGCCACCACGCCGGGACGGATCAGCGGCAGGGTGACGCGCCGAAACACCACCCAAGGTGAGGCGCCAAGACTCTGCGCGGCGAGTTCCACATTCGCTACCATGCCGATCAGCGCCACCGTCACGAAGCGGATCGCAAACGGCAAGGCGATGATGACATGCCCCACGATCACCGCGGTCATGTCGCGCGCCACGCCCCACGACGCCAGGAATTGCAGCAAGGCCAGGCCGAAGATGATGCCGGGCACGCTCAACGGCGCCATGAACAGCGATTGCAGGACTCGCCGGCCCGGAAACCGGAAGCGCACCAGCGCCAGTGCGACAAGCGTGCCGAGGGCGGTCGCCACCACCGACGCGATCACGGCCACCCAAAGGCTGAGCAGCGCGGAGTCCAGAAACTCCTCCCGCTGGAGGGATTCGACATACCATTTGACGCTGAACCCGCTCGGCGGGAACACGACATAGTCGCTGGCGGTGAAGGATTCGATGACGATGATCAGCACGGGAAGCACCGCCAGCAGGCACACCAGCGCGGCATAGGCCCCCAGGCAGCGGCGCATGGCGGCCGTGATCATCGCAGCGACGCGCCATAGCGGGACCGTTCGGCGGCCATGTTCTGCAAGCCCTGCCCGATCAGCACGATCAAGGTCAGGGTCACGGCGATGGCGGCGGCGAACGGCCAGTTCTGCAGGATGACCGCCTGCTGATACATCAAGGTCGACAGCACCTTGAATTTCGCGCCCCCCAGCACCGCCGGCGTCACGAACGTCGCCGACGCCAGACCGAACACGATCAGCATGCCAGCCAGGATCCCGGGCAGGCTGAGCGGGAGAATGACCCGCGACAGCACCCGCAACGGGCTGGCCCCCAGGCTGGCGGCGGCCAGCGGCACCGCCGGGTCGATGCTCTGCAAGGAGGTCGCGACCGACAGCACCACGAACGGCGTCAGCACATTCACCAGACCGACGACGACCGCCGCTTCGGTGTGCAGGAAATCGGTGCCGGGAATGCCGATCGCGGTGAAAACCCGCTCGATCAGGCCGTTCTTGCCCAGGATGATTGCCCAGCCGAAGGTGCGCACGATGACACTGACCAGCAACGGCGACAGGATCAGCGCGATCACCCAGCTTTTCGCGCGCGGGGAGGCAACCGTCAGATACAGCGCCACCGGATAGCCGATCACCAGGGTAACCAGCGCGGTGATGGATGACAGGCGAAAGGTCGCGCCAATGACCGAGAGGTAATACTCGTCGAGCCACAGTTTCTCGTAGTTCTTCCACGTGAAGACGTGGATGATGCCGGTCATGCGGCCGTAATCGTAGAAACTGTTGATGCCCAAGGTGATGAACGGCGCCACGAAAAATACCGCGAACAGCACCGAGGCGGGCAGCAGCAGAAGCCACGGTGTCGCGTGACGGCTGGTCAGGAAGCGGCGCACGGACAGGATCCGGTCAGGATTCGATGGAGCGGTTCCACTTCTCAATCCACTCGCCCAGATCGCGGTTCATCGGGTCCCGTTCCAGCTTGATCAAGGCGGCGACCGCCTTCGTGCCATAGGGCATGACGGCCGCAAGATCGGGTCGCAGCACGGCGTTCCGGTTGGTGGGCGCGTAGAAGATGCCCTCCGCGGTGCGCTCCTGGATATCCTTGCGCAGGAAAAATTCGGTGAATTTCTGTGCCGCGACCGGGTGCGGGGCGCCCTTGATCGCATCAGAATACAGGCTGAAACGGATCGCCCCTTCCTTCGGCACGACGAATTCCATCGGCGCGCCCTGCGACTTCATCAGCAGGGTCCGGATGTTGCCGTTATAGGTGATCCAGGCCTGCCCTTGCGCCATGATGTTGTCCATCTCGGCTGGGGAGTTGGCGAAGGCGGCGATATTGCCCATGTCCTTCAGTTCCCGGATCTTCTTCAGGCCGGGCCTGATATCGGACTCGGACCCGCCGGTCAGGCGAGAGATCGCGCCGAGCAGTTCCTGCGAATACAACACGCTGATCGAATACATCGCGACCTTGCCCTTGAACTTCGGGTCCCACAGGTCGTACCAGGAGGTCGGCGGCGCCCAACCGGCCTGTTTGAACTTCTCGGTGTTGTATTGGAGGCCGGTGCTGGCGATATGCGTGGTGACGCCGATGCCCTGGGGGTCCAGCGCGCCGTCGATCATCTCCTTCAGGTTGGTCACGATCGCCGGGTCCACCTTGTCGAACAGACCCATCGCCTTGCCGGCGGCATGCGTCAGGTCGTTGGACCAATAGATGTCGATCTCCGGGCGCGACTTCGTGGCGATGACCTTGGACAACTGGCTCAGCGCTGTGCCGGCGGAATAGACGACCTTGATGCCGGTTTCCTTCTCGAAGGTCGGCAGCAGGTCCTTGCGCAGGAACTGCTCGATCGAACCACCGTAGCTGGCAAAGACGAGTTCCTCGGCTGCGCGTGCCTGGATGAAGGGCGCGGTCAGCGGCAGAGCGGTTGCCGCGAGCAAGCTCCGCCTGGTCATGCGCTGGGTCGTCGCGCCGCGTCGGTTGGTCATGCCCGTCTCTCCCTGCCCCGCCCGGGACCGTTATGCCCGATTGTTCCGAGCGTCATCGAACCCGCGATTTGGTTCGTCAAGTCCTGATCGCCGCGGCATCCGGGTTCAGGGCCGACAACGCGTCCCAATCCGGGCCGGGTCGACCAACTCGCCGTTGCCGCCCGAGAGCCCACCATGGCCTTCTCGCGCCCCCGAGGCGTTTCGCGCGATGCCTCCGCCGCCTGCGCCGATCGGGACGTGCGGGCGATCTAGATCATCCTGTCCGGCCGGCTGATGTCAGCGGGGAACCCCGTATCCTCGACCAGCCAATATCAGTCGCCGGGACGAAACACCGCCTTTCCGGCAATCCTCCGCGACCGCAGCGCATCGGCGATTTCGGCGAAATCCAGCCAGCTTCGTTCGACGCCAATCACCGGATGCAGGCTTCCCTCGGCAATCAGCGACACAAGCAATGCCAGATCCGGTGCGAACCGCTCTTCGGCCTCCGACGTGAAGTAAAAAAAGCTCTGTATTCTGGCATTTTGGGCACCGCGAAAATCCGCGAAGGAGATCGTCGACGGTTCGGTCGATGAATTCCCGTAGACGACCACGGTGCCTTGCGGCTCGATCAGCTTCAACGCATGGGACAAGGACGCGCCGCCGCTCGCCTCCAGGATCAACCAATAGCGGCCGGAGGCGGCTTCGATCCCCTCCACCACCTCGGCGGCGCCGAGCGCGGTGAGACCGGCGGCGCGGTCTGCCCGCCCGACCACGGCGGTGACCTGCGCACCGGAGCGTGCCGCGATCTCCACCGCCAGGGTGCCCACGCCCCCGGCTGCACCGGTCACCAGGACGCGGCGACCGACCAAGGCGCCGCCCAATCGCAGGGTGCGCAAAGCGGTCAGCCCAGCGACCGGCAATGTCGCGGCCTGGGCAAACGAGACAGCGTCGGGCAGCACCGCCACCCGATGCGTCCCGACCGCGGCCCGTTCCGCCCAACCGAACTCATCCATCAGCGCCACGACCCGCGCGCCGACGGGAGGCCCGCTGCCATCCGCCGCTGGTTGCAGGACCACGCCGCTGACATCCTGGCCCGGGATCCACCCCTCCCCGTTCCGCGTGATCGAGGCCAATTCGCCGCGGTTCAGCGAAAAGGCGCGCACCGCGATCAGGGCTTGGTTGGCCGCGGAGACGGGCTCATCGACCTCCCGGATCGCCATTGGGGCAGGGCCGTCGGGTGTGGTGACCAGGGCCAGCATGGTCGTTTCCTCCTTGGATCAGGCGTTCGGCAGTGGCAGTGGCTCTCCGGCGAAGAAGCGGCGCGGATTGTCATCCAGCATGGAGAAAATCTCCGCGTCCGACAGACCACGCTGACGCAGCATCGGCACGAAATCGGTGAACAGATAGGTGTAGGGCGGCGGCCAGTTGCCCTGAGACCTCAGCGCATCGATATGGGCCTGTTCCTCCGCAGAAACCTGCCGCGCCATCTTGCCCAGCCAGCCGCAATGGCGGTCCTGCGACATCATGATTTGCGCCTTGTGGCCGGAGCGCACCAGCTTGACCAGGTTGTCCGCGCGCACCGCATCGGGTTGCAGCCGCTGGATGCCGATGCGGTCGAAACCGATATAGGAGCCCCCATCGACAACCCGCTTGTGATAAGCTGGATCCGCATTGCCGCAGCAATGGCCGATCAGACATTTATGCGCCGGGACGCCGCCCTTGCCGAACGCGACCTGCTGTTCCGGCCCGTTCACGCCATCCTGCGTGTGGGTAATGATCGGCACGCCGGTTGCCTTCTGCGCGATGCAGGCGGCTTCCAGGAACTTCATTTCCAGCGCGGTGATGTCGGGCGCGCCGGTCGCCACTTTGATGGCGCCTGCCTTCACGCCGGTATTGCCGATGCCGTGGGTGATCTCTCGGATATAGAGTTCGGCGATCTCCTCGGGGGTGCGAGCACGCCAGTAGAAGGGCAGGCCCAGCATCTCGAAATAGAACCCGGTTGTGCAGACCACGTTCATTTCGGATTTTTCGGCAATTTCCTTCATCATCCCGGCGTCGCGACCGAGTTCGATCGGGCATGGATCGACGAAGCTGCGAACGCCGTGTTCCTCCCGCAATTGGCGCAGGCGCTTGACCGCCTCGGCCACGAAGCCGGCCCGGTCGAAAATGGCGGTGGGATCGAATTCGGCGCCCGAGAACGCGATGAACAGATGCTCATGCGTCAGGGTGCGGCCGAGGGCGGAAAGCGGGATGGAGCCGGTGACGGTCTGGACTTGCATGGATTGTTCCTGGATGTCGTTGGGTTGGGAAATCGTCCGGCGCCCCCCTCCCCCCTCCCCCGCCCACCGTCATTGCCGGACTTGATCCGGCAACCCACGCTTCAACGGCGGGGGGTGGGTTGCCGGGTCAAGCCCGGCAATGACGGTGAGAGCGTGAGAGCGTGAGAGCGTGAGGGCGTGAGGGCGTGAGGGCGTGAGGGCGTGAGGGCGTGAGGGCGTGAGGGCGTAAGGGGGATTAGGGCGGCGTTATCAGTCAAAGGTCAGGGCCCTTGGTATCAGGCGAGTGGCGGCTGCTAAACAGTGCCCGTGATCTCCTGCCATAGTTGCCGTGTCTCGCCGCGTGGATCGTTGTCGATCCGACACGTCGCATCCAGCGAGAGGGTGGCCCGCCGGTCCGTGTCATAGGCGGGCCAATCTGGAATCGACTCATGTGCCGGCACGCCGGAACGGGCAAACGCAGCCCAGACCCCGGACATCGTCGCGGCCAGCCCCAGCGCATCCGCGCTCAGATCGGTCAGATGCGTCAGGTCCAGCGTGTCGAACGCGAACGGCACATCCATCGCGTGCGGCGCCTTGAGCCGACCGCCATGCACCGGCGTTTCCCAATCGAACGAATACATCCACACCGGCGCCCGGTTCTTGGCCACCCGCCGTTGCGCCAACGTCAACGACCGGATGCGGAAATTGCTGTCGGTCGTCGTCGCGATCAGCCGTTCGGCCGGGCGCGCCCCCGGATACAGGCGCGCATAGGTTTCCAAAACGCGGTCCGTGTGCTCGCCGGCCAGGGCCGCGACGCGGGCGCGCAGTTCGTCCTCGGTCAGGGTGCGATGCCAGACCTTGTCGTCGGTGGCCATGAAGATCGTGGTCTCGTCCTTCATGTCGCCAATGATCAGCGGGATATCGGCGGAAATGTCCGGCGCGTCAGGATCGAAGGGATGGCGCGGCACGACATCGCCATCCACCACCGGCCCGAACGGATAGCGATCCATCAGCGGAGTCGGCGACGGGCCCAACGCCTTCTGCGCCGGATTGACCGCCCCCAGCAGAGCCGCGATCGGCAGGGCCTGCAATCGCCCAATGTCGCCCGACGTCAGCCCGAGTTGCTTCAATACCGCATCCGTCAACTTCGCCGCCCGCTCCTTGGTGCGCAGGCGAATACAGGCCCCGCTCTGGATGATCGCGCGATGGAACAGGCCTCGCGCCGACGGCATGGCGAGCAAGACGCTGACCTTCCCACCACCACCGGATTCCCCGAAGATCGTGACATTGTCGGGATCGCCCCCGAACGCGGCGGCGTTATCGCGCACCCATTCCAGCGCCGCGACCATGTCCAACGTGCCGGCATTCCCAGACCGAGCGAATTCCGACGGCGCGATCGACGACAGATCCAGATGACCGAAGATGTTCAGGCGCTGGTTGACATTGACCACGACGACATCGCCGCGCCGCGCCAAACGACTGCCCTGCAACCGAGCCTGGTTAGCGTTGCCATACGCGAACGCACCGCCATGGAACCACACCATGACCGGCCGCTTCGCTCCGTCCGCGGCCGGTGTCCAGACGTTGACGGTCAGGCAGTCCTCGGTTTCCGGCGACGGATCGGGCACGCCGGACAGTGTTTCCAGCTCCGGCCTGGTCGCGGCACGCAAACCGGCCTGCGGGGCCTTGCCGGTATAGTCCAGCGCATCCCGCACCCCGCCCCAAGCGGTCGGCGGCATTGGCGGCATGAAACGATTGGCACCCGAGGTCGGCGCGCCATACGGCACGGACTTGAACGCAAGCACGCCGTCGATGACCGCGCCGCGCACCCGTCCCGCCGTGGTTTCCACCACCGGCGCCCGGATCGTCGCACTGCTTCCCACTATCCCCTCTGGCGCAAGATCGTTTGGCATAGTTTCCTCCTGGTTGCCGGAAAGCATGCTGCCGTGGCGGCGGCCTGTCGATACCCCGGAGGAGGAGACTGACCATGCAAGACGCCACCAACGGCGCCTCCCCGGCGGATGCGCCCACCTTGCGCAACGCCAATCACCGCATCACCTTGAAGGCCCGTCCCTCCGGCATCCCCGGTCCGGAAAATTTCAATGAGGACGTGGTGCCGATCCGCGCCCCGGAGGCCGGCGAACTGCTGGTCGAGACACTGTATCTGTCCATCGACCCCGCCATGCGATCCTGGATCGGCGACTCCCCCGGCTACACCAGGCGGATCGAGATCGGCGACCCGATGCGCGCGGGCGGCATTGCGCGAGTGGTGGAAAGCCGAGCGGACGGGTTCAAGACGGGCGATATCGTGCAGGGGCGGACGGGATGGCAGTCGCATCCCACCCTGAAAGGCCGCGAAACCCAGCATCTCGACCTCTCCCTCGGCACCATCGACGATTGGCTCGGCCCCCTCGGCACCAGCGCCCTGACCGCCTATTTCGGTATCCGCGATGTCGGCGCGCTGAAGCCTGGGGAGACCTTGCTGGTCTCCGCCGCGGCCGGCGGGGTCGGGCAGATCGCGGCGCAGATGGGCAAGATCGAGGCGTGCCGGGTGGTCGGAATCGCCGGCGGGCCGGAGAAATGCCGTTTCCTGACCGAGACATTGGGGCTGGATGCCGCCATCGACTACAAATCGGTGCCCGACCTGACCGAGGCGATCCGGCAGGCCTGCCCGGAGGGGATCGATGTCTATTTCGACAATGTGGGCGGAGCGATGCTGGATGCGGCTCTGGCGAACATGCGCGTCGGCGGCAGGATCGTGTGCTGCGGCCGCATCTCCCAGGCCGCCGCAACCGAGCCATACGGCGTGCGCAACCTGGGCATGATGGGCGGGCGGCGGATGCGGATGCAAAGCTACATCGTGTTCGACTACCACGACCGCTATGCCGAGGCGCGGACCTGGCTCGCGGCCCAGTTACGAGCGGGGCGGTTGCAACAGAAGCTGCATTTCGAGGACGGCCTGGAGCGCGCTCCGGCAGCGCTGGGCATGCTGTTCCGGGGTGGCAATACTGGGAAACTGGTGGTGCGGGTGGCGCGATAATGCCATCCGGTCGAGCCAATGACCGATGCCCCCCCTTCGCCGTTATTGCCGGACTTGATCGGGCAATGACGGTGAAGGGGGCATCGGTCATTGGTTCGGCCGGATGGAACAAGACGGCGGCGATGCGAGGGGGACGGCCAGCCCCCAATCTCTGACCGCCCGCCTAGAGCGTTTTCCGATCAGATTGAGACACCTCCCCGATGCGCGAGATATTTCCAGCATTTCCGGCCGTCCAAACCCCGCCGGAGGTACCGATTCGCCCAGATCGGAAACCGCTCTAACCGCGATCGGTGCCTATGTCTGCGTGCCGGACGTCCCGGCATCACCGATTGGCTTCTTGCGCGGCCTCCCGACGCCGCGGCGGCCGGCTCCGGTCTTGCGGGCGGCTTTGGCGGTTGAGGTGCGGGTCGTCGCTTGCTTGCCCGTGGACTTGCGAGGGGCAGTCTTGGAACTCGCCGAACGGGCGGAGGTTTTCCTGGCCGTTGCCTTGCCGCCATACGACTTAGCGGCGGTTTTCTTCCGCGGTGCCGACCTCGGGGCAGACACCGACCTGCCGCCTGTGGCCTTCCGCTTTGCCCCCTTCGCACCTGCCTTCTGCTTCCCCGCTGCCTTGGCGGGCGCTTTCCCGGCCTCTGTGTTGGCGCCTGCTTTCTTTGCCCCAACGGTCTTGGTCGCGGCGGCCTTCTTCGGAGCAGATTTCGCGGTGGCGGTTCGCGCTCCGGTTTTCTTCGCGCCGGTTTTCCTTGCGCCAGTGCTTTTTGCGCCAGTGCTTTTTGCGCCAGTCTTCTTCGTGCCAGTCTTTTTCGTGCCAGTCTTTTTCGCCGCGGCCTTCTTGCCTGTCACCTTGCCGGATGTTTTGCGAGCGGGCGCTTTCGCCGCCGCCTTGGCGCCGGACTTCTTGCCAGCCGCTTTCTTTCCAGCCGTTTTGCGCCCCGCGGACTTCGCGGCGGTCTTGCGGGGGCCGGCCCGCATCGCCAGAGGCTGCGCGGCCTCGGCCTCGACTGTCGTATCTTCTGTGCTCACCAGTGACGACTCCTGTTCAGGGTGGCTGTGCCGCTGGTGGTCCCAAACACGCGCCGAATCGCGGTCGTTCCAGGGCAGTCGCTATTGCGTGGGGTTTTCAATGACCGCATGTCAGTGTGACAACGACGGAAGTCGACCGTCAGACCGGTTCCGACCCGGCCCGGATCGTCCCGGAACGATGTTTCTGGACATGAACGACCATGGCCCACACTGGATGGGTCGGAGGTGCATAGCTCCGTCAGGACGAGGCCTCGGTCCATGGACCGTCCTTCTGCTTTGGATGACCGCGGCCCCTTCCCCATCATATCAGTGGAGTCGATTCCCGGTCACTTCTACCGCTATTCCCCGGCCTACCTCTGTCTGTCAACGAAAACTCACCGCATTTTACTGATCTTCGTGAAAAAACCCTGGTTTCCGGTAGCGTCCGCACAAAACAAAACCGCCGCGACATCGCTGTCGCGGCGGTTGCGTTACGAAAAAGCCCAGCGTTTCAGCCGCGTTTTTCGATCGGCACGAATGCCCGATCCTCCGGCCCGATGTAATTCGCGGTCGGGCGGATCAGCTTGTTGTCGATACGCTGTTCCATCACATGCGCCGCCCAGCCGGACGTGCGCGCGATCACAAATAGCGGCGTAAACATCGCCGTCGGCACGCCCAGCATGTGGTAGCTGATGGCACTGAACCAATCGAGATTGGCGAACATCTTCTTGGCATCGGACATCGTTGCCTCGATCCGGTCGGCGATGTCGTAAAGCCGCATCGACCCGGCCGAATCCGACAACCGGCGCGCGACGTCCTTGATCACGGCATTGCGCGGATCCGAGATCGTATAGACGGCATGACCAAAGCCGATCACGACTTCGCGGTTGGCGATGCGACGGCGGATATCGGCCTCCGCCTCATCGGGGTTGGCGTAGCGGTTCTGAATCTCGAACGATACTTCGTTGGCACCGCCATGCTTCGGACCGCGCAACGCCCCGATGCCCGCGGTGATGGCCGAGTACATGTCCGCCCCCGTGCCGGCAACGACCCGGCAGGTGAAGGTGGAGGCGTTGAACTCATGTTCCGCATACAGGATCAGCGAGGTGTGCATCGCGCGCACGAACATGTCGCTGGGCTTCTTGCCGTGCAGCAGATGCAGGAAATGCCCGCCGATGCTGTCGTCATCGGTTTCGACGTCGATGCGCTTGCCGTTATGCGCGTAATGGAACCAATACAGCAGCATGGAGCCGAGATTGGCCATCAGGCGGTCGGCGATGTCGCGCGCGCCCGGCGGGTTCTGATCGTCCTTTTCCGGCAACACGCAGCCCAGAGCCGACACGCCCGTGCGCATGACATCCATCGGATGCGCCGCGGCGGGCAGCGATTCCAAGGTGGCCTTCACCGAGGCCGGCAGTCCACGCAAGGAAACCAGCTTGGCCTTGTAGGACACGAGTTCCGCTTTGGTCGGCAGGCTGCCATGCACCAGCAGATAGGCGATTTCCTCGAATTCGCAGGTGTCGGCGACGTCGAGGATGTTGTAGCCGCGATAGTGCAGGTCGTTGCCGGAACGCCCGACGGTGCACAAGGCGGTGTTGCCGGCGGTGATGCCGGACAGGCCGACGCCCTTCTTGGCGCGATTGGGAAGTGCCGCGGTCTCGCTCATGGTTTCGTCCCTCCTTACTGAATGCCAGACCCTATACTAACCGGCGGAAAGAATGACCCATAGCGTCCCCCTTACCGTCATTGCCGGACCTGATCCGACAACCCGCTCCCTATCGTTGAAGCGTGCATTGCCGGGTCAAGCCCGGCAATGACGAGGGGGGCGGTGCACAGGTCGATCTTTCCGCCAGTTCGAATCACAGAATACCGGGCTTGCCGACAGCCAGCGTGCCCGCCGGCAGCGCCACGTTCAACCGGTGCAGTTCACCCGCCGGCAGTTTCGCCAGATCCTGCACGGCTTCCAGGAACCGGTTCGATTCGCGCTTGGTGATCAACCCATCCGTCAGGATCTGGAACTTGTTGATATAGTCGTCACGCCCGAACGGCTTCGCCCCCAGCGGATGCGCGTTGGCAACGGCCATCTCGTCCTCGATCTTCGAGCCGTCGCGCATGAAGATTTCGACCCGCCCGCCAAACGACAGCTCGTTGGGATCGGTCGCGCGATAGCGCCGGGTCCACTCCGGGTCTTCCGTCGTTTCGATCTTGTGCCACAACCTGACTGTCTCGGCCTGGCCGGCGCGCTTCGGCGTGTAGCTCTCGACATGGTGCCAGGTGCCGTCCTGCAGCGCCACGGCGAAGATATACATGATCGAGTGATCCAAGGTCTCCCGGCTCGCCTTCGGGTCCATCTTCTGCGGATCGTTGGCACCGGTGCCGATCACGTAATGGGTGTGATGGCTGGTGTGGATGACGATCTTCTCGATCTGCTCGATATCCTCGATCGACTCGCGCATCCGGAACGCCAGGTCGATCAGCGCCTGCGACTGGTATTCGGCGCTGTGTTCCTTCGTGTAGCTGTCCATGATGCCGCGCTTCGCCTCGCCGGCATCCGGCAGGGGCACGTGGTACACGGCCTGGGAGCCGCCGAGCATGTAGGCGATCACGCTGTCTTCGCCTTCGTAGATCGGGCTGGGGGCGCCTTCGCCGCGCATCACCCGGTCCACCGCTTCGACGGCGAGCTTGCCGGCATGGGCCGGGGCATAGGCCTTCCAGGAGCTGATTTCGCCCTTGCGCGATTGCCTGGTGGAGAAGCTGACATGCAACGCCTGCTGCACCGCCTGGTAGATCACGTCCTGCTTCAAACCGAGCAACGTGCCGATGCCAGCCGCCTGAGCGGGGCAAAGATGCGCGATGTGATCTTTCTTGAACTCATGCAGGCAGATCGCTCGCACCAGGTTGATCTGGATTTCATACCCGGTAGCCAGCCCGCGGATCAGATCGCGCCCGGATTTCTCCACGGTTTGGGCGACGGCGAGGATCGGCGGGATATTGTCGCCCGGATGCGAATAATCCGCCGCCAGGAACGTGTCGTGCATATCCAATTCGCGCACCGCGGTGCCGTTCGCCCACGCCGCCCATTCCGGAGTCACCCGCTTGCCGGCCGCCGCACCGAACACCGTCGCGCCACCCTTGTGCGGGCGCGCCAGAGCCATGTCGCGCGCCGACGTCACCGGGCGGCGGTTGATGGCGGCGATCGCCACCGACGCATTGTCGATGATGCGGTTGATGATCATGCCCGCGACGTCTTTTTGGACCGCGACGCGATCGGTCGCGACGCCGGCGATCTTCCAGGCCAGTTGATCCTCGCGCTTCAGAGGCGTCTTCGACGGGTAAACCTTGACTTCATGGGTTATCATTCAATGCCTCCGTTATGCGCGGGACAGAAGGGTTGGCTGATCTTCCGGCGCGGTCTAGCCTGAGCCTCAGGCCAATGGTCTGCTTCGTAAGGTCGCGCCGCCAGAACGGCAAGCGCATGCGTGACAGCTTCACCCGGGAAAACAGGTCAAACCGTGTCAACTCCGTTCGATCGCGTCATCATCGGCACACTTGTCACCACCGAAAACATCCTGCCGCGGGGCTATGTGGCGATTCGTGGGGAAATCATCGCCGCGATCGGCCAGGGCACTCCGCCCCCGGCGGCGGAAACGATTGACCATGGGGATCGGCTGATCCTGCCCGGTCTGGTCGATGGGCATATGCACACGTCGTCGTCGGCCGGCTGGCCGGGAATCGAGAGCGCGACCCGATCCGCGGCGGCCGGCGGCGTCACCACGTGCTGCGACATGCCCTATGATGTGCCGAAGCCGGTCACGGATGCCCAGCTTCTGCAGGATAAGATCGGCTGGGTGGAGCGGACGGCTTATGTCGACATGGCGCTGTACGGCACCATCACGAAGACGGGTGGCATCGATGCGATCCCCGAACTCGCCGCCGCCGGGATCTCCGCCTTCAAGCTTTCGACCTATGAATACGACGCCGTTCGGTTCCCGCGCATCGACCATCCGACGATGCTGGCGGCGTTCCGGGAAATCGCCAAGACTGGCCTGCCGGTGGCGATCCATAACGAAGACCAGGAACTGGTGGAGAAAATGACCGCCGAAGCGCGCACCACCGGGCGCACCGACCCGATCATGCATGCCCGGACCCGGCCGGCTCTGGCCGAATCCATGGCCGACCTCGAAATCTTCGAGATGGCGCTGGAGACCGGGGCGCATGTGCATATCGCGCATTCCTCCATCGCGCGCGGCTTCGAACTGGCGGAAGCGTTCCGGGCAATGGGCGCCACGACGACCGGCGAGGCCTGCATCCAGTATCTGTGCATGACCGAGGACGATCTGGTTCGCCTGAAGGGGTTCGGCAAATGTAACCCGCCCTTCCGCACAGCCGCGGAAGTGGAGCGGATGTGGCAGTGCCTGGTCGCCGACAAGATCGCCTATGTCTCCACCGACCATGCCCCCTGGCCGATCGAGCGCAAGCAGTTCGACGATATTTTCGCCTGCGGGGCCGGGCTGACCGGATTGCAGAGTTTCGCGCCGCTGATGTTCACCTTGCTGGATGAACGCGGCCTGTCCCCCACCCTGATGGCCACCTACTGCGCCGAACGGTCCGCGCAATTGCACGGCATCTGGCCCAAGAAGGGCGCCATCCGGGTCGGGTCCGACGCGGATTTGCTGGTTCTGGAGCAGGGCGACTTCGTGTTCGACCAGGCCACGATCGTGGATCGGCCGGAAATGCGCTGGTCCGCCTATCACGGACGCGCCATGCGGGCACGCGTGGCCTCGACCTATCTGCGGGGGCGGCTGATCTGGGACGGCACGACTGTTTTGGCCCAGCCGGGCGATGGTGCGTTTGTACGGCGGGGTTGAGACCGCGCCCCTCTGCGTTGCCCTCACCGTCATTGGCCCCATCGCCCTTGCCGACGGGGTGCGCGGTCCCAACGGAGATCGCAAGAAGTGCCTTAAGCTTTCGGCTTGATTTGCTTAACAATTCGCTGAAATCCGGGCCGGTTGGCAGAGCACCCACGGCGGTTAATGTGCCCCCTCACCCGCCCATATCCGCGCTATTCCACCCTTGGACGGCGGCGAAAATAATGGAACCAAACGGGTCCGTTTTAAGGGTCCGTTAACCTTCGCCTGCCATTCTCTCACTCGGTCGGCACGGATGCCGGCCCGAAACGGGAGACTTCGTGATGAGCGGAATCAGCGGCGTTGCGGGTAGCGCATTTGCGGCGGCAGCCCAGATCGATAAATCGGCCCCGAAGCGGGCGGAACCGGATCACGGCCGTGATCGGTCCTCGGAAACGACGTCGGATATGCAGAAGTCCGACAAGCAGGAACAAAAGCGGAAGCTCGACATTCACGTCTGACCGCGCCTTCGCGATCGGATCCCGACCTCTACGTCGTGGTCGATTGACCGACGTCCGGCGCCGACAGAGCCAATCCGATCGCCAGTGATGCGGCGGCCTGACAGGGTTCGATCACCGGCAATCCGACGGCCGCTTCGATCGCCGCCCGGTGGTGCGCCATGCCGGTGCACCCCAGGATGATGGTCTCGGCGCCCGAAGCCGCCAGTTCATGGCCGGCCTCGATCAGTCGCTTCCGGGCAGACTCGGGCTCCAGCAGGGTTTCCATAGTGACGTTCAGCGCCACCTCCGCGGCCAGCCTGTCGTCCAGACCCATGGCGCGCAGTGCCAGACGATGCCGGCCCTTGGATGCCTCCACGATCGCGATCACGCCAAATCGTTCGGCGCGCGCGACCGCGGTCGCCACGGCGGAGCGGAAGACACCCAAAACGGGACGCGATGTTGTCGCCCGAGCCGCTTCAATTCCGGGATCGGACGCGCAGGCAATCACGTAGATATCGGCTTGTGAGCGTTCGATCAGCCGGCACATGGGCTCCACTACGCCGTGCCAGTCACGCCAGCCGTAGATCGCCGGCGGCCCCTCCGCCAAGGTCACGACGTCCAGGGTCGGTCCGCCAGGGAAGCGGAACGGCGCGACGGCGTCGGAGATGCCTTGGGTGCAGTCGGCCGAACAATTCGGGTTGATGATCAGAATACGTGCCATGCGTACAATGTCCCGCGACTGACGCAGTCCCGCAAGACAGCGCCACACCAGCAAAAATCTACCAGGAATTGCGCGGTCGTCTGTCCCAACCGCTCTTGGAGTCGGGCACTGCCAGGACAAGATATGTGGTGTTGCGGTGCAGCATGGCCTATCCTGCCCCGATCGGAAGAAGACTTGGCCTGCAAGGATCAACCATGGCCCCCACCCAATGGCAGCCCGATCGCGTGATTGAGCCGCCAGCCGAACCGCTGCCGTCCCTGTCAACCGCCATCGGCCGCGGCCTGCTCGGTCGTTGCCCGTCATGCGGCAAGAGCCACATGTTCAACGGTTTCCTGCGCGTGGTTTCCGCCTGCCAGAACTGTGCCGCGCCACTCGGTCTGGCCCGGGCCGACGATTTCCCGCCCTATCTCACGATCCTGGTCGTGGGCCATATCGTTATCCCGTTGATGATGTTCGTCGATCGGGCGCACCAGCCCTCGACCTTCATTATGTCGGTAACCTTCCTGCCGCTGACGCTGTTCCTGTGCCTGGCGCTGCTGCGACCGATCAAGGGCGGCACCGTGGGCCTGATGGTGACCCTGAACATGCTGAAAAGCGACCCCACCGGGGCATGATGCGAACGCGCTCCTTGGCACCCCCCGCGGCCACCCCTTTGGCCACGCCTTCCCCCGCGTGCCTGGCACGTGTGGTCCTGGCCAATGAGGCAGCGGCCGGCCTGTCTCCGTTTATCGAAGCGGACCGGGAGCAAGCGGTCACCGACCTGGCCGCGGCCAACCACTTCGTTCCGCTGACAGGCGTTTCCGTGCCCGGCCCCTATGTGCTGCATCTGTCGATTCGCGACGGCCGCCTGGTCTTCGACATCCACGACCGCAACGACACCCCCATCGTCGCCATCGGCCTCGTGCTCGGCCCGTTCCGCCGGCTGGTGAAGGACTACCAACTTCTGGTGGACAGCCACATCAAGGCCGTCGAGGAAGGCCGGGAAGCCCGCATCCAGGCCATCGACATGGGCCGCCGAGGCTTGCACAACGAAGGTGCGGACCTGATGCAACAGCGCCTCGCGGGCAAGATCGACATCGACTTCGATACGGCGCGCCGCCTGTTCACCCTGGTCTGCGTGCTGCATCAGAAGGTCTCGGCGCGATGAAAGTTGACGGAATCGCCTATCGCGGCGTCTGGGTCGATCCCCAGGACGGAGTCTCTGTCCACATCATCGACCAGACCCGGCTGCCCTGGGCATTGGATATCCTGCGCCTGACGGATCGCGACCAGGTCGCGCACGCCATCCGCTCCATGCAGGTGCGTGGGGCACCGTTGATCGGCGCGGTGGCCGCCTATGGTCTCTGTCTGGCGCTGCGGGTCGATGCCTCGACCGAGGCCATGGAACGCGACGCCGCCATGCTGGCCGAAACCCGCCCGACCGCGATCAATCTGCGCTGGGCGATCGACCGGATGCTGACACGGCTGCGCAACACCCCGGCCAACCAACGCGTGGCTGTCGCCTACCAGGAAGCCGCCACGATCGCCGATGAGGACGCCGCTCAGAACGAGGCCATCGGTCGGCACGGCTTACCGTTGATTGAGCAGGCGGCGAAACCCGGCCGGCGCGTCAACGTGCTGACCCATTGCAACGCCGGCTGGCTGGCGACCGTCGATTGGGGCACCGCTCTCGCGCCGATCTACATGGCACATGACGCCGGGATCGACCTGCATGTCTGGGTCGATGAGACGCGTCCGCGCAACCAGGGCGCCTCCCTGACCGCGTGGGAACTTGGCAAGCACGGCGTGCCCCATACCGTGATCGCCGACAATGCCGGCGGGCACCTGATGCAGCACGGCCAGGTGGACCTAGCCATCGTCGGCACCGACCGCGTGACCCGAACCGGCGATGTCGCCAACAAGATCGGCACCTATCTGAAGGCGCTCGCCGCGCGGGACAACGATGTCCCGTTCTGGGTCGCCCTGCCGTCGTCCACCATCGACTGGACCGTCGCCGACGGGCTGCGCGAAATCCCGATCGAGGAACGATCCCAGGCCGAGGTCACCGACATGACCGGATTGCTGCCCGACGGCAGCATCGCCACCATGCGGATCGCCGCCACTGGCAGTCCCGCCGCCAACCCGGCCTTCGACGTTACGCCCTCTCGGCTGGTAACCGGCCTGATCACCGAGCGAGGCCGCTGCGATGCCAGCGCCGCCGGTCTTCTGGGATTGTTTCCCGAACGCGGCTGAGCCCGGGTTGTTGTCGTCCCGCCCGCTGGCCTACGGTATTCACGCATCGCCGCGACGGAGAAGAACCTCCCCCGCCCCTTGTGGGAGGGGGCCGGGGGGAGGGGTAAACCCGCACGAACATTGCGTGAAACCCCTCCCCCCGCCCCCTCCCACAAGGGGCGGGGGAGAATTTTCTCCAAGCCCGAAATATGTGAACGCGTTGACCGCTTACCCACCCGACTGCGCCATGTTTGCCACCACGTCCGGCGACAGCCATGTTGATCCTCGCGCCCTAAATCAGGAGGCCTTCCCCATGACGCTCCGACGTTCCCTGCTCGCCGCCGCGTTCGGCCTGCTGACCATCCCCGCCTTCGCCCAGCCCCAGGCCCCATTCAAAACCGGCGTCGATGGCACCTTCGCCCCCCACGCCATGCCCAAGCTCGGCGGCGGGATCGAGGGCTTCCAGATCGACCTGTTCAACGACGTCGCGCGCCGGCTGAATCGCGGGATCGTCATCGAGTCGGCCAGCTTCTCCGGCCTGATCCCGGCCTTGCAGTCCGGGCGCTACGACTTCCTGACGGCGCCCACCACCGTCACGGCGGAACGGGCCGACGCGTTGTTGTTCACCCAGGGCTATATCTGGACCGCCTACCAGTTCGGCATCAAGAAAGGCGCCGCCCCGATCAAGGATTGGGCCGACCTGAAAGGCAAGGTCGTCGCGGTCAACAAGGGCACGCCATACGAGAACCTCGCCAAGAAGATGGGCGAGCAGCACGGGTTCACGGTGCAGACCTTCGACACCAACCCGGACGCCGTGCAGGCCGTGGTGTCCGGCCACGCCTATGCCAACCTCGCCGGCAATACCGTCGTCCGCTATGCCGCGCGCCGCAATCCGATGTTCATCGCGGATTGGACGCTCACGGACACAAGGGCACATTGGGCAACGCCGTTCCGCAAGGATTCCGCCGAACTGCGCGGGCAAATCGAGGACGTGCTGAAATGCATGAAAAAGGACGGCACGATCGCCGCCCTGTCCGAGAAATGGTTCGGCGGCAAACCCGCCGCTGATGACCTGGAAAATGTCGTCGCCCCGGGCCATGGCATTCCCGGCCTGCCGGGATACGAACCGAACGCCCCGGACCCGGATTGTGCCCTCTACAAGTAGCTCCTCGTCACCGCCGGCTCGGGCCGATCCGATCCGGCTGGCCCACCCGGAGGAGGCGGCGGCCGTTCAGGCATTGGTTGCGGCCGCCTACCACCCCTACATCGCGCGGATCGGCAAGCCGCCCGGCCCGATGCTCGACGACTACGCGCGCCGGATCGCGGACGAACAGACCTGGGTGCTGGAACAGGACGGCGAGATCCGTGCCATCCTGGTGTTGGAGGCGCGGGACGACGGTCTCCTGCTCGATAACATCGCGGTTGCGCCCGGCTGGCAGGGCAAGGGTCTCGGCCGGATCCTGATCGCCTTCGCCGCGGACGAGGCACGCCGTCGCGGTTTCGGCGTGCTCCGGCTCTATACCCACGTCCTGATGACCGAGAATATCGCGCTATATCGACGGGTCGGCTTTGCCGAAACCCATCGGGTCCGGGAGAAAGGCTTCGAGCGGGTCTATATGAGCCTCCGCCTGGATGGCTAGGCAACGCGCAAAGACGATCGCTCCAGTTGGCGCATGGATGCCCACGATGCCCCCAATTGATCGGCGGTTGCGGCGCTCGGTGTAACCTTACATCGACCCCCGGCAAGGTCGCCGTATCCGAGTTGTCATCTGGGCAGCGCCAACCCGATCAATTATCATGATCTGCAGCCCAGCCGGTCTCCTGGGCTTGTCGGCTGAAAGCGTGACCGCCAACCGCGGAAGAACCGAACCATGGATGTTGCGCAGCGCGTTGCCGGCGTGCCTGACATAAAGGACCCGCCGCGATGAACACACCACGCCAACCGCATCCGGACATGCAGGTGCTGACCGACGCCCAGAAGGTCGCCTATGGCGGCACCACCGTCGCCGAACAACGCGCCGGATGGACGGCCTATACGCGCAGCATCGCGCCACCTCGCCCCAACACGATCGCCGTTCGGGATCTGCATATCCCCACCGCGGATTGCGAGGTCCCGGTGCGACTCTATCGCCCGGCCGACGCCGCCGGTGCATTGCCCTGCATCGTCTACATGCATGGCGGCGGGTTCATGAAAGGCGACCTTGACAGTTCCGATCCGATCGCCTGGGGATTCACCCAGGAGGTCGGCGTTGCCACCATCAGCGTCGATTACCGACTGACCCCGGAATACCCGTACCCGGCCGCGTTCAACGACTGCTTCGGCGTCCTGGCCTATCTGGCCGACCATGCGCGGGAGTTCGGGATCAATCCCATGCGCATCGCCCTGGTCGGCGACAGCGCGGGCGGGCATTTGGTGGCCTCGCTCTGCCTGGCCGCGCGGGATCGAGGCGGCCCCCGCATCGCCGCCCAGGCGGTTATCTACACCGTGATCGGGACCGAGATGACCGGCGGGTCCTATATCGACAATGCCGAGGGTTATGGGCTGACCACCGCGGCCTGCCACACCTATCTGAAGCTTCTCTTGACCGATCCCGCCAATCTGACCGACCCCTATGCGCGCCCCTCGATCGCCACCGATTTCTCCGGCCTGCCGCCGGCCTATGTGGTGTCCGCCGAACTGGACCCGGTGCGCGACGACGGGCGGCTGTATGCCGCGAAACTGGCCGAGGCGGGAGTCGATGTGACCTATCGGGAGGCGCGCGGCATGATCCACGGGTTCATGCGCGCCCGCTTCACCGGGTCCGCCGCGAAGGCCGAATACGACCGTATCTGCGCTTTCCTGCGCCAGCATCTGCTACCGGGCGGCCAGCGGATCACTTCTTGATGTCCTTCTCCCGATCCCGGAGCTTGCCGATCGGTTCCTGCAGGAAGGCGGCATAATCGTAGACGGTCTCGTCTTCCTGGTTCCAGCAGACATAACCGCGACAATCGCTGGGGCGAGCCTCATAAACGCCACATAACCGGTCGGCGGTCAGGAATTGGCAGGTCTTGAAGCCTTCCTTTATCCGTTTCTCGCCCTTCTTGGTGATTTCGACGATGTGCCGTTTTTCGAAATCGGGCACCGTCAGGTTCAGATGCTTGGCCAGCCGGCGGATGTCCTCTCGCCCGACGCGCACATAGCCCGCCATACGGCAACACAGCGCGGGGCATTTCATACAGTCCAGACGTTCATGAGAAACCATCCCATAGCATCAGTATCTCCGGCCCCCGACGCAAGAGGACGCGGACGGCGCCGGCGCATGACCAACGGCCCTCACCATCGGCCGATGCACCGCCCGCTCCCCTCGTCATTGCCGGACTTGATCCGGCAACCCGCGCTTCAACGCCAGAGAGTGGGTTGCCGGGGGTATGAACCGGGCACATACCTGACAAAACAGACCGGGCACATGGTTGACAGTCCACGATCTACGGCAGGGAGGACCTGCCGATGGTTTGGAAAGTCACAGGTGTCATGGACGAGCGTATGCGATTTGTCATTGCG
>CALQHT020000068.1 GCA_943330455.2 Nitrosovibrio sp. Nv4 | reverse complement strand
CCTCCCCTTGCGGCAGGGGGTTGGGGGGAGGGGTTCGACCCGACCATTTGTGCCAGTCTACCCCTCCCCCAGCCCCCTCCCGCAAGGGGAGGGGGAGAACTTTCTCTCGGGGCGTGATGTCTGACCACCCTTGGCGGCTCATCTGGGGTTGCGCCGCCTGCCCGGCCATAGGACACCCCGATCCATTGCCTGAGGAGAGACCCCAATGATCACCCGACGTGGCCTGATCGGCACTGGTGCGGTTGCGCCCTTCGCGGCCTCCGCCCTGACATCCGCCGCGTTTGCGCAAGATTTCCCGCGCCGGCCCATCCAGATGATCGTGGCGTTTCCGGCCGGGGGAGGCACCGATGTCGGCGCTCGTGTCGCGGCGTCCTTCGCGGAGAAGGAAATCGGTCAGCCCGTGCTCGTTGTGAACAAGACCGGCGCCGGTGGGCAACTTGGCTGGACCGAGGCATCGCGTGCCCGTCCGGACGGCTATACCTTGGCTTTCATCAACCTGCCGGGCCTGAACACGATCATTCTCGACCCCGAGCGCAAGTCGCTGTTCGGGCTGGACAGTTTCGTGCCGCTGATCAACCAGGTCGTCGACGCCGGCATCATCTGGGTGAAAGGCGACAGCCCCTATCGGACGCTGGGCGATCTGGTCGAGGCTGCGCGGAAATCCTCCGGCAAGATCAGCGCCTGCACGACCGGTATCCTGAGCGACGACCATCTGGCGATCCTGATGATGAACGAGGCGGCCAAGGTCGATTTCCGCATCGTGCATTTCGACGGCGGCGCGCAACAGGTCACAGCGCTGCTGGGTGGCCATGTGGAGGTCGCGTTCGACAATGTCGGTGGCGGCGTGGTCAAGCGCATGCAGTCCGGCGATGTGCGCGTGCTGGCCGTGATGGACACGGAGCGGTCGAAATTCATGCCGGATGTCCCGACAACCGTGGAACTGGGCTATCCCTCGGTCATTTCGTCGTCGTCACGTGGGATCGCGGTGCCGAAGGGCACGCCGCCAGCGATCATCAAGACGCTGGAAGCAGCGTTCGCGAAGGCGATGGCCAATCCCGAGCATATCAAGCGACTGGAAGAAGTCGGCCTGGCCGTGAAGGTGATGGTCGGCGACGAATATGCCAAATACTATGCCGACCAGCATGCGAAGGCGAAGAAATACACGGAATGGGCGCTGACGATGCGGTAGGCCGTTTCTCCATGGTCAGGTCGGCTGGGTATCACACCGCTCTGAAGCGACCGCCAGCCGGCCGCTACGCCGCCGGGACCATCCGTCCCAACGGCCGTCCGGCAAACAGGTGCACATGGAAATGTGGCACTTCCTGCCCGCCATGCTCCCCCATATTCGCCAGAATCCGATAGCCGGGCGCTTCCAACCCAAGATCCTTGGCGATTTTGCCCACGGCGCGGATGAACCCGGCGATCTCCTCCGGCGACGCCGACGCGCTGAAATCGGCGAACGAGCAATATGGCCCTTTCGGGATCACCAGAATATGCGTGGGCGCCTGCGGGTTGATGTCATGGAAGGCCAGCGACCATTCGTCCTCATGGACCTTCCGCGACGGGATTTCCCCGCGCAGGATTCGGGCGAAGATGTTGGTATCGTCATAGGGTGGCAGGCCGCTGACCGGCATGAAGTGTCTCCCGAGAGTAAGGTCAGGGAATTTTCTTGGTTTCCACGCCGGATGCACCTGACAGCGCTCTCACACGGGATGCTTTCTCCGCCACGCCGCTGATGCCTTCCCGGCGTTGCAGCTCAGCCCAGACGTCTCGCGGCGCAACGTCCGAAGCGACCCACACGACGAGCAGGTGATACAAAACGTCGGCGCTCTCGGCGATGATGGCGTCCTTGTTACCCAGGACGGCTTCGATCACGCATTCGACCGCCTCTTCACCGAATTTCTGCGCCACCTTGGCGGGGCCACGCGACAACAGCCGAGCGGAATGGCTGACGGTGGGATCGGCGGTGCGCCGGGACATGACGACGGACCACAGACGATCCAACACGGCGGCGTCTACCCCGCCGACCGATGGTGCGGCCGGTGTCGCCATGGCGGTCGCTGCCAGGCGCGAGCGGTCCGTAACCGCGGTCAGCTTCTTGGGCTTGCGGGATGTGCCTTTTGGCTTCCCCGCGGCCGCCTTCTTGGTCAATTTGGTCATCTCAGGCGGCCATCCGAGGCAGGCGTACGGGCAGTCCGGCGGCGTTCAAGGCGATTTTGACCTCACTGATGGTAAATGTCCCGAAATGGAAGACGCTGGCGGCCAGCAATCCGGTCGCTCCGGCTTCCGCCCCTTCCACGAAATGTTGCAGGGTTCCAACACCGCCCGAGGCGATCACCGGGACCCGCACGGCCGCGCAGACGGCGCGCAGCAACGGGAGGTCGAAGCCTTTGCCGGTGCCGTCGCGGTCCATGCTGGTCAACAGGATTTCCCCGGCGCCGAGGGAGACCACCTGGCGGCACCAGTCGATGGTGTCGATGCCGGTGGGGTTGCGGCCGCCATGGGTAAAGACTTCCCACTTGCCGGGGCCGGTCTGCTTGGCATCCACCGCCACCACCACGCATTGGCTGCCGAACTTGGTCGCGGCTTCCCGCACCAGCTCCGGGCGGGCCACGGCGGCGGAATTGATGCTGCATTTGTCGGTGCCGGCAAGCAGCAACCGGCGCATGTCGTCGGTGGAGCGGATCCCGCCCCCCACAGTCAGCGGCAGAAACACCCGTGCCGCCGTGCGCGACACCACGTCCAGGATGGTGTCGCGATTTTCGTGGCTGGCGGTGATGTCCAGGAAGGTCAGTTCGTCCGCACCGGCCGCGTCATAGACGGAGGCCTGCTCCACCGGATCGCCGGCATCGCGCAATGAGACGAAGTTCACGCCTTTCACGACGCGACCGTCTTTGACGTCGAGGCAGGGAATCACACGGAGTTTGAGCATGGTGGTCGCTCATAGACCGGGGGGGGAGGCGCAATGCAAGTGCAAACCCGACAACCCAGCGCTGAAAAGGTCCAGACTACCGGATAAGCGCGAAATTCATCCAGATGTAACGCTCAACTGGCGAACAAACGCAGCGCCTCTTCCGCCCCCACCCTTCCATCATACAGCGCTCGGCCGACAATCACGCCCTCGATCCGCGTGCCTTCCGCCACCGCCGCCAGGGCCGCCAAATCGTCAAGCGATCCCACCCCGCCCGAGGCAATCACCGGTGTGGTCAGCCGTTTGGAGAGATCCACGGTCTGGTCCAGATTGAGCCCGGTCAGCATGCCGTCGCGACCGATATCGGTGTAGATGATGGCGCTGACCCCGGCATCCTCGAACCGCAGGCCGAGTTCGCCGGCCGGCAGCGATGACGTCTCTGCCCAGCCCTCGGTCGCCACATACCCGTCGCGAGCGTCGATTCCAACAGCGATGCGACCGGGAAACGTTCGGCAGGCGTCGATGACCAGGGCGGGGTTTTTGGCCGCGGCGCTGCCCAGGATGACGCGCGTGATCCCAGCCTCCAGCCAGGCCGCGATGCCGGCCATGTCGCGGATGCCGCCGCCGAGCTGCACTGGGACCTGAACCGCGCTCAGGATGGAGCGGACGGCGTCCGCGTTCACCGGTTTGCCGGCAAAGGCGCCGTTCAGATCGACCACATGCAGCCAAGCGAATCCGGATTGCTGCCAGGCCGCCGCCTGCGCGCCGGGGTCTGAGGAATAGACCGTGGCCTGATCCATCTCTCCGCGCTTCAGGCGCACGCACTGGCCGTCTTTCAGGTCGATGGCCGGGTAGATCGTCAGGCGGCTCATTCGCTGGGCTGTCCCTTTCTTGGCCGCAACCTTTTATAGTAATAGAAGCCACGAATGACCTGACCGCGCACCAGTGCGTATTCCGGATGGACACCCCAGCTTGTGTAGCCGAGGGATTCATACAATCGTATAGCGGCCGCCTGGGTCTCCCGCACGTCCAGGTTCAGCACATGGTAGCCAAGTTCGCGCGCCCGCTCCTCCACCCCGATGGTCAATTCCCGCGCCAGGCCGTGACCACGCGCATAGGGTGCGACATAGGCGTGCATGAGTTGGGCCGCGAACGCCTGCGCTTCGTTGTTGCGCGGCGGGCGGACCAGATGGGCGGAGCCGACGATGGTGCCGTTCAGGCGGGCGACGAACAGTTCCCGCTCCGGGACCAGCAGCACGCCGCGGAAATAGGTTTCCAGGGACCGGCGCCCGGGCGGATTGACCCAGCCGAACCCGCCGCCATCGATGATCGCCGCGTCTGCCGATTCGCACAGATCGTGCAGGTCGTCGCCTGCGAACTCGGCGATCCGCTCGACCAGAACCTGCGGTTCGGTTTCCTGGGTGGGGGAAGGGGACGTTGGGATCGCCATGGGGATCAGGGTGTCCAGCGCAGAAAGTTCATCAGGATACGGATGCCGACGTCCTGGCTTTTTTCGACATGGAATTGTGTCCCCGCTCGATTTCCGGCCGCGACGAAGGCGACGACCGGCCCGCCATAGTCGGTGGTGGCGATGGTTTGCGCCGGATCGCCGTCGACCAATGCGTAGCTATGGACAAAATAGGTGTGATCGCCGGGTTGCAAGCCCTGCAACAACGGATGGGCGCCGGGCTCGAAGTCCAGACCGTTCCAGCCCATCTGCGGCAGGCGCAGGCCGGGTGCGGCCATTTCCGCGACGTCGCCCTTGATCCAACCGAAACCTTGGGTGATCGCGTGCTCCAGCCCGCGTTGGGCCATCAGTTGCATGCCGACGCAGATGCCCAGGAACGGGGTCCCGGCATCCGTCGCCGTCTGGATCGCGGCGCGCATGCCGTCCACCGCGGCGAGCCCAGACGAGCAATCGGCGAAGGCACCCTGGCCGGGGAGAACGATGCGATCGGCGCGCGCGACAATGTCCGCGTCGGCGGTGACCGTGACGGTTGCCTGGATGTCCGCTCGTTCGGCGGCCAGGGCCAGCGCGCGCGACGCCGAGGCCAGGTTGCCGCTGCCATAGTCCACGACGACGATTCTCATCGCGTGATTCCCGCGACGATGTTCATCGCGCGGTCTGCGGCGGCATGAAGTGACGCGCCAGGTCGGGGCGGCCGGTCAGCAGGCGGCCCAGCGCCTCCGCCTCGTCACGCGCGGCGATGACATGGGTCAGCAGGTAGCCGCGATTCTCGATCGACCAACGCCGCAAGTCCTGGGCGGACAGGCCGACCAAAAGGGTGAGACCCACATCCAGCACGATAGACAGGGGCATCGGCACCAGGGTCGAGACCACGACATCCGCCGCCAGCACGATCACGGCCGGAATCCAGGCTCGATGCACCGCCAGCCACAACGGGCCGAAAATCAGGGCCAGCCAGGAAAATCCCTCGGGCACCAGGATCGGTTCAGCGTCCGGCCGCAGATGCGCCGTCCACATCTTCATAGTGCGCCCTTGGTGGATGGGATCGCGTCCCCGGCGCGCGGGTCCATCTCGGTGGCCATGCGCAGCGCCCGTGCGGTCGCCTTGAAGCATGCCTCCGCCACGTGATGCGCGTTGTGGCCAGCGCGCCGGGTCACATGCAGGGTGACCATGGCGTTGAAGGCCAGAGCGCGGAAGAATTCCTCGAACAGCTCGGTGTCCATTTCGCCGATCTTCGGACGCTCGAAGCTCACGTTCCAGGCGAGGAACGGCCGGCCGGAGATGTCGATCGCCGCTTCGGCCAGGGTTTCATCCATCGGGATCAGGGCGTGGCCGAACCGGCGGATGCCGCGTTTGTCGCCCAGCGCGCGATGGAAGGCCTGGCCGAGGACGATGCCGACATCCTCCGTCGTGTGATGGAAGTCGATATGCAGGTCGCCCTTGGCGCGCACGGTCAGGTCGAACAAGCCGTGGCGGGCAAGCGCGGTCAGCATGTGGTCGAGGAAGCCGATGCCGGTGGCGATGTCGCCTTTCCCGGTGCCATCGAGGTCCAAGGTCAGGGTGATGTCGGTTTCCGACGTCGTGCGGGTGATTGTCGCGGTGCGGGCCATGATGGCGGCTCACTACCTCGTCGGGCGCGCTGGGTCCAGCGTTGGGTGTGAAGGCTTCCGCTCCCATGGCGCTTGGGCACCCTGATTGCGTCCAACGTCTCATACACTTCGCTGTCAGGCGATCGCGGCACCTGTATAACCGAGCGTGAAGAACTGAACTTTGGCCATGGAATGGGGACGGCTTGGTCATGCACATCAACGCGCAGCGAGCGGACGACACACTGACCCTCGAATTGACTGGCCGGCTGGATAGCACGACGGCGCCAGTGCTTGAGCGGGAGCTGGGGCTGGACGGAATTCGACACCTCGTCCTGGATTTCGGCGCGTGTCCCTACATCTCCAGTGTCGGACTTCGGGAACTTCTGCGCGCGCAAAAGCGGCTGGCGGTGAGCGGCGGCTCGATGCTGCTGATCAACGTAACGCGGGAGGTTCAGGACGTCCTGGATATGACGGGATTCTCCAGGCTCATCCCCAGCCGGCGCAAGGTCCGGGAGATTTCCATCGACGGCCTGGAGTTCGTCTCCGCCGGCGTGTGCGGCGAATGCTATCGGCTGGACCAGGAGACCATCGTCAAGCTCTACAACGAAGGGATCGGCGCCGACGTCGCCGAAAAGGAAAAGGAGTTCGCGAAGGCCGCTTTCGTGTCGGGAATTCCCACCGCCATATCTTACGACGTGGTTGCCTGCGGCAGTCGGACGGGTGTCGTCTACGAGATGCTGGACGCGACCTTGTTCAGCTCGGTCATCAGAAGCGACCTGGCCAATATCGACGATCACGCCCGGACTCTCGCGCGGATTGCCCAGACCGTTCACGCGACGCAGGCCGACCCGGAAGTATTTCCAGACATCAAGGAGAACCTCGGGAATTACATCGACCAGATGGACTTCTTACTGTCAGCCGACGAGATCGCTTTTTTGCAGCGCAAGCTGCGGTCCATTCCGGATGCCGACACGCTGGTTCACTTCGACCTGCATACCAGCAACATCATGATCAGGGGCGGCGAGCCCGTGATCATCGACATGGGCGACCTGTCCCGGGGGCATTACCTGTTCGACGTCGGGTTGCTCTGCACCATCTACGGGATCCCCGAACTCGACATTTGCGAGATGGCGACGAAGATCCCGAACGAGGCAGGCGTTCGGCTGTGGGATCGCTTCCTGACGCATTACTTTGCCGACAAATCGGCCGAGGAATACCAGTTCTTCCAGCGCAATATGCATTTCCTGGCATCGCTGCGGCTGATCTACACCATCACCTTCCTGCCAAGTCTCCGGGAGCGATTTGCCCGGACGATCAAGGAGTTTCTCCTGCCGAAGATGATGGACTGAACGGACGCCGCTGAGCGGTCGGGGCCGAAAGGGGGCGGCCGGCCGCCCCGGTCCGCCATGCGCATTCGGTCGGCTTATGCCGTCGCCGGCTCCCGGCCGAACACCGGGAAGCCTTCGCCGCGATCTTGCAGCGCGGCTTCGCCCTCGGTCGGCAGCGCGACGTAGTGGTTCAGGGCCGCCTGAATATCGCCCTCCCACACCTCACGCGGCAATTCATACAGCAGTTCGACCGTGTATCCGTTGTTGTCGCGGATATACAGGCTGTGGGTCATGCCGTGTTCGACCCGGCGTTCGAATTTGACGCCCTTTTCTTGCAGGTAGGCGAGTTGCTTCAGCCACGTGTCCCGATCCGGCAGGGAAATCGCGATATGACCGATGGCGCTGACCAGGGTGCCATCCGGTCCGGGCGGTGGCAGCGACGGCACTTCCATGAACGCGATGTCGTGATGGTTGAGACGGCCGTTGCCATGATCGCCGCTGTAGAACTGCATCCGCCGAGGGCCGGTCGGTTCGTCCCGGCGGAATTCGCCGACCTGGATGAAGCCCAGGTTCTCGGTCCAGAACCGGTGGGTTTCGTCCAGATTCCGGACGTTGAGCACCAGGTGATTGAGGCCGGAGGGCGCGGATGGGCCGCGTGCACTGGCTGGGCTGTCATTCGGCATGGGACGCTCCTTGGTTTCCTGTCCGCTTTCCTGGGAGCATAGCGCGGACACCGACGCCGGTGCCACAGTGAAATGGGAGCGGGGTGCGAGCGGTTCGAACCAGTGGCTAAAGGGATGAAAGCCAGGCTGGCGTCGCACTTATCCGACGCACGGTGTCCCTTCACCATCTGGCGTTGAGCGTGGGGTTCTCCAGGTCCTCGTGGGCGGCCGACCCGTCACGAGCCAGTTGGTCAGGTCCTGTCGCGATTCGCTGTCGAGGAAGCCGCGGCCGATCATGGACCGCAGCAGAATCGCCTGCGATCCGACTGGCAAGCGATACCTTCGGGTTTTGGCGGAGTCAGGGTGCAATACCGGCCGGCCGAAAGATCGACTCTCCGACCGGCGCCACCCCGTCATGCCGGCGCAGGCCGGCATCCACGACTTTCCCAGGCTGCAACAACGGAAGTCGTGGATGGCGGGCCCGCGCCCACCGTGACGGGGTTGCACGGCCAGTGGGTCATTGTTGCCGTCGGTTGGTATAACATTCCGTCAAGGTCACCAACTTGAAGCGGTCGTTTTTTCGTGTCGCCTTAGGGGACCCAAGACGCGCGTGCCCACGGTTTTGCCCTTCTTACATGCAACGCCCGGAAAGCATTGGCCCAACGCTGATTTTTCGATGTATATCCGATACACAACAAGGCCGTCTGCCCTGGTTTTGACCTCCCCTTACGAAGGGAGTGCGCCAAGCCGGAATGCCCGGAAGCGCCGGCGCGCTGCTGCCAGGCCAGCGAGGCCCGCAGCGAAAAGGCCGAGCGACGCCGGCTCCGGTGCGTCTGCGCTGGCTTGCACTGTCAGGACCACCAGTCCATTGCCGGTATTGATGCCGCTGACCGCCGCCGCCAGGTCGAGCGTACCGAGGGCAGAGGCAAAATAGGATCCGCCACCGCCGCCGTTACCGCCATTGAAGCCGCCGCCGCCGCCATTGTAGCCACCACCACCACCGCCGGTGTTGCCGAGGCCGCCGCCGCCGCCGCCGCCGAAGCCACCGGTGCCGCCATTCACATTGGTTGTGGTGCCACCGGCCAGGCCATTCGCGAAGGCGGCGCCCCCTTGGGCGGTATTGGCACTGTTGGCCGCGCCGTTGCTGGAGAATCCGGTGCCGCCACCGGCCGCCGCCCCGCCGGTGGCCACGGTGGCACCATTACCGCCTGTGCCGGCATGCCCGGCGTTGGTGCCGCCGAGCCCATTGCTGCCGTTGCTCGCGGTTGTGGTTGCGGAACCGACGATACCGGCCGTTGCCGTCGAGTTGCCCGCGCCGCCGCCGCCGGCGGCGATCAGCAGTGGAATCAGCGTGTTGCTCGGATCGTCCGGTCCGCTCGTCAGCACGACGTAGCTACCGCCTCCGCCGCCGCCATTGCTGAGGGCGGTTTGACCGGCGCTGCCGACAGCGATCCTGAGGATGTCGCCGGCCTGCAGGTTGAAGCTGCCCCCGATCTCGGCACCCAAGCCACCCGCGTGGCCACTGCCGGTCGTGCTGGAACCACCCTGCCCGCCATAGACCAGGAAGCTATATACCCCGTTCGACGCCACGTTGTAGGTGACGATGCCGCCGGTCGCGGCAAAACAGCTGACCGTTCCTGAGGCGCTGCAACTCGGTGTTGCCTTCAATGCCGTGGGCAGCGCCAGGACCGTCGCGGCGGTCAGCAGTCCGATGGCATAGACCGACAGTGAAACGCGCGTATGCTGGGTTCGATATATCACGGCTTGGTCCTTTCCTCATCCAGGCCCCCCGATTGCGATCCGGACGAAGCCTCGAATTAACAACGTACATTAACGGGAGGCAATATTTGAGCCGCAGAGAGTAGTCTCGGGATATCAATGGGATACCACGAATCCACCAATTCATATTTTGAAATGTGTAAAATTTCCCGACAACGTCCCGCTGGGCGCGACGACATGCCTAATCCGGTCAGGGTGTCCTGACGTGTCGTGCCAGGCTGCGTCGCGCCGATCCAGGCTTTCAACCTGTCCTGCTGTTCCGCCGTCAGCCGGCAGCTTCCGCCTTCGTGGTTGAAGCTGGCCAGTCCTTCGATCCCGGCTCCCTGGTAAAGCTGATACCAGCTCCGGATCATGTCGTCGTCGAGGAGCAGGACTGCGGCGATGGGCTCGCAACTCATGCCGTTATCGCGAAGGACCAACGCATTGGCGCGGCGGGCGAGCCGATGCGCCGCCGCTCCGTCACGCTCCAGTTCGATCAAGTCTTGCCGTGGTTCACTGTCGAGGAGGCCGCGCCGGATCATGCAACCAAGCAGAACCGCCCGAGAGGCGTTTGGCAGGCGATTCCTTCGGATTTCGGCGGAGCCGGGGTATATCTTATTGTTTTGTCAGATGATCCGCACGCTGTTACGTGCCGCTCAGTGCGAATCTGCGCCAGGGTTCGGCACGCGCGGGCAATGGCGCCGGGGGATCAATCGCCGCAGAAAATCGGGAATTTCGTCTCCATGATCCGCCCCATGGCGTTGCCGCGCCCCACCCGGACGGACAGCGTGAACGGCTGGCACATGTGGTCGACGATGAGCGAGCGCACCGTCTCTCCCTTGGCGCTGAAATAGGTGATGGGCCAGCCGACATCCACCATCGGTCGAGCGCCCTTGTCCTGATCGCGGTCGGCGGAGGCATAGAGGATCAACTGGCCTTTCGGCATCGTGTTTTTCGGACCGCTGACGATGATGTCGACGATAATCTGCGATGACATGCCCTTCGGACCGTTCGCCTCGATCCGTGGCGTGCTGCCGACGACATTCTTCGACAGATCGCCGCTTTCCTCCCAGATAAGGAAGGCGCGGACACGGTCGATCTTCTCGGTCTGTGCTCGCGCCGGTGCGGCGGCCAGCAATGCGATCAGAGCCAGCGGGAGGATACCGGAGGCGGCGCGTCGGAGGTGATTCGGCATGGCGGCAACCCTATCGTTGGGCCTATGGGGCGGAATGGTGAGGCGCGTCACCCAAAGGCCTGTGACGCGGTAAGATCGTGGGTCTTCCCATTCTTCGTCCCGCCGCGATAGTCCCTGCGATCCCGAGCCATCGCCGCCCCTGTATGCTCTTCGGCGCGTGTTGTGGGGGCCACAGCGGTTTCACCACGGCCGGGACCGGTCAGCCGCTCTATCGCGTTGTTTTGGCGCCCGATTCGTCCGCGGTTACATTCCGTTCCGCGTGATCGTGTTCTAGAGTCACTGTCGTCATGCATAGGGAACACCCCATGGTCGCGCAACCGGAACAACACCTGGCCATCCTGCTGGCGGAACTCCGCCGCGAGGGACGCCAGCAGAGCGGCCTGGTCGAGGCTCTGGTGCCGCCAGACCAGGACACCGCCTATCGTATCGCCACCCAGGTCGCGGCCTCCCTCGGCTGGGCGCATGCCGGCTGGAAAGTGGCGGCGACGAAGACCGAGATGCAGCGCGCCTTGCGCACCAACAGCCCGATCTATGGCCGGGTCTTCGCTCCGTTCGTGTATCGATCCCCGGCCGCATTGACGTTCGCCACCTTGGTGCACCCGATCGCGGAATGCGAATACGTGATCGAGCTTGGAGCCGATCTGCCGCCACGGTCCCGCCCGTACACCCAGGCAGAGGTGCGGGAGGCGGTCAAATCGATCTCTCCCGGTATCGAAGTCGCCCAATGCCGCTTTACGACCGACGCAAACTTCCCGCCGCTGACCGCGATCCTGGCGGATGGCAGCGGCTCCGGCTGCGTCGTGATGGGGGAGCCAATACCAGCCTGGCAGGACCGCAACATCGCCGATCAGGAGATCGTTCTGCGGGTCGATGGAACTGACCGCCGTCGCGGTTCGGCGCGGGAGGCGCTGGAGCATCCGCTGGTCCCGCTGACCTGGCTCGCGAACGAATTGTCGCGCACCGGGATCGGCCTGCGTGCCGGCGAGATATTCTCGTCCGGCACCTGTACCGGCATGCTCCGCGCGCGTCCGGGTGAGACCCATGTCGCCGATTTCGGGGCGTTCGGGGAGGTGCGGGTGGATTTTTCCTCTTAAACCAACTGGCCGAACGATTGACCTGTCGCGTCTCCTTACCGTCCTTGCCGGGTCATGTGTGGCAATGACGAGGGGGGGCGGTTGGCATTAAGCGCCGCCCCCGCGGGCGGCCCGGTCCACTACTGAATGCCGAACCGGTCTGCCCTTGGATATCGGCCGATCAGCCGCCGACGATCAACCTGGTCAGTTCTTCCGGCATGCTCAGCATCGGGTAGTGCCCTGTGTCCAACTCATGCCACTTGGCCTTCAGGCGAGCCGCGGCGCGACGCTGATGCGCCTCCCCGGGGTTCTCGGCCTGCTTGCACCAGATGACGGTCGCATCCCAGGACATGTCCCAGAAACCCGTCAGCTTCACCGGAGTCATCGAGCATCCAACCGGATGCGGCGTGTAACGATCCAGCACCCAGGCCAGGGTTTTCGGGTCGAGACCGGCGAACAGGCTCTTCTCAGCATCCTCCCGCGACGGGCCGGCGGCAAGTCCGAATGGCGGCGGCGCCGAACGGTTGACGATGTCGCGGGTCCGCTCGCCGCTGAACAGAGCCAGGGCGTCGACCAGCACCAGGCGCGCCACCCGGTCCCGCGTTTGTTCGGCGGCGCGACACACCACCATGCCGCCCGAACTGGTGCCGACCAGCACGACATCGCGAAGGTTCTCGTAGAACATCAGCTCGGAGATTTCGAGCGCATGGGTCGTGGTGTCGATGCCGGCGCGCAGCCCATGGCGCCGCTCCCCGCAGCCATCGAGGGTGGGGGCATAGACGGTGTGTCCCGCGGCGCGGAGGCGGGCGGCAACGTCTTGCCAGATCCAGCCGCCTTGATAGGACCCGTGCACCAATACGAAGTTTGTCATCGCCGCCGTTCTCCCGAGATTGATCTTTTATCAGCGCTTGCATTCTGGAAGCGGAAGGCTGGGTGTCAATGCCGGCCCGCGGGGAGACCTGGGCGAATCCTCGCCTTGTGTTGGCGCGCCCAGTTCGGCACCAATGCCGCGATCCAGCCTCCACCCGCCCCCCAGATACGTCTCGCCGCAAGGATACACCCATGCCGGTATCGCCGATCGGACTCCTCGCGACACGTCGTCTCGGCCCGTTGGTGCTGACGCAGTCCTGTGGAGCGTTGAACGACAATCTGGTGAAGAACGCCATGGTCGTGCTGGCGATCTTCCAATTGGGCGTGGGCGGTGCCGGTCTGGCCGCCCTGGCCGGAGCGCTGTTCATCGCGCCCTATATCCTGCTGTCGGCAACGGCGGGAAAACTGGCCGACCGCTTCCCCAAGCCGCGGGTCATCCTCGCCTACAAGGCGGCCGAGGTCGTTCTGATGGCGGCCGCGGCCCTGGCTTTCCAGTCGGAAAGCGTGGCCTCCCTGTTGGCGGTGCTGTTCGGCCTGGGCATGCAGGCGGCCCTGTTCGGCCCGGTCAAATACGGAATCCTGCCGGAACTGGTGCCCGAAGACGAACTGATCGCCGGCAACGGCGCGATCGAGGCTACCACTTTCCTCTCGATCGTTTGCGGCACCGTGGCCGGCGGGGCGCTGATCCTGCTGCCCGCGGGCACCACCCTTGTCGGCATCACCGGTCTCGCCCTTTCGCTGCTTGGCCTGTTCGCCGCATACCGCATCCCCGCCTTGCCGCCCGCCGATGCCAGCTTGCGCATCAGCCCCAATATCCTGACGGAGACCTGGCAGATCCTCCGCCACGCCTCCCAAATCCGCGCCATCTGGCTCTCGCTGCTGGGGCTCTCCTGGTTTTGGACCATGGGCGCCACCCTGATGACCGAGTTCCCGGTCGTCGCCCGCGACACCTTGCATGCCGACGGCACCGTGCTGACCCTGTTGCTGACCGTGTTCGCCGTGGGAGTCGGTGCCGGCTCGATCGGCTGTTCGCATCTGCTGAAGGGGGAGGTCTCGCCACGGCTGGTGCCCTGCGCGGCGCTCGGGATTTCGGTCTTCTGCTGGGATTTCGCGTCGGCCTCGCTGGCGGCGCAGCAGGCGGGCGGTGTGGCGAACGCGGCGGCGGTTTTCTCGTCCTGGCAGGGCTGGCGCATGAGCGCGGATCTGTTCCTGCTCGCCACCTGTGGCGGGATCTTCTCGGTGCCGCTTTATGCGATCATCCAGGAGGCATCGCGGCGGTCCGAACGGTCCCGCATGATCGCGGCGAACAACATCATGAACGCGCTGTTCATGGTGGCGGGCGCCGGGGCGGTTGCGGTCCTGGCCGGGGCGGGGCTGGAACCGCCGGCTGTCCTGCATATCGCCGCGGTGGCCAACTTCCTGGTCGCGCTGTGGATCGTGCGAATCCTGCCGCACCATGTCTTCCGCGGCGTCCTGCGCTGGTATTTCAACACCTTCCACGGGCTGCGGATCCACGGGCTGGAGCACTACAAACAGGCCGGCGACCGCGTCGTGATCGTGTCCAACCACCAATCCTATGCCGATGCCGCGCTGATCGCCGCCTGCCTGCCCGACAGTCCCAGCTTCGCCATCGATGTCGCCCAGTCCCGCAAGTGGTGGGTGCGGCCGTTTCTCGCCGCGGTGGAAACGTTTCCGGTCGACACGCTGAATCCCTACTCGGTAAAGCGCATGATCGAGGCGGTGCGAGACGACGGCCGCAAGCTGATGATCTTTCCGGAAGGCCGGCTGACCCGCACCGGCGCACTGATGAAAGTGTATGAGGGCGCCGGGCTGGTCGCCGCCAAGGCTCACGGGCGGATTGTGCCCGTCAGCATCCAGGGCTTGCAGTTCACCCCGTTCAGCCGGATGCGTGGCAAGCAGCGCCTGCGGTGGTTCCCGCGCATCACTGTCACGATCCTGCCCTCGGTCGATCTGAGCGGCAGCGACATGGAGAATCTGAGCCCGCGCAAGCGCCGGGAAGCCATCGGACGCGCCTTGCAGGACATTATGGTGGACGGCGTGTTTCGCTCCAAGGACACGGGCCGGACTTTGTTCACGGCGGTGTTGGACGCGCGGGACCAGCATGGCGGTTCCTGGCCGGTGATCGAGGACATCCAGCGTGTGCCTCTGACCTATGGCCGGCTGCTGCTAGGTGCGACCGCGCTGGGGCGCGCTTTGCGAACGGCAACGCCGGGGGAAACCCACGTTGCGTTGCTGATGCCCAACGCGAATGCCTCGATCGTTGCATTTGTCGGGATGCAGGCGTTCGGTACGGTGCCTTGCCTGCTGAACGTGTCGGCCGGTGCGGCGAGCATGCTGGCGGCATGCCGAGCAGCCGGGGTGCGAACGGTTGTATCCAGCCGGGGATTT
The DNA here is from genome assembly GCA_943330455.2 of Nitrosovibrio sp. Nv4. Lineage (GTDB taxonomy): Bacteria > Pseudomonadota > Alphaproteobacteria > Acetobacterales > Acetobacteraceae > Rhodopila. The sequence continues at coordinate 9,772 of CALQHT020000068.1, read as the reverse complement.
GTGGAGCGGGGACGGCTGCTGGCGGTGGTCGAGCGCATGGCGCGGGAGGTCCGCTTCGTCTGGCTGGAAGACATCAAGGGGACTGTCGGTACCGTGGCAAGACTGCTTGCCTGGCTCGATGTCTGGTTCGCGCGCCGGTTGCCGGGGGCGAAGATCGCGCCGGATGCGCAGGCCGTGGTGCTGTTTACCAGTGGCACGGAGGGAAGTCCCAAGGGGGTGGTGCTTTCTCACCGCAACATCATGGCGAACTGTGCGCAATTGTCGTCCGTGGTGGATTTCCACGGTGGCGACACTGTGTTCAACGCGATGCCGATGTTTCACTCGTTCGGCCTGACCGGAGGGACTTTGCTGCCTCTGATCTCGGGCGTGCGGACGTTTCATTATCCCAGCCCGTTGCATTACCGCATCGTGCCCGGGTTGATCTATGACACCGATGCGACGATCTGCTTCGGCACCGATACGTTTCTGAACGGCTGGGCGAAATACGCGCATCCCTACGATTTCTACGCCATGCGCTACATTTTCGGCGGCGCTGAAAAGGTGCGGGAGGAGACAAGACGTTTGTTCTCCGACCGGTTCGGCGTGCGCATCCTGGAGGGGTACGGCGCCACCGAAACCGCCCCCGCGATCGCGATGAACACCGCGATGCATTGCCGGCCCGGCACGGTCGGGCGGTTCCTGCCGGGGATCGAATGGCGGTTGGATCCGGTGACGGGCATCGATGCCGGCGGGCGGCTGAATGTCCGCGGGCCCAACGTGATGCTGGGCTATCTGCGCGATACCGCGCCCGGGATGCTGGAACCGCCGGAGGGTGGTTGGTACGACACCGGCGATATCGTGTCGGTCGATGCGGAGGGATTTGTCGCGATCGTCGGGCGAGTCAAACGGTTCGCCAAGATCGGCGGGGAGATGGTGTCGATGACGGCGGCCGAGACCCTGGCCGCGTCGCTCTGGCCCGAACAGCCTTTGGCCGTGGTCAGCCTGCCGGATGCGCGGAAGGGCGAGCAGTTGCTGCTGGTGACGACCCGCGCGGAGGCGACCGTGCCGGCGCTGTTGGCCCAGGCGAGGGCACGTGGGATCCCGGAAATCATGGTGCCGCGCGCCATCCTGCTGGTGCCATCGGTCCCGCTACTGGGCACCGGAAAGGTCGATTACACCGCGGTGCAGAAACTGGCTGCGGCAGTCGGGTGAAGGAAGAAAGCCTTGGGGCTCTGCCCCAAACCCCGCGAGGGCTTTGCCCTTCGAGCCCACCAGGGGCACGGCCCCTGGACCGCGATCAGTTGGTTCAGGGTGGAAAGGGGGCCGACACGGACGTTGAAACGCCATGGTCGGCCCCCTTTCCACCCTGAACCAATAAATGGCATCCAAGGCCCTGCCTTGGTGGGGGTCGAGGGGGCAACGCCCCTCGCGGGGTTTGGGGCGGAGCCCCAACGTTTCTCCCCTCGCCCGATTGCTCAGGACCCCCAGCTTTCAGTCCGCCACGGTAAACGCCCGCACCGCATCCCGATCCAGTTCCAGCCCAAATCCAGGCGCCGATGGCGCGATCATCGCCCCATCGGTCAGCGCCGGCATTGCCTGCAGCAGCCGCGCGGAGCGGGGCACGTATTCGACCAGGTAGCTGTTCGGCACCGCACAGAGCAGATGGATATGGATTTCGGGCAGCACATGCCCACCCACGCGGACGCCGAACGCATGGGCGAGCGAGGCCACGTGCCGCCAGGGCGTGATCCCGCCGATCCGTCCCAGATCGATCAGCGCGATGCTGGCGGCGCGGGCTTCCAGCAGCCGTGTGAAATCGCTGAGTTGATACAGATGCTCCCCCGTCGCCACCGGAACGTCCAGCGCGGCCGTCACGCGTGCCATGCCGGCGATGTCGGTGTGCACGACTGGGTCTTCCACCCACACCACGCCGGCCTCCTGCAAGGCGCGTCCGGTACGGATGGCGCGGTCCAGTGGCCAGGTTTCCGTGGCATCGACCATGATCGCCACGTCGGGTCCGACGGCATCACGCACCGCGCGGACGCGGGCGACTTCTCCATCGGGGTGCTTTTCGTTGCCGACCCGTAGCTTCACCGCGCGGAAGCCTTCGTCGACGGCTTTGCGGGCCGACGCGGCGAGTTCCTCCAACGACAGGCTGTACCAGAACCCGTCGCTGGCATAGGCCGGCAACCGGTCGCGGAATCCGCCCAGGAGCTTATAGATGGGCTGGCCCAAGGTCTTGCCGGCGGCATCCCACAGCGCGATGTCCAGCGGCGCAAGCGCATAGTTCAGCAATCCACCGGGCCCAACCCAGTCCCCGGCGCTCGCCATGCGGTGCCAGGCCGCTTCGGTGTCCAGCACGTCGGTGCCGATCAGCAATGTTGCCAGTTCCCGCGTGGCCGAAGCGACGGCGCGGACGAACATTTCCCTCAGCGCAACGATATAGCCGAAGCCTTTCACCCCGTCCGTGGTGGTGATTTCCGCCATGACGTGCCAGTTGCCGCTGACCTGGCGCCCCGCGGCGACATAGGGTCGGTCGAGCGGCACACGCAGCACGCTGACCTCGATGGATGCGATTTTCATGATGGGAGCCTCCCGCGAGGGGTTGAGATCACCGTGGCGGCAAAGGCGGGGTCATGCCGGCGGGGACTTCGAATTCCGCGGCATTCAGGGTCAGGGCGACCATGGCGTAGTACCCGATCAGCGCTGTCAGCTCGACCACGCCGGCGGTGCCGAACAGGGTGTGGACGCGCTGGTAGGTCGCGTCGCTGGCGAAATGCTTGACCAGCAACTCCATGCCGTAATCGTGGATCGCCTGCTCATCGGCCGCGGCGAAGCTGGACCCGCCGGCCCGCAGGGTCTCGATCGACTGGTCCGACAATCCGGCCTTGCGCGCTTCGCCTTCGTGGGACGCCCATTCGAACTGGCAATCCCAATAGCGGCCGGTCAGCAGGATGGTGAATTCCCGCAACCGTGGCTCGAAGCTGGAATTGAAGCGCAGCACCAGGCCCAAAGCCGACATGGCTTCCGCGAGTTCCGGGCGGTGCATGGCGATGGCGAGCGGACCCACCGGCGCGGATTTGCGCTGGCCGGAGATCATGGCATCGAACACGCGGCGCTGCGCCGGGGTCATGTCCGGTTCGTTGACGAGGGGGATGCGCGGCATGGACGTTCTCCGTTCTGGGGCTTGTGCCCCATCCTGGATACGCGCCATGCGCCGGTCAAACCCAGCCTGTGGCGGCGGGTTGGATCAGAGGCCGCTGAACCAGTTGTAGCCGTATTTCTCCCAGAATCCGCCTGGATACTCGTTCGTCACAGTCATTGCGACGATGTATTTGGGGTTCTTGAAGCCGAGCTTGGTGGGGACGCGGAGTTTGATGGGGAAGCCGTAGGCGCGGGGCAGGGTGGTGCCTCGGAAGGTCGTTGCCAGAATGGTTTGGGGATGCAGCGCGGTCGCCATGTCGATGCTGGTGGAATAGTCGTCGGCGCAGCGGAATGAAACATATTCCGCGCGCGTGTCGGCGCCGATCCGTTGCAGGAAATCCGACAGCCGCACGCCGCCCCATTGACCGACGGCACTCCAGCCTTCGATGCAGATGTGCCGGGTGATTTGGGACACGGATGGCAGCGCGTGCAGTTGCGCCAGGGTCCAGGGGGCGCGTTCGCCGATCATACCGCCCAGTTCCAACCGCCAGTTGCCGCCATCGATGGTGGGGGCGCGTTCCTCCGGGTAGTAGGCGTTGAACGGGAACGGGTCGGTGATGTCGGCTGCCTGGTATTCGGGGGCGAGCCGGGAGCCGCTGAACAGGGCGGCCTGTGCACGGTCGTTCATGCGCGAAATGCGGGTGAGCAGGCGGTCGACGGCGTCGTCGTCTTCCAGGTTGCAGCCGGTCAGCAGGGTCAGGGCCCCGATCGACAAGCCGCCGCGCAGCAGCAGGCGCCGTTGTAGGGATTGCAGTCCCGCCTTGTGGTCGCGGGCCTTTGGGCGAGGGGGGATGATCATGTTGGGGTCCCCTTGTGTGGGTGCGGCATCCGTCCGCCGGTCAGCATCGCGATCAGGGTGCTGGGGACGATGGCGACGAGTGCCAGATGGACAATGATGAAGGCGGCAATCGCCGACATCGCGACGAAATGCACGCGGCGAGAGGCTTCGTATCCTCCGAACAGAGCGGACAACCATTGCAGTTGCACGGGTTTCCACAATGCCAGGCCCGAGGCGATCACCAACAGGATCGCCGCCAACACGCCGAGATACATCAGTCGTTGCACGGCGTTATACACGCCAGTCTGATGCGGCAACCGGAAGGTTAGGGCCAGCCAGAGGTCGCGGGCGAAGTCTCGCGGTCGGATCGGCAACAGGCGCCGCCGCAGATGGCCGCTGAGCAGGCCGAATCCCAGCATCACCAGAAAATTCGCTACCAGTAACCACATGGCGGCGAAATGCCAGGCCAGGGCGCCGCCGAGCCAGCCACCCAGGGTTATTGAGGCGGGAAAGCTGAAGTCGAAGAGGGGGGATGCATTGTAGATCGTCAGGCCGCTGGTCAGCAGCACAGAGATCGCGACCGCATTCAGCCAGTGTGTCAGCCGCACCGTCAGCGGATGCACGCGATTCGGACGGGACATGATTGTTTCTCCTCCGATTGGTCAAAGCGCCGCGCTGGTATTCCGACCCCCTCGTATGTGGCCGTGCGGGCGGGAATACGGTCCTGTTATTGTGGCGTGCCGATTCATACGACGCGCACGATGTCTTTATCGCAAACGAAGTGCTGGAACCGTTCGCTTGGCCGGCGTGCCCGGACAGCGACCGGTGCCATCTCGGCACACCGGCCGCCCCCGGATTGCATCAGCCAGCCGGCATCAGCACGCGATCCAGCACATGGATCACGCCGTTGGACTGCGTCACGTCGGAGATCGTGATGTCGGCAATGCCGCCCTTGGCATCGGTCACGGTCATGTTGGTCGAGCCGTTCATCATGATCCACACGGTTTGACCGGCAACGGTCTTGAGTTCGGCCTTGCCGTTGCCGGCGAGGATCATCGCGCGCAGCTTGGAGCTGTCATAGTTGCCGGAAACGACGTGATAGGTCAGGACCTTGGTCAGGGTGGGCTTGTTCTCGGGCTTCAGCAGCGTATCGACGGTGCCGGCGGGCAGGGCAGCGAACGCGGCATTCACCGGCGCGAACACGGTGAACGGACCAGGGCTGTTCAGTGTGTCGACCAAGCCCGCGGCCTTCACGGCGGCCACCAGGGTGGTGTGATCGGCGGAGTTGACGGCATTGCCGACGATGGTCTTGCTCGGGAACATCGGTTGGCCACCGACACGAACGGTCTGTGCCATTGCGGTCACGGAAAGACCAGCCATCAGGGCGAGAGCGAGGGCAGCGCGAACTGGTTTCATTGGGAGTGCTCCTTGATTGGGGCGGCATCTTGAACCGCTGTCTCCAATACGGAGCGGATTGTCGATTTGGATTAGCCGGCGCGAAAAAATATTGTCGGGCATGTTTGACTGGCCGGTCGGTCGGTCGCGCATGGGGCGGGACGCGGTCCGCCCCACGCCGATCGCCGGTGCCATCATGGGCCCGGCATGATCACGCTGTACCGACACCTGCCGTCCGCGGCGACAATGGATCGTCTGCCCGGAGTGTCGTGTCATCCTGGAGTGCGCTGCCAAACTCCCCCCGGCCCGCTTCTCCGCTGCCAGCGCGGCTGAAAGCCGCGTCGGGCCCAAGACCGATGCACGTTCCTGTCGGAGCGCTTATGCGCTATGGTCCGGGGCGACTGGTCTTATCTACCAGCAACAGGAGCCTTCCATGGCACTCGGACCGAAGATTCCCGATTTCAGCGACTTCACCAAGCTGTTTGCGACCATGAAGATGCCGGCCATGCCGGACATGGACGCGTTCGTCGCGGCCAGCCGCCGCAACATGGAGGTGCTGACCGCCGCCAACCGCATCGCGCTGGAAGGCGCCCAGGCGGTCGCGCGCCGTCACATGGAGATCATGCAACAAAATATGGCGGAGATGTCCTCGGCCCTGCAGTCCATGTCCGCGCACGAAACCCCGCAGGCCAAGGCCGCCCGCCAGGCGGACCTGCTGAAGCAGGCCTATGAGCACTCGGTCTCCAACATGAAGGAGATCGGGGACCTGATCCAGCAATCGCATGCGGAGGCGATGACCCTGCTGAACAAGCGGTTTGCCGAGGCAATGGATGAGGTCAAGGCGCTGGCGGATAAATCCGCGAAGGGGTGAACGGCCGCGCCATCACGCCGACGGCGGGGCCGGGATCAACTCACTGGCACCGCACCGCCATCGGGATCGCGACACGACCGGTCCGATCCATCGCGCCCCTGGCCACGCATTGGCGAACCGAAGGTGGCAGGGCAACGATCAGTTCCCGCGCTCGGTTCGGCCCATAGGCGCAGCGCAGCGACAGGGTGCTGCCGCGGTACCCCGTCAGATCCCAGACATTGATCGCCACCCGCCGTTCTTCCCGTGAGTCGTCCGGTGCCAGGATCACGTCGCCCCGCGGATCGCCCTCCACGATCACCCAGCCGCTCAGGGCAACCCCATCGCGTTGGTCCGGGCAGGTCTTGCCAAGGTCGCCCTGCGCCCAGACCGGTGACGCGACTGTCAGCAGCCATACGGTCAGACCGCGAACGAGCATGCGTCCCCATCGTTGCTCGCCGCGATGCGAAGCCGGGCCGGCCGTTTCGAAACCTTCCTGAACCGCCGGCGCGAGAGGCGTGGAATGCCGACTTGCGAGCAACACCTGCTCTACTTCTGCGCCAACCCCAATTTCTGTATCAAATCCTGCTGCTCGGCGATCAACTCCATCGCATACTTCTGATAATCCGCGCTGTTGCGGTACATCACGGGTTGGGACAAATCCAGCAGCAGCTTCAGATGCGCCGGGTCTTCCAGGCCGGCCTTCAGCGCGTCGTGCAGCTTCTTCACGATTCGCGGGTCCATGCCCTTCGGTCCGGCCAGGCCGTATGGCGACGCCGAAACGACCTTGTGACCCATCTCCAGCAAGGTCGGCGCGGTTGGAAAGCGCGGCGCACGTTCCTCGGTCCAGACGACCAGCATGCGCAGCTTGTCGGCGTCGATCAGCGGGCCGAGCCCGGTGCCGTCGGCGGCGATGTCGACGTGCTCACCGAGGATGGCGGCGGCGGTTTCGGCCGATCCCTTGAAGGGCACGTGCACCCATTTGATGCCGCTTTGCCGCGCGATCTGCTCCATCGTGATATGCGGCGTGGAACCGGCGCCCGACGTGGCGTAGCGCAGCTTGCCTGGATTGGCGCGCGCGTAATCCAGCAACGACTCCCAGGTTTTCCAGGGCGACGATGTATTGACCGCGACACCCAGGGTGTAGCCGGTCAAATGGATGATGAAGGTAAAGTCCTTCATCGGATCGAAGGAGACTTTCTGCATATAGGGCAGGCGGAAGATCGTCAGCGGCAGTTGCGCGATCGTGTAGCCGTCCGGCTTCGCGGTGGCCGCCATGGTGGCGCCTCCCAGCGTGCCAGCGGCGCCAGGCTTGTTGTCGATCACGATGGGTTGGCCGAGATGTTTGGACGCCGCCTCCGCCATCACGCGCAGATGCCGGTCGGTTGGTCCTCCCGCGGGCCACGGCACGATCAACGTCACCGGGCGGGTGGGATAATTGTCCGCCTGCGCAACAGCCGAACGGGGTGTCAGGGCGGCGGCGGCACACCATAGTGATAGCGCGGCCAACCCGGCACGGATTGAGAATCCCATTGATGTCCTCCCTGGATTATTGGGGAGGACGGTATGTGGCCTGTGATCTCGGCGCAAGATAGCGACGAGCCGGAAATATGCGCGGATCGAATATGGGCCCAGGTCAGGCGGCGCCGGCATCCGCGATATCTATCGCGGATGCCGGCTCCGGCCTGGTCGGCCCGTGGTGTCAGCCGCGGCCCGCGCGCACCAGCTTGCCGGGACGAGCGCCGGTTTCCTGGCCACGCTCGAAGACCGGGACGCCAGCGACGATGGTCGCTTCATAGCCGTCGACGCGTTGCACCAGGCGTTTGCCGCCGGCCGGCAGGTCGTAGCGCATTTCCGGATGGTGCAGGCGCAGCGCCGGCAGATCGACGACGTTGATGTCGGCCTTCTTGCCTACCGCAAGGCGGCCGCGGTCGTGGAAGCCGAAGAAGTCGGCGGTTTCGCTGGTCAGGCGCTTGACGGCGAATTCCAGACCGACGCGCTCCCCGCGATGGCGGTCGCGCACCCAGTGGGTCAGCATGTAGGACGGCAGGCTGGAATCGCAGATCAGGCCGCAATGCGCGCCGCCGTCGCCCAGGCCCAGCAACGTCGCCGGGTCGGTGATCATTTCGCGCACGACGTTATGATCGCCGAAGACGTAGTTGGTGACGGGATAGAACAGCATGCGGTCGCCGTTTTCTCCGGTCAGGTAGTCGTAGCAGAATTCCTCTGGCGTCAGGTTCGTCTTCGCGGCCATGGCGGCGATGGAGCGGCTGTCGTCCGGCTCGTAGTCCGGCGGGTCGCCCAGCACGTATTGCCGATCCCAGCGCGTGGCGATCGGGCGTTGCAGGGGCGGCAGGATCGACAGAAGTTGTTCCGACGATTCTTCCTTCAGGATGCGCGCGCGCAATTCCGGATCGCGCAGACGGGCGAGCCGTTCCGCGACGGGCAGTTTCAGCAGCGCGGCGAAGCTGGGGCGCGCGGCGAACGGGGTCAGGGACGTGGTCAGACCCAGGATGATGCCGACCGGCCGGCCCGCGACCTGCGCCGTGACATTGGCGCCGTCGGTGCGAGCCTGGCGCACGCCGTTCATCAGCCGCCGCCAGCGCTCCGGATCGGCGGATCGGTCCGTCAGCAGGAACCAGAAGGGGACCTTGTTGGCCTTGGACAGTTCGGTGATCCAGCGGAACTCGCCGGCTTCATCCTCGAAGTCCGACAGCATGCCGTAGGTGCCGCGGCCGACGCGACCGAAGGCGCGGGCGATGCCCAGCAGCTCCTGTTCTTCGGAATAACGGCCGGGTACAAGGTCCCCGCTGGTGGTCTTGTGCTGATCGGTGCGGGATGTGGTGAAGCCGAAGGCGCCGGCGCGGAGCGCTTCCTCGGTCAGGCGGCTCATGGTTTCGATGTCGTCCGGCGTGGCCTTTTCGCGACGCACGGCGCGATCGCCCATGACGTAGACGCGCAGCGGGTGGTGCGAGACCTGGGCGGCGACGTCGATGGTGCGCGGCAGGCGTTCCAGGGCGTCGAGGTAGTCGGGGAAGCTTTCCCAATCCCATTTCAGGCCCTCGGTGAGGGCGATGCCGGGAATGTCCTCGACGCCTTCCATCAGGTCGATGAGGCAGTCATGGTCCTTGCGCCGGACGGGGGCGAAGCCGACGCCGCAATTGCCCATCAGGATGGTGGTGGCGCCGTGCCAGGAGGAGGGGGCGAGCACCGGGTCCCAGGTCGCCTGGCCGTCGTAATGGGTGTGGACATCGACCCAGCCGGGGGTGACGAGTTGGCCGTCGGCGTTGCTTTCCCGCTTGCCGGGGCCGGCCTTGCCGCCGACCTGGGCGATCTTGTCGCCGTCGATGGCGACGTCGCCGGTGAAGCGGGCAGCGCCGGTGCCGTCGACGATCGTGCCGCCGCGGATGACGATGTCATGCATTGGGGTGGTGCTCCTGTCTTGCTGGGTGGGAGGTTGGGTCAGGTTGGGGGTGGATGCAAGAGTGCGGGGCTTTCAGCCCCGGACCCCGACCAGGGCGCTGCCCTGGACCCGCCAAGGGCGACGGCCCTTGGAACCCGGAACATGG
>CALQHT020000067.1 GCA_943330455.2 Nitrosovibrio sp. Nv4 | reverse complement strand
CTCCCCCTCCCCTTGTGGGAGGGGGTTGGGGGGAGGGGATTCAGGCAACAACCGTGCGGGATCACCCCTCCCCCCGCCCCCTCCCACAAGGGGAGGGGGAGAATATTCTCCAGCGCGGAGACGTGTGAATGCGGTAGGTCTCTGTAGGCGGCCCCCGGTGGTCCCGGCGTGACCGATGGAGTCTGTCTATCGCGTCAATCGAATGGCCGATCAAGTGTTCCGCTCGTGACAAGTGGTGCGCGCCGGTTGTGCCGCGCCGGTATGGCCGGCACCATCCGTCAGAGCCGAAACACCGTCCCAACTACCCCTTCATCAGCACGATATCGAACGCGACCGCCAGCGCCCCCGGCTCCTTGCCGACGACCGGCTGGGGATCGGTGATCAGCGCGTCCTTGCGGCTGGAACTGTTCAGCCAGCTATCCGTTTCGTTCCATTCCTCACCCTTGAAATACATCTGGGTGACAAGCTGCTCCCGCTTCCCGAGCACGCTGAAATGGATATGCGCCGGCCGCCAGCGTCCCGGGGCCGCGGGATAGGCGGCCGGGCGGACGGTCTTGAACGCATAGCGCCCCTCGGCGTCGGTGGTCGTGACCGCGAAGCCGTTGAAATGACTGTCCAGGGGCGCCGAGTTCTCGTCGTTCGGATGATCGTAGCGGCCATGTGAATTGGCCTGCCAGACCTCCACCTTCGCGCCCGGCACCGGCTGGCCCGCCTTGTTCAGCACCCGGCCGGACAGATACAGGATCTTGCCCGCCGCCTGCCCGCCATCGGTCAGATCCCCGGTTTCGGTCGGCTTGTGCATGAACGGATAGAACGGCCCCAGGATCTGCGGCGGGGTCGTCAGCAACTCGGTCTCAGCCGGACGGGTCAGAGTGGCGGTGTCGGCCATGGTGGGTCTCCCTTGCGTCCGGCGCCGTCCCAACCAAACCGGGTGGGCGAGCCGGAATTCCGAGGCTATGATCGCGCGATGCTGACCCAGCCGCAACGCCGTTTTCTCGACCAGAGCCGCGTCGCTCGCCTGGCCACCGCGGACGCCAAGGGCGCGCCGCATCTGGTGCCGGTGTGTTTCGCGGTGGAGGCCGAAACCCTCTACATCACCATCGACGAGAAGCCCAAGCGTCAGGACATCCCCTTGAAACGCCTGCGCAATATCCAGGAAAACCCGGAAATCGCCGTCACCGCCGATCGGTGGGACGAGGATTGGAGCCGGCTCGCCTGGGTCATGCTGCGCGGGCCGGCCGATATCCTGCGCGACGGTACCGAACACGATCGGGCGCAGGCCCTGTTGCGGGAGAAATATCCGCAATACCGGGCCATGGCGCTGGACGACCTGCCGGTGATCGCGATGCGGATCAGACGGGTGCTCTCCTGGGGGGATTTGTCGACGTGACGCGGCTTCATCCCTATCGCGCGCTTCGACTGGCCTAAAGATCGACCTATGTGCAGCCCGCTCGTCATCGCCGAGCCGGATCCGGCAATGACGAGGGGGGCAACGGTCTGTGGCAATCCCTCGGCGAGTTGAAAGAAGCCCCATTGGCACGTGTTTCCAATCACGCGGACATTCTCGCAGACATTCACGCTGACATTCACGCTGACATTCTCTGGCGCCACCGGCAAAGGTCGGCGTAATCTCCGTCGATCCCTCCATCTTGGAACCTGCATGAGTCTCATCCCTCCCGGTGTCGCGCTGGCTGTCGCCGTGGTTGGAATGCTTCTCGCGCGGACCGCCGATGCCGCCTTGCTGCCAGCCGTCGGGGATGTCGTGTCGGAGCGGGTTGCCCTGTTCGACAAGGCGATTCCGCTGCCGCCGGGAGAATGGCGGGTCGCCTCCACCGGCTTCGGTCGGGTAACCGGCGACGATCCGGGGCCGTATGGCACGATCGGCGGCGTGCTTCTGGTGCGGGCGCAACCGACCGCCGACCGGGCTTTCCTGCTGATCCACACCAATGCCCTGCCGGTGCAGGACGGTTGGGGCACATCCAGCGTCTGCTCCGACCCCAGCCACTTGGCACGCCGCCCGATCGAAACGCGGGAAGCTGCGACCGGTTGTTCGTTCGTTGCCGCGGTACGCGGGCCGCGTAGATTGGGCGACACCCTGCCCGCCCTGTCGGGAAAATCGGGGACGGAGCGCGCGGGTTCCACCGCCGCCCTGCCGCATTGGGCCCTGATGGCCGGCTTCCGGGTCAGCGACCGGCGGGATTTCATCGACCTGCGGTTCGGGGTGGCGCCGGCCTATCCCGACCCGTCCGGCTGGTTTGCGCCCAAGGATGCCCCCAGGGATGCGTCTAGGGACACATTGGACGAGTCACGCCAGCAGACCGTCCGGCGGCTGGCCGATTGGGCGCATGTGGCCGGCCGGACAGTCCGCACCGCCTTGCGCCTGCCGCCCACACAGATGCAGGCACTCCCTGCCCCGCCGGTGCGCACGAATGACGCGCCTCCGCCCGCGCCAGCCGATGACGGCCCGGGGTTCACCCGGCGCGCCTTGCAGGCCACGTCGTATCGCGTGCTCAGCGCGACGACATCCTTCGTCATCGCGTCGACCCTGACCGGCAATGCCCTGACCGGCGGTTGGATCACGTTATGGCAAAGCCTGACCCATGGCGCGGTGTTCATCGCCAACGAATATGCCTGGGAATGGCCGAGAACGGCCCAGGTGCACGACCTTTCACATGACACCCCGCGCAACTCGTCGGAGGCCGGTCCGACCAAACCGCCGACACCGCCACTTGTGCTGGCCGGAAAGCCACTGCAACTGCCGGCCGGATCGTGGACCACCTTGGCCGAAGCGGTGGACGGCGGCGTGACCTCCGTCATTCTCGGCCAGATCGAGGGGCGCCGCCTGACCGCTTTGATCATCGCGCGGACCAATACCGCGAAAACCGACGCCATGATCGGGCCGCCGGCGGAATGCGCGCGTCAGGACATCTATTTCGCGGTGGTTCGCGCCGATTCGCCGCGGGATGGCTATTGCAGCTACGGCAAACTGGTCATTCCCAACGACCAGGCCGCCGGGGATCCGCTCTGGGGTGCGGCTTCGAACAGACTGCGGCAGGACAAGATAGAGGCGCCGGTCGCCATGATGACCGTCGGCGCCCGTGCCTGGACCCTGGAAAACTTCCTGGACGTGCGGGTCTATTTCGCCACCGACGCGGCCGCGGTGATGTCGCGGGACCGGTTGGAGACCGACCGTCCGATGCAAATCCGCATCGATGCCCTGCGCGCCTGGTCCGACCTGCTGGAGGAACCTCTGACCCTGGGCGTGCGCGGCCGCGAGCCGATCGGCAGTGTGGCGATGCCGCCGCCCTGGCCGGCGACGGACGTGGAAAAGGCGCTGGTCGCCCAGACAAGGGCGCCACTGCTGGTCCTGCGCGACGGGGGTGCCCTGGATGAGGCCGGGTATCAGCGTCAGGTCGGGCTCGCCGAGGTTGCCGCGTTGCGACGCGAACAGGAGCGGTGGTCGCTATGGACCCGGTCTATGTACAAGTCCGCGACCTATCGGGCCGCGACCTATATCGACAGCTTCGTGGTCGCCTGGACCATCACCGGCCAAATCCGCCAGAGTCTGGCGTTCGCGAACTTCTCCGGAATGCTGACGCCAGTCGTCACCTACGCGAATGAGCTGGGATGGGGTGAGACCGCCAAAGCCGCGCCGCTGCCGCCAAACTTCCCGGAAATCGGACTGGACCGGCAGTAAGACCAGTCGGCCGAAACGCTGACCGACGCACCGCCCTGGCCGATCGGGCAGCCCTCGGTCTGGGCGCCCGTTCGACGCAATCCGCTCTATTTCGCCGCCGGGCGAACCGCGCGATCGACCGCTTCGTCCACGCGCTTGACGATACTATCGGCCGCCATCCGCGCCTGCGCATCTTCGATCCAACCGGCGAACACCTGCTCATAGGGACCGGTGATCTGCTTCAATTGCTCGATCGCGGCCGTATAGTTCCCGTCAGCCACATTGGCCGCGGCGCCTCGCACCAGGTCCGGCACCGGATCGACGGGAGGCGGCGGGGCGCGATTGAACGAAGTCCACGCCACCAAGGTCGCCATCCATTCGGCGGGAACCAGCCCGCGACCGGTCCGCGTAATCTGATCCGCCATCCGCCGGAACTCCCGGTCCAGATCGGTGCTCGTCGGCACCCCCGTCGAGACGAACGGGCCGATCTTGTCCAGCATCGGCTTGATATCGTCCAGATTGACGCCGGCCCCGCGGGCCACCGCCAGGTCCGGCCCAAACGCCGAGGAGCGACGCAGCGCATCGCCCAAACGAGTCAACGCCATCGCGCGAAGCCAGGCCGCCGCATCTTCCTGCCGGCGCGCGGCCTGCGCCAGATCGCCCTGCGCCTTGGTCAGTTGCGAACTGGTGCTCGCCAGCCGCTGCTCCAGATCCTGCGCCTTCCGCTCCAGCCGCGCCAACGTCAACGCGTCTTCCTGCTGCGCTCGGCTGACCGCCGTGGTGATACCCAGCATCCGCTGGACCGGGTCCTGCCAGATCGGCACCGTCAGGCCGACGACGAGCGCGGCGACGGCGATCCCCCAGGTCGCATTGGCCCCGGAGGCAGGCATTGGGTTCGCGGTTTGGGACATCTGAGGCGAGGTCATGATCGGAGGACTTCCACTTCCAGGAGTAACGCGCTGAACCGAAGGTGATGCCGCAACCGTCGCGGAAACGGCTGGGGCGGGATGGTGAACAACGGGCGAAGCGATGGCGGGGACCGACACGGCCGCGGACGCCACCGGTGCCCCGGTTGAAGGGGTAGGTGCCGCGATTGGTGCGGACGGCGGGCTGGCTTCGACGGATTGAGGGGACGCTGGCGCGGCTGGTGTCACCGACGCTCCGGCTCCCGTCGCGGAACCCGAAATCGGTGTGGCCTGTGCGGCGGTCCCGCTCGCTTCGATGGGTTGAGCGGACGCAGGTGCGGTCGGTATGACCGACGTCTCTGTTACGGTCTCGGAACGGGACATCGGAGCCGCCTGCGCGGTCGTCGCGCTCGCTCCGGCAGGCTGATGGGGTTCGGCGGGTCCAGATGCCGTGAGCGAAACCGGCGGCGCCGATGCCCCCACTCCGGCAGCGGACGCTGCCTGTGACATGGCCTCTGCATGGTTCGCCGCCGTATCGGTCGCGGACGAGTCCGGCGAAACCGCCTGCGATGACACAGGAGAGGCCGCGGAGGGCTTCGCACCCGTCGTCTCCGTCGGCATGAGCTCCGTCGGCGCGGTAACGTCCGCCGTGGGCCGAGCCGGCGAAACAGCATCAGTCGAACTGGTTGGTTCGGCCACGGTCGTCGGCACCGTTTGTTCTTCGGGCAGGGTCGCACTGGCCGGCAGGTCCTCGATCGGCGTCCCGCGAGAGGGTGCCCGACCCGGCTTGGCGAACACGTCCGGAAGCGATGCCGTCGGCTTCTGGGCCATCGTCGGCTTTCCCCTTGTCGTCGGTCGTCGAGGAGGTTTGGTCAGGACGCGGCCGCCAGCCGGGGCGCATCCAGCCTCCCGGTCTCGACCTTCGCGCCGGAAGCGGCGGGGTCGAGCTTACGTAACTCACCGGTAACAAACCCGTACAATTCCCGGACCTCCTCCGCCGCCTTGCCGGACGGCTCATACTCGGTGGTGGTCATCGCGGCCGCGGCGGCGGCGGGAAAAGCGGAACGGAAACGCATGATGGCGGCCACGCGGCCTTGGCGGGCCAGGATCGGGATGGCTTCCTCGATCGCGCGAATGCGGCGGCCAGTCGGCGCCTGGGTCACCACGAAGGCATAGCGGCGGCCGGATTGTTCGATCATTTCCACGATTTCCGGCAGCGCTTCAAAATCGTCGGAGGTCGGACGCACCGGCACCAGGATGAAATCGGCAACATCCATCACCCCGCGCATGAAATTATGCACCGACGGCGGCACGTCGATCACTACAAGGTCCGCGGCGTCGGTCGCGGCGAGCTGACGCAAAACGCCCAGAAGCTGACCCGGCGCCACCGCGGCCAGAGCCGGATTGGGCTGATCCGTCGCGTTCGCGGTCCGCCGGTTCCACCATTTCGACAAAGATGCCTGGGGGTCCAAATCAACGAACACCACACGCTTGCCTCCGGCAGCCGCCAGAACGCCGACTTCGCGTGCCAGCGTGCTCGCCCCCACGCCACCTTTCTGCTTGGCAAACATCAGAATGTGCACGGCTTCGACCCTCCCCGCCTTGCGCTGGACCGAAGATGTCCGCCGGTATCGTAAGCGGCGGTCATCGGCGGATGCAAACCCCGTCTGCGGCGCCGCGATGCCTGATCGTTCTCTGGCCGATACCAGCCCTTCCACCGGAACGCACCGTGCGGATGGGCTGGAATCGCACCGCTTTGATTCGGTGACCCAATTCAGGGGAACCGTGTTTCGCGGTCGGACCACCAGGGCGACCGATCGGATCCACGGCACTGTCATTCACGGCAGCCATCCGGTCACCGAACGCCACGCCCAGAACGTGACGGAGCTGGTCACCGTGGCCGCCGCCGAAAGGCCGCAGAACAAGGCGGCGGTGGCCGTGGGCGAACCCGGGCCGGTCGCCACCACCAGCAGATACCCGATCATCGCCCCGCCGGCACAGGATGCCATGGCGGCTTCCGCGAGACCGATCTGCTGCACCACGACGACCGAGGTGCCAGGCTCCACCCGCCCGGTTTGCGCCATTGCGCGTGTCGGCGTCAGTGTCAGCGTCAACAACAGCACCAGCGCCAGGGCGAAAACCCGCGCGCCGATCAAGCCGGTTAGCGTCACACCACGACGTGACCCCAGCCTTGCCACCGCCTTCCGCTCGGCAGGCGCACACCGCTCAGCCCCGTGCGGACTGTCGTCCGAAGTCGCGCTCGCTCGCCGGATCATGGCCGTCCGTCGCGACCGCGCGCCTCCGCAAGTTTGTCGACCCGTTGGATCAGCGTGTCGGCGGCAACCCGCGCCACGGCGTCATCCAGCCATTCGTTGAGCCATTGCGGCCGAGGCTCGGGGATCGCGCGCGCGGCGGCGATGGCGGCGGGGAAATCGTCATCGCGCAGCAGCCGGCGCACCTCCACCAGGCCTTGTCCGGCGGCGTCATCCGTCGCTGGTCGTCCGATCATCCGGCGCAACCGCTCCATCGCTGTCAGTTCCGCGCCGGATGTCGCGACCGCCCCATGCATCCGGTCGAAATCGCGCAGCAGGCGTTGGCGGGTCGGCACGCCGGTTTCACCGTAAGGCTCGATCTGGCGCACCAAATCGTTGAAGTCGGGGCTCATCTTTGCCGCGGCACGCGCCAAGGCGAGTTGCCTCTGGAACCCACCGGGCTCCCGCAGGGCGGTGCCGAGCTCTGTGATAGCCAGGGACGCCATGGATGCTTCCGCCCGCGTCTCTGTTTGGCCGAAACCGGCCATGGTCGCCTGCGCCCGCGTCGCGGCGGCGGTTGCCGCGCTTACCCGCTGATCGAGCCCACCAACCTGACTCTCCAGCTTCCGCGTAGCCTCCCGCGACGCAATCGCATCCTGTTCCGAAGCGGTCAGGAGATTGACGCTGCCAAGGACCATCGGCCCCCAAAGCGAGGCCGTCAGCGCCAGGAGCACCGTCGCGACCGCCGCCATGATGACCGACCGATGCAGGACCACCGCCGCATGAGCCTGAGCGTCCGGTGTCCCGTGTCCACCCGCGGCTGTGTCATTGCTCATGCACGGATTCCATTTCAATCATGTCCCTTTAGTGACACTGGCGGGCCTGTGTCCTCACTCTAAACCGGGATCAGATGGCTGTCACCGCGGAAATCACCGCGTGGACCAAAAGGGCGACAATGACGCCGGCAACGATGGCGTTTGCCACCGAGCGGCTGACGTCCAGGCTGGATGATTTGGGGCCGAGCGCGATGAAGATGGAGGTGATGGAGGCGAAGAGGCCGCTGAGGGCGGCCTTGACCACGACCCACCCCATCACCGGCAGCGGCCATCCGTCCTCGGTCACCACATTGCGGAAGAACAGGGTCTGGAACAGAGGCCGGTACTGCGTCGGAAACTGGATGTTCCAGGTCTCCTGCGACGCCCAGGCCCCCAGCAGCAGGGACATCAGCAGCAGGACCACGGCGCCCACCACCATGCTGACGATGATCGCGGAAAACACATAGGTCTTGCCGGGGATCCCCAGATTGGACATGGCGCGGAACTGGGACGTCAGCACGCGGTTGCCGATATCCGCGGCGATCACCGCGCTGTTGCGGGCGACGAACAGGATCGTGGTGATCAACGGCAATGCCACACGCCCTTGCACCGTCCCCAACCCGATCAGGGTCTCGTCATGCAGCAGCGATTTCAGCACGCCGCCATAGGAATAGTAGTTAAAGCCGAACCAGATCGTCACGAAGCCCGTGATGCAGGCCCCGGCCGTGATGTACAGCAACATCACCGGGGAGGCGCAGAGCAGCCACATGTAGCTGGCCACGTAATGCGCGAACCAGAATGTGCGGGAGTGGCGCTTATCCTCGACGCCGCCCGGAAGTTTCCAGGCACGCACGCGCGGCGGGGCGCCTGGCGTTGCCTCCGTGACCTTCGCGGCTGCGGTCAGCCCGGCCTCCAACGCGGCGGCCTGGGGTGCGACCTCCCGCAGGCAGGCGGCATTCGGGTCCATGACCAGCACACGATCGGCCAGCGGCAGCAACTCCGCGGCATGATGCACGGCGATCAAGGCCGGTTTGCCCATCGTCCGGCACAGATCGCGGATCAGCTCGACCAGGCGGCGAGACGACACGATGTCGAGCCCGGAATTCGGCTCGTCGAACAGCAGCACGGGTTGATTGGACAGAACGGTGCGCGCGATCGCCAGACGCTGGCGCTGCCCGCCGCTGCACGCGCTGACGGCCTGATGCGGGTCGATATCCGCCAGCATTCCCAGCACCGCGTCGATCGGCGGGGCGCGCCCTGGCGCCGCATGATCCTGGGCAATCCGCAGATTGGCCTGGGCGTCCAGCTCGTCGAACAGCGCATGGCTCTGGAACACGACGCCACCGACGCCGCCATGTTCCTCCGCCATGTCCATGTCGCGCCCGTCGCAGCGCAGGGTGCCGGAAATGTCCCACCCCCCTGCCCCGCCATCCAGCAACCCGCCCAGCAACAACAGCAGGGTGGATTTGCCGCAGCCGCTGGGGCCGACCAGCAGCACGACCTCGGCCGGCCCGATATCCAGCGACGTGTCGCGCAGGATCGGCACGCCGTCGGGGCGAACGATCGTCAGGTGTCGGACGGTCAGGCCGGTCTGGTTGGCGCCCTGCATGGGAAAGTCCACGGGGTCTGGAGTCACGGCATCCATCGCGTTCACTTCCGCCCCGGCAATGGATCGGTGCGTTGAAGGGCATGCACCCCGGACGGGTCGAGCGCCGCGATTTCGTCACGCTGCGCCGGGTTCATGAAAACGACCACGCGATCCGGCCGGCCGGACACCGTCGTGCGGACCACGGTCGACGCCACTAAGTTCAACTCCTTGCTCCCATGCAAGCTCACCAACAACCGCGGCCCCGCTCGGCCAAGATCGTTGGCCCGTGTCAGGGCATCGGCCACGTACGGCTGGAAGCGTTCGTCGAAGGCCATTTCGGCCAGCAGGCCCTGCAAGGCCGGATCGTGCATCGTCGCCTTGACGAACTCATCCTGAAACACCCGCAGGAATTCGATGGTCTGCGGCGCTTCCATCAGGCGCATGAACACCCGTTCCGGCACGTCGTGATCGCGCAACTCCTGCACCGCCGCCTTCAGTGCGTTTTCGATCGGCTGCATGTTCCAGGGATGGTCGCGGAACGGGTCGATGAAGCCGATCGCATTGGCCGTCAGCATGGCGACGGGCACAGCGCGGAAATGCCGCTCGATCGCCGGGCGGATATCGCGCGCGTTCAGGTCGCGCATGATCGGTTCGTAGCTGCGGAGCAATGCTCGCCAGGCGCCGTTATCCTGCGTGATCTGCCATGCCTTGCGGGTGCCGGCCTGGAACACGCCCATGAACCGATCCCGGTAATGGGCCGCGAATTCGGGGGAGCCCACCACATCCCGCGCGCTTGCGGTCACCGCCACCGCCAGGGAGGCGGCCTTGTCGCGCAAAGACTGACGCTCCTGCGGCGAGGCAAGGAACCATAGCAGCCGAGCGTCCGCGGGCAGCGACACGGCCTCGGTCGCGGTGGCCAAGAGCGGGTCCAGACTGTCGTAGAAGCCGACCCGGATCATGCCTTGCGCGGTCAGTTCGGCATTGCCGAAACGGACCGCCGCGCCGCTGTCGCGCAAGGCAAATACCGCTGGGGCGATCCCGGTGCCGGCCCTTTGCGGGTCGGCAAGGTCGATCGCCGCGGCCAGTTGGGTGGGGCGTCG
This sequence comes from Nitrosovibrio sp. Nv4, assembly GCA_943330455.2. Lineage (GTDB taxonomy): Bacteria > Pseudomonadota > Alphaproteobacteria > Acetobacterales > Acetobacteraceae > Rhodopila. The sequence goes on along the minus strand of CALQHT020000067.1, from coordinate 14,756 downwards.
CGGCAGGCAGTTCAGCCCGACGGCGAAGGCGAGCACCAGCAGCACCACACTGGCCAGCCAGTCCCGAGCGGGATGCAGCCGACGCCCGCGTCGGGCGGATCGGCGCATCCACGACCGGCGCATCCACGACCGGATCGGCGACCAGAAAAAGGTATGGGAGGGAACGGACAGCGACACGGTGGGTTGAATCCGCGACAAAGGTGGACGGGTCAAGGACGGAATGCGCGCCCGGCGGCGTCCGCGACGGAAGCCGGATCGGTCGGGATGGATGCCATGCGATAAGGCGGCGAGTCGCCCGCCCCCAAACCGACCGGGGCACGATCGCCGTATCGGCCCATGGTCGGGGCCCCTCCCCTAACACGGGCGAACGCCGACGCGGCCGGAACCGCACCCCGCCGCTGCCCTGACCGCAAAAGCCGCGTGACGGTGTCGGACGGCATGCGCGGCAGCCTTTACATCGAAGCATGGCGGCACCTATAACGACGCCGTTCACACAAGGCGAGGATTTTGAATTTGACAGCCGCGGAAGACCTGGTCAGGCGCCCTGCCGACGATCAAGCTCGGCGCTATGCGGACTTGGTGAAACTTAACGGTTTGCAAACGAAGCTGATCGATCGACCGCAGGAACGGCGCCTTCTCGAAGAGGGAATTACCCGCTTCAATCTCACTCTGGATGAAGCCCGCGGCATCCTCCGCTCCATCGCCGAAGATAACGATTACACGTTCGAATCGGAAACCGGGAAGCGGATCAAACAGGTCATGGCGCGCAGTGCCGGGCGCCGCGGATTGATCTCCCGCGCCCAGTTCATGAACACGAGCCAGATCCTCCGCGACTTCTCCGACAACACGATTACCGAGGCCGAGGCCCGCCGCCAGCTCAAGCGGATCATGCTGGACAATGGCTGGCGGCCCCGGCGCGCCGGATTGCTGCGGACGCGGAGATGGTTTCGCCAGATCGAGGCCTGATGGATCGGGCCGCCCGTTCGGCTGCCTCTGGCGCCGAAGCGGCCGGCCACCACGATCACGTGCAGAACCGCCGCGCGCGTCCAGGCGGTCTGCCGGCTGCCTCACCCGAGGGTCGAAGTCAGGCTCGCACAGCCGTGATGGCAACCCCAGGGTCGCATCATGGACATCTTTGAGTTCCTGGGCGACGCCGCTCGCTTGCTCTTCCGGGTCCTGGCCGTCGTTTTTCCCCTTTTGATATGGCAATGGCTGGTGCTGCTATTCCGCCCCACGCGCGGGGCGGCGGCGGCGATCGATGTGACCGTGATCAGCGGTGCCATGGTCGGATTCGCCGCGGTGATCAGCGTCATCCCGCCCATGGCGCTCGGCTGGGAAGCAATCATGACGCCAATGGGGGTCTGGGACCTGACATTGGCGGAGTTCTATGCCCGAGTCGCACGATTTGCCGGGCATGCGCTGCCGGACCTGGTGGATGACCTGCTGCACGAGGACCCACACAAGGACCTGCTGGTGTGGGTGCTGCTGGCACTGGTGTTCTGGACCTTGCGTGTGGCGATCGTGCTGCTGTCCCGCCGGACCCACCATGCCGCCCGGATGATCGCCGCGGAAATACTGACCTTTACCGTCAGCCTGTTCGGGGTTGTCTATCTGGCGCCTTTGTTACTTTGGTCGGTCAATCGGATGAATTTTTGGCTGCTGTTGGTGCTGATCCTGCTGATCCAGGACCGTCGCCATAACGAGCCGCCGGTCATCTCTCGCCTGTTCGCAACCCTGCAAGGCGCCACCCGCATCAAGCGGATCGGCATCACGGCGGCGGATTGAGGTAGTTGGACTGACCGGTGACTCGCCGTTTTGCCAAGGACCAGGCGACCCCGGTTGCCAGCACCAGCGCGAACACCGTCAGAAACAGATAGGTCCGTGTGCGCGACCGGCCCAGGTCGATGGCCCCCAACTCCGACAGCGCGAACACGCCCAGGGTCAGGGTCACCAGGGTCAGCGCCAGGCCAGGCCCGCCCAGCGACAGCCAGGTGATGCGGATGAACAGGACATGCAGGCCCAGCAGCGCAACACCCGCCGCGACCTTGCCGGCGAGCGGGGCAGGACCGTCGAGCCAGTCGATATAGCTGACGCCGGTTGGGTTCCAGGTGGCGAACACCAGGAAGAAGCAGGCCAGGATGCGTACGAACAAACCGCCGCTGGTCATGGCGGGTCAGGCAGCGGGCACCCGACGCTCTCGGGAAAATGAGGCATGGTCAGGTCAGGGTTCTGGAGTCCATCTGCCCGCTGAGCCGGTAGCGGATGATGGAGAAGCTGACGCCGATTCCCAGCAGAAGGACGAGACATGTCTGTATAGCCAATGTGCGCTGCAGCCAGTCCGACATGTCGATCCAGCCCCGATCGGCGGCGAACCAGATCAGCGTCGCCAGCAAGACGACCAGTTGCGGCCCCAGAAGCCAGCCTAGCGAACGGATCGTGGCATTGATGCAGACGGCGAAACAGGCGACCAGAGCGGCCAGGACGAAAAATTTGCCGACCCAATAGTCGGTACCGGTGTCCACGACCCAGTGATAGTACGAGTATCCGGACGGATTATAGGTGCCCGCGACCAGCAGCATGACTGCCAGAATACGCACCAGTATCGCCGTCGGTTGGCCGTACATCATCGCTCCCTATCGGGCCTTCCGCCCGCAACCCAATCCCACCCCAGCCAAGCCCCCTGGCCGGTGTCGTCCCCAGGCCGATCGCGCCCGGCGACGGTGCCGTCCGGGATAAGCTGGACCGCGAGGCGATTCTGCCCGTCCGCTCCGCAAACCGGGCGGAAAATCATCCGCGCGCGCTCGGTTCGGACGCATGCGGCGGTATGCGTCTTGGGCCTGCCCGGACCCTTCGTGTAAAAAAGTGTCACACCATTCTGGCACGCTGCGATTGCGCTTGACGAGGATTTTTTGCGTTGTATAGCTTGAAGGTATCGGGCAGAGGTGGCGACGACATAGTGCCCTGGTGACGGAATTGCCCCACCGGGAATCAGCGCAATCGGCGACGTTGCGGTCTGACCAAGACGGACGGAAGGAACTGTCTTCGATGCGGCTGGGAGCCCGTCGGGGACCACAGAGGATTTCAGCCGGTGGCCGATACAAGTCGCGACATCTCGGCCGTGATTCGCATCCGACAGGCATCGGACCCGTCGGACGCCAAGAAATCCGACACCGCCATCGACGTTGATGGCGCCAGGTCGAGCCTATTGCCGCACGAGACCATTTCAACAGCAGATCGGACTGGCGTGGAAGAAGCGGCATCGTCGGTTACCCGACCATCGAATAACGGATCGTCAAACAACGGCCCCCAGAGCAACGGCCCCCAAAACATCGGCCCATCGAATATCGCCCCCCAGACTATCGACCAATCGGGTATCGGCTCACCGAAGGCCGCCATGGCCGGTCCGGGCCTGGCTTCCAACCCGTCCGTCGCCCCCGACCCATCTCGCCAGCACGCCGCCCCGCCGCCAGGCGCGACACCGCGCGTCGTCGCCGATCCCGGTCGCGCCGCGGCCAACCCGGCTGGTTCGAGCGCGGCAGCGTCCCAACCGAAGCAGGCCGCTTCCGGTCCCGCTTCATCGCAACGCCGTGGCAACATCCTGTTCGGCGCTCTCGCCGTCGTCGCGATCGCCGCGGCCGGGATTTCCCTGACCGCCCCCGCGCTGCGACCGGAACTCTTACGCCTCTCGGACCTCCTGTTCGGGGCGGACAATCCCGTCAACGCCTGGTTGCTGCCCCCTGCCCCGCCGGCCGACGTGGAACGCGACCTCGCGGCCCTGATCCCCCGGGTGGCGCAGTTGGAAGCCAGCCTGCGCGGTGTCAGCGGCGACTTGCGTCGGCTGGATACCCGCCTGTCCGAAGTCGGCAGCACCATGCATGAGGGACTGGGCAGCATCGATTCCATCGCCCGCATGGCGCAGGACGCGCTGCGCCGGACCGAGGGCATCGAAGCCGCCAGCCAGGACCTGACCAACCGCATCCGTGCCGCCAGTCTGCTGGCACTGGCGACCCGATTGCGCCGCGACGTCGATGTCGGCGCGCCGTTGGCCGAGAGCGCGCTGTTGCTGGCGCTCTATGGCCCGTATCCGCCGACGGTCGAACGCGCCATCGAAGACCTGTCCCGCATGCCCGACGGCGCGCTGACGATGCGCGATCTGGCAGCGGGGTTCGAGGCGTTGGAAGCCCGCATCCAAGCGGTGACCGGCCTCGATTCGTCGTGGTCGGCGCGCGGTTGGAACCGGGTGCGATCACTGTTCGGCGCCGCGCCGACCGATCTGGAAGCCGCGATCGGAGAGCGTCTGCACGTGCTGGCGGGGGAAGGTCGGTTCACCGAGGCCGCGGATCTGCTGGAACGTTCACCATGGAAGGAACTGGGTGCGGCATGGATTGGCCAGGTGCGGGACCGCGCGAGCGCGGCGCGGGCGGCTCAACTTGTGATGGCGCACGCCGTGGCGATCACTCGGGCGACCCAAGCGGTTACGCAGGGCCCGACAAGCGCGGGCGCTTTACCCCTGGGGGCCGCACAAGCGGCGACCAAGGGGGCAGCGCCAGGGGCGCCGGTTGCGGCAACGCAGCCGACCACGCGGCCCCAACCTTCATCTCAACAATCGCCGCCGCCAGCCGTGCCGCCAGCATCGGTGCGTAGGACGCCATGAACCGAACCCCGCCGACCGCCCCCGTGACCGGACGCAGCATCCCCGCACCGGCATGGCGCCGTATCGCCGCCGTCGCGCTGCTGGCCGGCCTGCCCTGGTCTCAGGGTTTTGCGGCCGGCCTGGGCGACCGGGTGCCGATCGAGGACCCGGCCCTGTCCCCTCGGGTCCGTCCGCTCATGGCCGCGCCGTCCACTACCGCAGCGTCCACTTCCACACCATCCGTCCCCGCACCGTCCGCCACCGCAACCTCCACCGGCGTGATCTACGGCGCCGTCGAGTGGACCATTTCCAGCCTCGCCGCCCTGCCCGGCGCCACAAGGCAGGGGCTGTGGGAAGTCGCCTACATGTTCGGCGTCAACTCCACGCCGGTGCAGCGCCCTACGGCGGTTCCCGACCCGAAGGGCAATTTTCCCGCGCCCCCACCCGTCATGGCAGCCGCCAGCGCACCTGCCGTCCCGGTTCCGGAGCAGCCGCCCCTGCGCGCCCCCCGGCTGCCGCTGGCGCCCGATCCCGCCAGCACCGCCGCGGCGAACAGCGGGGAGATCGAACCCGGCCTGCTGGCCAATTTCGTCTACGACCGCGGCGACCGTCGCCCGGACGGCTCCTATTTCATTCCGAAGACCTTGCAGCGGCTGTTTCATATCCGGACCATGGCGGCGCAGGCGACGGAGATACCGGTCATCGTGCGGATCGCCGGGCGCATCGTGCCTGACCCGCATGCCCATGGCACCGTGCAGGCCGGACTGACCGGCCGGATCGAGCCTCCCGAGACCGGCCTTCCAGTTCTCGGCTCCTCCGTCGCAAAGGGGGAGTTGCTGGGTTGGGTCCTTCCCTCGGTCGGCGTTGTCGATCGGACCCAGGTTCGGCGCGAAGTGGCGCGCCTGACCACCGAAATCCGCATGGAAACCGAAAGCCTGGAGATCCTGAAACAGTTCTCCCTGGTGCCGTTCCGCGACGGCAAGGTCTACCAGGCCGAACAGAAGCTGGCCGGACTGCGACGGGAACGGGATGCGCTGTTGCCGCTGTTGCAGACCCGCGAAGCGCTGGTGGCATCCAGCGACGGCATCGTGTCCGTGTCCAACGCCATCTCCGGTCGGATCGTCCAGGCGGGGGAGGTCGTGTTCGAAATCGTCGACCCCAAGCGCCTGTGGATCGAAGCCGCGGCCCCGGACCCCACCTTGGCCGCCCAGGCCAGCGCGGTGGCCGCGGCCAGCGCCTCCACGCCGGAAGGCACCCAACTCGCGCTGCATTTTGTCGGCAGCGGCCTGTCGCTGCGCGAACAATCGACCCCGATCCTGTTCCGCATCGACAACCCGCCCGAAGGATTGCGGGTCGGCCGCCCCGTCACCGTCACCATCGAAAGCCAGGTCCGCATGCGTCGAGGCATCCCAATCTCCCGCGCCGCGGTGACGGTCGGGTCGGATGGCGTGCAATCCGTGTGGGAGCAGACGGCCCCGGAGGTCTTCGTGCCGCACCCGGTCCGCCTGCAGGATGTGGACGGCGCGACCGTTCTGATCGTCGACAGCATTGCCGACGGGGCTCGCCTCGTGGTCGGCGGCGCCCGCCTGATGGCCCAACTCCAATGACAAGATCCGTGCGCATGAACATCATCCCGCCATCGACGAAACGTCCCTCCCCCCTGCTGCTTCCTCTGTTGCTGGCGATAACCTGCCTCGCCCTGCCGTTCGGCGCGCTGGCGGATGGGGAGAGCAACGGCCCGCCGGTCAAACCGGCGCCGCGCACGGCGATCGAGATCGGTGGGGTCAGCGTCGTGCTGGTATCGGCCAACGACAAACTGCACGTCTTTATCGACCGGCTGTCCGATAACGCGCCCGCCGACGATGCCGGCCTGTCGATCATGTTGGCCGATGGCACCGATTTGCAGTTAAGCCGAGCGGCTGGGGGGTTCTTTGTGGGGCCGTTCAATCGGGCGGGGCGGATGCGGGACGCCTTCATGGTCGCGGTCAAGTCGGCCAGCGGCACCGGCGAGATGGGTGCCGAGATCGCCTATGACGACCTGCCGGACGATGCCGTCGCCGCCCCCGCCCACGATATCAAGGGCAAGATCGGCATTGCGCTGGTCGCCGCGGCGCTGGGTGCGGCGGGCGCGACCATGGTGCTCCGCTGGGCTCGCAATCGCCGGCAGGGCACCGCCGGGCATCCCGCGCCCGCCGCCTGACACCCCCCTCCTGACACCCCCGCCTGACATCACGAGTATCGCCGCATGTTCGCCCTGATCGTTTCCTACAGCCTCCGCCACCGGGTGTTCGTGCTGGTCGCCGCGGTGCTGCTGGTCGCCTGGGGCAGCATGATCGCGCGCAACATGCCGATCGACCTGATGCCGGAAACGCGCCAACCCTCGGTCATCGTCACCGCCGAAGCCGGCGCCCTGGCGGCGGAAGAAGTGGAACAACTGATCGTTCAACCCGTCGAAGCGGTGATGAACGGCATCCCCGGCGTGGCCGGCGTGCGCAGCATGTCCGACGCCTCCGTCGCCTATTTCCAGGTCCTGTTCGAGTTCGGCTCCGATCCCTACCGCAACCGACAGCTTGTCGCCGAACGCCTGGCCCTCGTGCGTGAGCAGATGCCCTACGGCGTCACCCCAATCCTGGCCCCGATGTCGGCCGCCACCGGGCTGGTCATGCATATGGGCGTCACCGGCGGCGCCAGCCCCATGGCCCTGCGCGAGTATATCGACTGGGTCCTGCGCCCGCGCCTGGTGGCGACAGAGGGCGTGTCCCAGGTTTTCCCCATCGGCGGGGAGGTGCGGACCTACCGCTTCACGCCCAACCCGATCCTGATGCAGCATCTCGGCATCAGCCTGGCCGATGTCGAGCGCACGCTCTCCCAGTTCGGCACCAACTCCTCCGGCGGGTTTTCCGACGTCCTCGGCACCTCCTACTCGATGCGCAATATCGGGCGGACGACCAGCCTCGATGACATGCGCAACCTGGTCATCGCCTATCGGGACCGGGTTGCGATTACGCTCAGCCAGATCGGAGAGGTCGGTTTCAGCCCCAGGGTGAAGCGCGGCGACGGCGCGTTCGATGGCAAGCCGTCGGTCAATCTGAGCATCATCAAGCAGCCGAACGCGAATACGGTGCAGGTCGCCGATCGCATCGAGGCGCTGATGGTGGAGATGCAGCGCACCGCGCCACCCGGCGTGAAGCTGGGGCAGGTTTCCTTCAACCAGGCCGATATGGCGAAGGAATCGATCAGCAATGTCGGCTCCGTGCTGCGCGATGCGATCATCATCGTCGCGGTCGTGCTGATCCTGTTCCTGGGCAGCATCCGCCCCACCGTCATCTCCCTGCTGGCGATCCCGATCTCGCTCGTTTCCACCGCCATCGTGTTCAACTTCATGGGCGTTACCCTGAACACCATGACCTTGGGCGGGATCGCGATCGGCATCGGCGCGCTGGTCGACGACGCCGTGGTGGATGTCGAGAATATCCTTCGCCGCCTGGGCGAGAACCGCAAACGAGAGCGCCCGGCCTCGACCGAAGCCGTGATCACCCGCGCGTCCCAGGAAGTCCGCTCCGGGATCGTCTATGCGACTCTGGTGATCCTGGTGGTGTTCATCCCGCTGCTGGCGATGCCCGGGCAACCCGGGCGGATGTTCGCGCCACTTGCGACCGCCTTCATCGTCTCCATCGTCGCCAGCCTGATCGTGTCGATCACTGTCACGCCCGCCCTGTCCTATTACCTGCTGCCCGGCATGAAATCGCTGGAGCGGGAACATGGCGGCCCGTTTGCCCGCTGGCTCAAACGGCTGAACGCACGCGCGTTGAACTGGGTGCTCGACCGGCCCCGCTTCGTCCTCGGCTCTGCCGCGGTGGCCGTGGTCGTGGCCATGGCGTCGGTGCCGTTCCTGCCCCGGTCGTTCCTGCCCCAATTGAACGAGGGCAATGTCTACGTCACGTTGCATCTGAAACCGGATATCTCCATCGCCGAATCCTTCCGCATCGGGCACCTGGCCGAACAGATCCTGATGCAGGTGCCGGAGGTGAAGGCCCTGTCGCGGCGCAGCGGCAGCTACGACGGTGACTCGGACGTCGATTCGGTCAATGCCAACGAATTGCCGCTGCGAATCAAGCTGGATAACGGGCGCAGCCTGAAGGAGCTGATGGACGACATCCGCAATCGGATGGCGATCTTCTCCGGCGACCTGAATGTGACGCAGTTCCTGATCGAGCGCATGCAGTCCCAGGACAACATGGTCCGCGGCGATATCGTGCTGAAGATCTTCGGCTCCGACCTGCCGACCTTGCGCGTCCTGGCCACCCGCTTCGCCGCCGAGGTCGAGAAGATCCCCGGCCTGACCGATATCAACGTCGAACAGCAGACCTACGCGCCGCAGCAGCGCATCGTCTTGGACTACCAGCGCGCCGCCCTGTTCGGCATCACCCCGGCCGAGGTGACGGCGATGCTCGCCACCTTCACCAACGGACGCGTCGTGTCCCAGGTCATCGAGAACGGCCGGCGCTTCGATGTCGTGGTCCGCCTGCGCGACGAGGACCGCACCGCGGATGCCCTGGGCCGACTGCGCATCGACACGCCGGCCGGATCGGTACCGCTGTCGTCGTTTGCCGCGATCGAGCCGAATTACGGCCCCAGCCGCATCCTGCGGGAAGACGGGGTCCGCCGCATCGCGCTGATGATCAACACCAACGGCAGCGCCGACACCGCCAAGATCGTGGCCCGCATTCGCGGCCTGATGGAAGCCACCCCGCTGCCAATCGGCTATCGCACCAGCCTGGAAGGCGATTTCCGTCTGGGCGAGGAAGGCCGCGTCGTGCTGTCGATCCTGACCCCGGTGTCGCTGTTCCTGATCTTCCTGTTGCTGCATCAGCGGTTCAACTCGGTGGTGCTGTGCGCCATCATCATGGGCAACATCCCGCTGGCCCTGGTGGGCAGCGTTGCCGCGGTGTGGCTAACCGGCCTGGACCTGGATCTGGCGGCGATGATCGGGTTCATCGCGGTGACGGGCGTGGCGGTCCGCAACTCCCTGCTGAAGGTCAGCCATTTCATCAATCTGCACCTGCATGAAGGCATCCCACCAGGGCGAGCGCTGATCATGCGCGGCTCCGGCGAACGGCTGATCCCGGTGCTGATGACCGCGTTGGCCGCCGGGGCCGCGCTGGTGCCTTTGCTGTTCGTATCCGACCGCGCCGGCACCGAAATCCTGCACCCTGTCGCGGTGGCGATTTTCGGTGGCCTGATCAGCTCCACCCTGCTGGATACTTTCACCACACCGGTTTTGTTCGAGCGGTTCGGCCAGCGCGCCCTGCGCAAAATGATCGCGACGAACGAGAAATTGGCCTATGAGACCTTCTGATCACCCTGCGTCGGCGCCATATGCCGACCCCGGATTACACGACGACGCCAACCAAGGAATGGACACATGGGTACGCTCTCCGTCGCTTCCATGATCGCGCTCGGCTCGTTCCTGGCCACGCTCACGTTCGACGTCGCCCTCAATACGGCGCAGAATTGGTATGACACCGTCTACGCCGATGCGTTCTGGAGCAACCGGATCACCGACACCCCCGCGTTGCGCCAACTGGCGCAGGAAGAGCTCACGATCAACCGCATGCTCCAAGGCGCCGAGTTCGAGGGCAAGCAGATCGTCCTGGCAGACCGGCCGGTGGTCGACCAGCCCAAGACCCGGTAACCGCCGCAACTAAAACGCTACTGGCCCCCGTCCGGCCCGCCGCCAACAACCGCCGGTGCTAAATCACTGGCGCGGGGTGGATGATGTGCCGGTCGGACGCGCGATCACATGATAGCTGGCGTCGGGCCAGGGCTGTAAGGTGACCTCGATCGAGGCCAACGAAAACCCCGCACTGGCCACCGTATCCAAGGCCGAACGGGCAATCCGCTGCCTGGCGCGCGATCGTATGCCGCTCTCGGCTTCCCGATAATCGCGCAGCAACTGTTCGGCGCGCTGCACATCGTTATCCGTCGGCTCTCGCGTTGCCACGAACCGATACGACGCGTTGGACAATAGGCCCGTCCCCACCTTCACATCGGTCAGTTTCAGGCCGATCGCGTCCAGAATGGCGAAGAAAGTCTTGTCCTCGTCGCCGATCTGGGCCGGAAGTTGCCCGGCCGGTCCGCCAGGCACCACCGCGGTGGTCAGGTCTTGCCACCAACCACCCACCGCCGCACCCGCCGCGCGGGCCGCATCGCCGGCGGTTTTCGCCGCATCGGACAGCCAGGGCGGGGTATCTGGCGCCGGCGGATCGGCGGCAACCGCGACTTGAGCGGTCAGCAGCAGGGCGAACCCGGCTCTCAACACCGATCGGACCACGACCGGGACGCGCGACGATCCGTCGGCCATGCTATTCAATGAATGCGACCGCCCTGGTGCGCGCTTCCAACCTGTCGGCCGGCTGCAACGCGATGACGCCGCCGGCACTGAGCGTGCCGGACGGCCCGATCACGGCTTCGGACATCAGATCGAAGGCCGCCTTGCGGGCCAGATCGCGGCGGGCGGCGTCGGCTTCGCGCGGCAACACGATCATCAAGGTCACCGGTCGCGCGGCGGCATAGCGGCCAGCCGCGATATTCACCGCGCTGGGTGTCATATTGTCGATCAGCAGCGGCACCACGACCCCATCCAACGCGGCAAGTTCGCCGACGGACACAAGGGCAATCGCCCCGGCACCGGCTGTCTTCGCCCAAGTCGCCACCGCATCCGTCCCCGCATTCACGCCCCCTGGCCGCGGTTGCGTCGACGCATCCTTGCGCAGCGCCCCGCAATAGGCCAGCCGTCCAGCTCGGTCGAACGGCATGCCGGCCGCGGGCGATGCGCCGACACAAACGGCTTCCATCCGCGCCTCGAATATCTGTTGTGTGATCGAGCCCGCCGGGGCCGCGAGGACGGAGATCGGGGCCGCGGGATAGCCAGCGCCGAGTTGGTCCCAGGTGGTAGGCCGAGCGCCGGCGGCATTGGCGGCGAGGGCGCGAAACAGATCGTCGCTGCTGACGGAGAACACCACGCCTTTCGCGGGCGTCGCCAGCGCCATGGCCTGAAAACCCACCGGCACCGCGAGCACGTCGGCCCCGGAGCCTCCGGCGCAGACATCGATCTCCACCTGCGACGGATTGCGTGCGAGCAGCGCGAACCGCACGCGATTGCCCGGCAGCGTGGTGCACGCGGCATCGCCGGCGCGCACATCGGTTTCGACGGCCCTAATGGTGGATCTCATCGGCGCGACGGCGGCGCCAATCGCCGTTCCCAGGTCGCGATCGGTGAATATGACGACGTCGTTCGCGGCCTGTGCGGCACCGCCGGACACGCCCAAGCAGGCGGCAAGGCCAAGCCGCACGATCCAGGTCCGGACCCCGCCCGACATCGCGCGATAATCCGGACGAACGGCGGTTCTCGTCGTGCTCCACCGGGATACCGAATTTGTCATCGTTTAGGAATCCTACCGAGGGGACGTGACACTATATTGATTGTGCACGAACCGGAGATATGCTGCTATACCTATGATGCTAAAAATCTGTCGGCCGTGAGTCGGAACCCAGACGCAGGAACTTGCCGTGGAACGAAGAAATGAAACATCTCTGACGGGCCCGGACGTCGCGATCAGGCGGGCCGGAAGAAGGCGGGTCGGGAGAAGGCGGGTTGCAACGGCGGCGCTGGGCATGGCGGCGCTGTTGTCCGTCGCCGCGGCCCCCGCGTTGGCGTTGGCGCCGGGGGAGAAAGTCACCAACCACATCAAGCTGGGCTCGGTGCAGGTGCCGCTACCGGCCGGGGAGTGGATCGTGGCTGGCACCGGCAAGCAGACCCTCGACATCCCGGCGATCGGCGCCTACGGCACCATCCAAAGCGCCGTCCTGTTCATGACCCGCGGCAACGAGGTGGTCGCCGTCCTGGAAGCCAATTCCAATCAATTGCCGGTCAATGACGGCTGGGGCCGCACCAAGGCCTGCGCATTGGACAAAGGGCAACTGCATCTCACGACGCGCTATAAATCCGGCTGGCAGACTGGGTGCATCTTCGTGCAGGCTTCGGAGTTCGGCGTAAACTCCGACGGGCCGGCGGCCTGGACGCAGGCGAAGGACCTCGCGCAAAAATCCGGCCTGAAAATGCCGGCGAACTGGGTGACCGCCGGGTTCCGCTCCAGCGACCGGCACGATCTGGTCGATGCGCGCTACCACTTCAATCCGTCGATTTTCCTGGGCGCGACCGCCGCCACGTTCGATGGGCCGACGGACTGGTCGGCGGACGCGGTCAAAGCCGATCCGCTGAGAAACCAGGCCGTGCAAGCCGTGGTCGGCTGGGCCAATGGGTTCGACGCTTTCGTCGATCGTGGGATGGTCAATCAATTATCCGTGACCGCGGGAAGTCAGACCGGCCTGATGCCGGAAGCGGCTGCCTATACGGCCGCATCTCCGCGCGTGGATGCAAAGATGCGCGATCTGGACGGTCTGTATCAACGCGGCCAGCTCAAATGGGACACGTATCAGGAGCAATCGAAGGCGGCGGTGAAAGAAGCTCCGGTGGTGTCGTTCGCCGTGCCGCTGCTGTCCAACGCGGTGCGCAAGAACATCTCCTTCCGAACCTTCGGCACCGTCGTCGATTATGCGATCGGCTACATGGTGACCGCGAACGTCGCGACCTCGATCGGGATCGCGCTGACGATCAATTCCACCGATTCCGTCTGGTTCGTGCTGAACGACCAGTATTGGGACGACTACTACGCACGTCTGAATACCCATGACTCGGAGCGTTTGATCGACTTCACCTATATCGGCGGAGGATCGGGCGCATGATCCGCCTGGACCGCGTCATGACCCGGCTCGCGGCGTTGGTTCTGATCGCCGGCGTGTTCTGCCTGGCTTCCGGGGCGATCCGCCAGGCCGTTGCACAGGACAAGCTGACGGTCGGATCGACGGTCAGCGGCGTCCTGTCGCTGAACGGCAAGCAGGTGCCGCTTCCCGCCGGCGAATGGACCGTGGCCGCCGACGGCCCCAGCGACTGGTCGAACCCGGCCATCGGCGCGTATGGCTATCTGCGCACCCTGGTGTTGTTCCGCCAGGACGGCAAGCGCGTGGACGCCATCGCGGAAATCAACACCAACGCCCTGCCGACCGCGGAAGGCTGGGGCATGACGGCGGATTGCAACCGCACCGACCTGATCATGGCCGTCGTTCGCTATCGCGCCGGCTGGGACGGGTCCTGCTTCTTCGTAACCCATACGATCACCACGAAGGAGACCACCCCGGCCTGGAAACAGGCGCGGGACTTCGCCAGGCAAAAGAGCTGGCAGTTCTCCCCCACCTGGGTCACCGCCGGCTTCCGGTCCGCCAATCGCAGCGACGTGATCGATGCGCGGTTCCATTTCGCGCCAGAAGTGTACGGCTTCGCCACCGAGACCCCGTCCAGTTGGGGGGCGTCCGGCTGGCTGGCCACGCGGTTGGATCGCGACCCGGGCAAGCTCGCCTTCACCCATTCGGTCAGCGATTGGTCGCTGTATTACAGCGGTCTTCTGGAAGGCGGCATCAAGAACCGCCTGTCCACCGATGTCGCCCTGGCCATGCCGCCGGCCAGCAAGACCGAAGCACCGGAAACGATGTTGCAGCGGCGTCTGGCGGAATTGGAAACCCTGCGGAAATCCGGCGCCATAACGGCCGAGGAATTCGCGTCCCAGGCTCGCGCCGTGCAGGAAAGCGGCGGCGGAACCAGCAGCACGGCCCCGGATCTGGGCACGATCACCGCCGTGAAGGCGCTGTCGTATCGCATCATCGTGTCGATCTCTCACATCTTTGTCGACTACTACTGGACCGGAAACTACGTCGCCACCGGCGCGCTGGAGATCCTGCAAATCACCATCAACAGCGCCAAGTTCTATTTCCACGAGCTTGCCTGGGCGCGTTGGGTCGGTTTCCCACGCAACGACGCCGCCCGGACCATCGACTTCAAGTATATCGGCGTCGGCATCTAGCAGCCTGTCGGACTTACGCCCACCGGAGGCTCATGTTAGAATCGTAACGTCGATTCGCTCCCTCCCCGGATGCCGCCAATGAGCAACTTCCGCCCCACCGATCGCCTAACCGGCTTCCTGATGCCGCCGTCTATCGATGAATG
>CALQHT020000066.1 GCA_943330455.2 Nitrosovibrio sp. Nv4 | reverse complement strand
GATGGGTCGGCCGTGACGCCACCTCCGGGCCGATATGAAGCCAGTCAGGACGTGATCGGGGCGCCGCCGGCGGTCTGATGACCGCGCCGGCGCAGCCGAACAGCCGTCGTTATTGATCGAAAATCCCGAGTCCGACAGGCTGCTAGGCACCTGGCCAGTCCAACCGCGTCATGCAGCGGCGAGGCGGCGAAGCGGGGGCGGAGTTCGTCTCGAAGGCGGAGCAGACCGTCCCGGTCGTTGGCGGCGGCGACGGCTCGGGCGACATAGGCGTCGACATCGGCCGCCACCCAATCGCTCAACCCCACGCTTCCCAAAATACTCGCCCCGAACCGGCCCACGCTCGGTCGGTCCGCCAGGCTGACCACCGGGACGCCCTGCCACAACGCCTCGATCGTTGTGGTGCCGGCGTTGTGAGGGAACGGGTCCAGCGCGATGTCGATCGTGCCGTAAGCGGCCCAGGTCGCGGTCTGAGGACTGGTGTAGATCAGGTCCAACCGCTCGCGCGCGACGCCGTGTTCGGTGAAGCGGGCGGCGAACAGGGCCTGGAATTCCGGCTCCTGAAACGACCGATTGTTCAGTACCAGCCGCGAGCCCGGTACTTGCAGCAGGATGCGTGACCAGGCGGCGACCACCCGCGCGTTCAGGCGTTCCGGCCGGCCGAAATGCCCGAACGTGATGTGCCCGGTGGTCTGGAACGGTGGGCGAACCACCGGCGGCATGTCCGGTGGCGGGCGATAGGCGATCGGGATGCGCGGCAATCGGATCAGGCGCTCGCTGAAATAGGCGTCCGCACCCGCCGGAGCCATGCGGTCGTCCGCCAGAAACGCGTCCATCGCCGACAGGCCGGAGGTGTAGCCATGACCTAGCAGCCACGCGACCTGCACCGGTGCCGGCTTGTGCGCGCACACCATCAGGCGGCTGGCGGAGGTATGGCCGCCAAGATCGACCAGCACGTCGATCCGGTCGCGGCGGATCATCTCCGCCACCGCCTCGTCGCTTAGTCCGAGGGTTGGGCGCCAGTGGTCGGCCAGGGCGCGGAACCGGGCGGTTGTTGCGTCCTCGACCACGACTTCGGCGTAGCAGAACAGCTCGATCCGGGATCGGTCATGGGCGGCGAGCACGGGTTCGGAGAACAGCGCGACCGCGTGATTGCGGAAGTCGGGCGACACATAACCGACTCGCAGCCGCCGGCTGGCCAGACTGTCGAGGGTGTATGTCGGTTGGGCGGGGCGCTTGGGCCTCGCGTGGGTCGAGTCCCATCGCTGGTATTCGGCGAAGATCGCCTCCGCCGACAGGTCTTCGCGATAGTTCAGCGCGAACAGAAGATTGCCGTGCCCACCGGCATAGTTCGGACGCAGGGTCAGCGCCTGACGGTAGCAGGCCTCGGCCTCCTGGTGGCGGGCCTGCATCTGCAATGCCACCGCTAGGTTGGACAGCCAGCGATGCTCCCGAGGCATTCGTGCGATGGCTTGGCGAGCGGCGGCCTCCGCGGCGATCGGGTGTCCGGCACGCAGCAGCAGCGCGCTGAGATTGCCATGCGCCTGGGCATAGTTGGGGTCGACGGCGAGGGAGGCCTGGAACGCCTGATGGGATGCCTCGTATTGTTCCAGACCCAGCAGGGCGACCCCGAGATTGGTGTGCGGCTCCGCCCATTTCGGCGCCAGGCGCGTTGCGGCCTTAAACGCGTCCATCGCCTCGGGCAGGTCCGATTGTCGTTGCTTCATGATGCCCAGGCCGTTCCAGGCTTCGGCATAGTCCGGCTTGTGACGAATGGCTGTCCGATAGGCCTGTGCGGCTGCCTCGGTCTGGCCCGCATCGCCCAGCAGATTGCCGAGATTATAGTGTGCCGCGGCAAACCCCGGATCAATCTCGATCGCTCGGCGATAGGCGATTTCGGCCTGGCCATGGTTGCCGGTGGCCCGCAACACGACTCCCAGATTGGCGAAATCGGCGGTAGAATTGGCAACACGCGACAGCGGCCCCACCACGCTATGGGGCGAGGCGGTGCCGCGGTACCAGGCGATCAATGCAGTGTCGGCTTCTGTCCGGGCGGCCGACACATGTTGAGAGGAGGAAGCCCGGACGGTCATGCCATCATGCTCGTTACACCTGCGTGAACTTCGATGCGTCGTAGGTCCAGGGCGAGGTGCCATTGGTGGTGATGATCCCCACCAGGGTGCCGCCGCCGCTGAAGGCACCGGTTGCGTTGTAGTAAAGTTCGCCGGTGTCGGTCTGATAGACGAACCCACCGTAACCGCCGGTCGATAGCGTTGTCGCGATCCTGGCCGCGGCGTTGGCGACATCGGTGATGTTGGTCTGGTCGATCAGGGATGCACCGCCGAGGTCGTAGGTGTCCTCACCGAGGGTCGCGCTGCCGGTCGTATCAACGCCGATCAGGTCGCTGTTCGCCGCGCTGAAGTTGTTGATCGTCGTGTAGTTGCCTATCGTCGCCTGGTCGAAGACGAAGGTATCGGCGGCGGTGCTGCCGGTGATGAAGTTGATACCCGCCCCACCGATGACCGTCTTGGCCGCGGTGCCCGTCAGGGTGATGGTATCGTTGCCGGTGCCGCCCTGCACGGTTTCGACATTCGCCGCGGAGATGCGGTTGGTTTGGTTGGCCAAGGTCAAGGTGTCGCTGCCGGCCCCCAGATCGATGGACCCGTTGTTGATCGCACTGGTCAAGGTAACGGTGTCGGCCCCGGTGCCACCGACAATGGTTTCGGTGTTGGCGATGGACCCGGTATTGGTTCCGTTGGCCAGGGTCACCTTGTCGCTTCCGGCAGCCAGATCGACGGTCATGCTGGTGGACAGCACCGAGCCCAAGGTGATGGTGTCGGCACTGCTTGCCCCGGTCACGGTCTCCACATTGGTGACCGAAGCCGAGTTGGTGGCCGCCGCCAATGTCAGGGTATCGTTGCCGGAGCCAAGATCGAAGCTGGCACTGGTCACGCCGCGGCCCAGGGTCACCGTATCGACGTCCGTCCCACCGACCACGGTTTCCACGTTGCTGAGCGTGCCGGTATTGGCAACGTTGCTAAGGGTTAACGTGTCATTGCCGCTGGACAGATCGGTGGTCATGCTGGTGGTCAGCGCCGTGCTGAGCGTCAGGGCGTCGACCGCGGACCCGCCGGTCAGGGTTTCCACGTTCGACAGGCTGGCCGTGTTGGCAAAGTTGCCGAACGTAAGCCTGTCGCTGCCGCTGCCAAGATCGAGGCTCCCGTTGCTGATGGCCGCACCCAGTGTGATCGTATTCGGCCCGGTGGTTCCGGTCACGGTTTCAACGTTGGATACTGTCGCGCTGTTGGTGCCACTGGCCAGGGTCAGTGCATCGGTGCCGGCGCCCAGGTCGATACTGGCGTTGGTAACGCCGCCACCCAGGGTGACGGTATCCGCGCCGGTGCCGCCGATCAGCGTCTCGGCATTGACCACCGATCCGGTATTGGTCGCGTTGGCCAGGGTCAGCTTGTCGTTCCCCGCCGCCAGGTCGATCGTCATGCTGGTGCTCAGCGCGGCACCCAGGGTGAGTGTCTCGGCGCCAGTCCCGCCGGTGATGGTCTCCACGTTGGAGATCGTCGCTGAGTTCGTTGCATCGTCGAGGGTCAAGGTATCGTTGCCGGTGCCGAAATCGACACTGCCATTGGTCATCGCCGCGCCCAGGGTGAACGTGTCCGCACCGGTGCCACCCACCAGGGTTTCGACGTTTGATACGGTTCCGGTATTGGCGCCGTTGGTCAGCGTGATCTTGTCGCTCCCGGCCCCGAGGTCGGAGGTCATGCTGGTCGTGAACACGGTGCTCAGGGTCAGTGTGTCGGCGCCGGCGCCACCTGTCAGGGTCTCGATATTCGATACGGTGACGGCGTTCGTCCCCGCGGCGAGCACCAGGGTATCCGCGCTGGAACCAAGGTCGATGCTGGCATTGGTGGTTGCCACACCCAGGCGGACGGTATTGGGGCCCGTCGTTCCGGTGATGGTTTCGACGTTGGAGACCGTGACACTGTTGGTGCCGGCCGCCAGGGTCAGGGCATCCGTGCCGGCTGCCAGGTCGATACTGGTGGCGGTCGCGGCCGCTCCGAGGGTGATGGTATCGGCGCCACTGCCGCCAATCACGGTCTCGATATTCACGACCGAGCCGGTGTTGGTGCCGGCGGCAAGTGTCAGCTTGTCGTTCCCGGATGACAGATCGATTGTCATGCTGGTGGTCAGCACGGCGCCGAGTGTCACGGTATCGATGCCGGTGCCGCCGGTGACGGTCTCGACGTTCGAAATCGACAAGGTATTGGTCGCATTGGCAAAGATCAGCGTATCGTTGCCGGCCGCCGCGTCCACCGATGCGTTGGTGGCGACAGCGCCCAATGTGATGGTCTCGGCACCGGTGCCACCGACGATCGTTTCCACATTGGACATCGTGGCGCTGTTGCTGCCGGCGGCCAGGGTCACCTTGTCGTTGCCGGCGGCACCGTTGATGCTGGCACTGGTCAGCACGGTTTCGAAGGTCACGATATCCGCGCTTGCCGCGCCGACCAGCGTTTCCACATTGGTCACGCTGCCGGTGCCACCGGCCGACCCGAGGGTCAGGGTATCGTTGCCCGTGCCCAGGTCGATGCTCTGACTGGTGGTCAGGACACTGCCGAGCGTGAGGGTTTCGGCACCGGTGCCGCCGACGATGGTTTCGGTGTTGGAGACGGTGCCGCTGTTGGTGCCGTCGGCCAGGGTGATCTTGTCGCTGCCGGTGTCGAGATCGATGCTTGCATTGCTGACGGTGGCGCCGAAGGTGATGGTATCGGCGCCGGTCCCGCCCTCCAGGGTTTCGGTGTTGACGATCGATCCGGTGTTGGTGCCGTTGAACAGTGTCAGCGTGTCGGCGCCAGCGGCCAGATCGACGGTCATGCTGGTGGAAAGCACCGTGCCGAGAGTGACCGAGTCAGCGCCGGACGCGCCCGACACCGTCTCCACATTGGAGACCGAGAGGCTGTTGGCGGACGCGGCCAGGGTCAGCGTATCGCTGCCGGCGCCGAGATCGACGCTGGCATTGGTCACGCCACGTCCCAGGGTCAGGGTTGCCGCGCCGGTGCCACCGATAATGGTCTCCACATTGGAAATCGTGCCGGTGTTGGTCCCACTTGCCAGGGTCAGCTTGTCGTTGCCGGCGGCAAGATCGATCGTGACGCTGGCGCTTAGGGCGGATCCCATGGTCACGGTATCGGCACCCGAGCCACCGGCGATGGTTTCGACGTTCGAGATGCTGATGGTGTTGGCGAAGTTGCCCAGGGTCAGCTTGTCGGTGCTGGTGCCCAGATCGACGCTGACATTGCTGGCGGCGGTGCCGAGGGTGATGGTGTTGGGTCCGCTGCTGCCGGTGATCGTTTCCGTGTTGGAAACGGTCGCGGTGTTGGTGCCATCGGCGACGGTCAGCGCATCGGTGCCGGAGCCAAGGTCGATGCTGGCATTGGTCACCGCGGCGCCCAGGGTGATGGTATCCGCGCCGGTGCCGCCGACCAGGGTCTCGACATTCACCACCGATCCCGTGTTGGTGCCGTTGGCGAGGGTCAGCTTGTCGTTGCCCGCGGCCAGATCGACGGTGACGCTGGTGGTCAGCACGCTGCCCAGGGTCAGCGTGTCCGCGACGGAGCCGCCGGTG
The DNA here is from genome assembly GCA_943330455.2 of Nitrosovibrio sp. Nv4. Taxonomy (GTDB): domain Bacteria; phylum Pseudomonadota; class Alphaproteobacteria; order Acetobacterales; family Acetobacteraceae; genus Rhodopila. The sequence goes on along the minus strand of CALQHT020000066.1, from coordinate 19,607 downwards.
ATGGTCTCGATATTCGACAGGGTGGCGGTGTTGATGGCGGCGGCCAGGGTGACGGTGTCGTTGCCGGCGCCAAGGTCGAGGCTGACGCTGGTCACGCCGGAACCCAAGGTGATGGTGTCCGCGCCGGTGCCACCGGTCAAGGTTTCGACGTTGGTGATGGACAGGCCGTTGGTGCCGTTCGCCAGGGTGATCGTGTCGGTACTGGCGGCCCCATCGATACTGCCGGTCGCGACGGCGGTGCTGAGGGTCACCGTATCCGCGGCCGAACCGCCCACCAATGTCGTGACGTTGGAAACCGAGCCGGTGCCGGCATTGGCGGACAGGGTCAGCTTGTTGCTGCCGGTGCCCAGGTTGATCTGCGTGCCCGTGGTCAGCGCCGAAGCCAAGGTCAGCGTGTCATTGCCGGTGCCGCCGGTGATGGTTTCGACGTTGGCGATGGTGCCGACATTGCTGGCATTGGCGAGCACGATCGTATCGTTTCCGGAGCCGAAATCGATGCTGGCATTGGTGATGACCGCGCTCAAGGTGATCGTTTCGGCACCCGTGCCACCGATCACGGTTTCCACGTTGGTCACGGAGCCGGTGTTGGTGCCGTTGCTGAAGGTCAGCTTGTCGTTGGCATCGCTCAGATCGACCGTGTAGCTGGTGGTCAGCAGGGAGCTAAGGGTGACGGTATCGGCGCCGGTCGCACCCGTCACCGTCTCCACGTTGTTGACGGACAGGCTGTTGGTCGCGCTGGCCAGGACCAGGGTGTCGTTGCCTGCCGCGCCGTCGACGCTGCCGGTGGTGATCGCGGCCCCCAGGGTCACGGTATCCGCGCCGGTATTGCCAACCACGGTTTCCGCGTTGCTGACGGTGCCGGTATTGGAACCGGCCGCCAGGCGGAACGTATCGCTGCCAGTGGACAGATCGACGCTCAGGCTGGTGGTGAAGGCGGTGGCGAGGGTGACGGTATCGGCCCCGGTGCCGCCTATGATGGTTTCGACGTTGGAAATGCTCAGGGAGTTGGTGGCGTTGGCCAAGGTCACCTTGTCGCTGGCGGCGGCCAGATCGATGCTGCCGCTGGTGATGGCGGCCCCCAGGGTCACCGTATCGGCCGAGGCGGCGCCGGTCAGCGTTTCGATGTTCGACACGGTCGCACTGTTGACCGCGTTGGCCAGGGTCAGCAGATCGCTACCGGCACCCAGGTCGATGCTGACATTGGTGACGCCACCGCCCAGGGTGATGGTATCGGCGGCGGTGCCACCGACGATCGTCTCCACGTTCACCAGGGATCCCGTATTGGCGACGCTGGCGAGCGTCACCTTGTCGGATCCGGCCGCCAGGTCGATCGTCATACTGGTCGTGTAAGCGGCGCCCAAGGTGATGGTGTCGCCCGCGGTGCCGCCGGTCACGGTCTCGATATTCGACAGAGAGAACGTGTTGGCGGAGTTGCCCAGCACGATCGTGTCGTTGCCGGCCCCGAAATCCGTGCTGATATTGCTGACGGCCGAGGACAGGGTGATGGTGTCCGCACCGGTGCCGCCGGTAATGGTCTCGACGTTGGAGGCCGAGAAGCTGTTGGTGCCGTTGGCCATGGTGACGGAGTCGTTGGCCGATCCCAGGTCGATGCTGCCGCTGGCGAGCGCGTTGCCCAGGGTGATCAGATCGGCGCCGCTCGCACCCACGATCGTTTCGATGTTCGTAACCGACCCGGTGCCGCCGGCGGATGCCAGGGTCATCTTGTCGTTGCCGGCCCCCAGGTCGATGGTCTGGCTGGTGGTCAGCCCGCTGGACAGGGTCAGGGTTTCCGCACCGGTGCCGCCGGTGATGGTTTCGACGTTGGACAGCGAGCCGCTGTTGGTGGCGTTGGCCAGGGTGATGGTGTCATTGCCGGCCGCGCCGTCGATGCTGGCACTGGTGATCGTGGCGATGATGGTGACCGTATCCGCGCCCGATCCGCCAACGATGGTTTCGACATTGGTGATGGAACCGGTGTTGGTGCCGGCTGCCAGGGTCACGGTGTCGTTGCCGGCCGCGAGATCCAACGTGGTGCTGCTGCTGATCACACTGCCCAGGGTGATCGTTTCCACGCCTGTGCCACCGGTGATCGATTCCACATTGGAAATGGTGCCGGTGTTGGCGAAATTGCCCAGGGTCAGCACGTCGCTGCCCGCCGCGAAGTCGATGCTGGCGGTGGAGATCGCCGACCCCATGGTCAGGACATCGGCGCCAGACCCGCCGGTCAGGGTTTCCACATTGCTGGCGGTGAAGGTGTTGCCGCCGGCGGCCATGGTCAGTGAGTCGTTGCCGGTGCCCAGGTCGACACTGGTGTTGTTGACGGCGGCGCTGAGGGTCACGGTTGTGACACCGGTGCCACCGGTCATGGTTTCGACGTTCGCCGTGGTGATGGTAACGGTGCCGTTGCCCAAGGTCAGCGTGTCGCTGGTGCCGCCGGACAGATCGGCGCTGGCGCTGCTGACGGTGCCGGTCAGGGTCAGGGTATCGGCGCCGGCCGCGCTGACGATGGTCTCCACATTGGTGATGGTGCCGCTGTTGGCGGCATTCTTCAGGGTGATGGTGTCGTTGCCGCCGGCGCCATCGATGCTGGCGGACGAGAGACCGGCACCCAGGGTGACGGTATCGGCGGCCGATCCCCCGACAATCGTCTCGACGTTGGACACGGTCCCGGTGTTGGCGACTCCGGCCAGGGTCAACGTATCGTTGCCGGCCGCCAGGTCGATCGTCATGCTGGTGGTCAGGGCGGCGCCCAGGGTGATGGTGCTGTCGCCTGTCCCGCCGGTAACGGTTTCGACATTCGAAATCGTGACGATGTTGGTGAAGTTCCCGAATGTCAGGACGTCGTTGCCGCCTGCAAGGTCGATCGTGCCGTTGGTCACGGCGGTACCCATCGTCACCGTATCGACACCGCTGCCGCCGGTCAGGGTTTCCACGTTGCCGAGGGTAAGGGTATTGGCGCCCGAGGCCAGGGTCAGGCTGTCGCTTCCGCCGGCCAGGTCGATGCTGATATTGTTGACCGCGGCGCCCAGGGTCAGCGTATCGGCCGCCGAACCGCCATTCATGGTTTCGACGTTGGCCGTGGTGATGGTGATGCCGCCGGTCCCCAGATTGAGGACGTCGCTGCCGGCCGCCAAGTCGATGCTGCCCCCACTGATCGAACCGCTCAACGTCACGGTATCGGCGCCGGCATTGCCGGTGATGGTCTCGATATTGGTGACCGAGGCGCTGTTGGTGGCGTTGGCAAACAGAATCGTGTCGTTGCCGCCGGCACCATCGAGACTGGCGCTGGAAATTGCCGCGACGATGGTCATCGTGTCGGCGCCGGACCCACCGACCAGGGTTTCGACGTTGGTGACCGAGCCGGTGTTGCCGCCGGCCGACAGGGTCAGGGTGTCGTTGCCGGCCGCGAGATCGATCGTGTAGCTGTTGGTCAACACGCTGCCCAACGTGACGGTATCCACGCCGGTCCCGCCGGTCACGGTCTCCACGTTCGAGATCGAGACGGTGTTGGTGAAGTTCCCCCATGTCAGGACGTCGCTGCCGGCCGCGAAATCAAGGGTTGCGTTGGTAACGGCCGCGCCCATGGTCACCGTATCGACACCGGCGGCCCCCGTCAGGGTTTCGACGTTGCTGGCGGTGAAGGTGCTGCCGGCAGCGGCGAGGGTCAGGGCATCGCTGCCGGTGCCGAGATCGACGCTGGTATTGGTGACACCGGCGCTCAACGTGACCGTATCGGCCCCGGTGCTGCCGTTCATGGTTTCGACGTTGGCCGTGGTGACCGTGACCGTGCCGGTGCCCAGGTTCAACGTATCGCTGCCGGCTGCCAGATCGACGCTGCCGGACGACACCGTGCCGCTGAGGGTCAAGGTATCGGCGCCGGCATTGCCGGTGATGGTTTCGATATTGGTGATCGAGGCGCTGTTGGTGGCATTCGCCAGCAAGACCGTGTCGTTGCCGGCCGCGCCATCGAGGCTGGCACTGGAGATCGCCGCGATGATGGTCATCGTATCGGCGCCGGATCCGCCGATCATCGTTTCGACATTGGTGATCGAACCGGTATTGCCGCCCGCCGTCATGGTCAGCACGTCGTTGCCGGCGCCCAGGTCGACCGTGGTGCTGTTGCTGAGCGCCGAACCCAGGTTGATCGTATCGACACCGGTCCCACCGGTCAGCGTCTCGACGTTGGAAACCGTTGCCGTGTTGGTGAAGTTGCCGAAGGTCAGGACGTCGTTGCCGGCCGCGAAGTCCAGGGTGGCGCTGGACACCGCCGCACCCATCGTGACCGTATCGACACCGGCCGCGCCGGTCAGGGTTTCCACGTTGCTCGCGGTGAAGGTGCTGCCGGCCGCGGCCAGGGTCAGCACGTCGCTGCCACCGGCGAGATCGACGCTGGTGTTGGTGACGCCGGCGCTCAAGGTGACGGTATCGACACCGGCACCGCCGTTCATCGTTTCGACGTTGGCGGTGGTGATCGTCACCGGACCCGCGCCAAGGGTCAAAACATCGCTGCCCGCCGCCAGGTCGACGCTGGTGGACGCGATCGTCCCGCTCAAGGTGACCGTATCGGCGCCCGCATTGCCAGTGATGGTCTCGATATTCGTGATCGAGGCACTGTTGGTGGCGTTGGCAAACAGGATCGTGTCGTTGCCGGCCGCACCATCCAGGCTGGCACTGGAGATCGCGGCGATGATCTGCATCGTGTCGGCACCGGAGCCGCCGACCATCGTCTCGACATTGGTAATGGAGCCTGTATTGCCGCCGGCTGCCAGGGTCAGCGTATCGTTGCCCGCCGCCAGATCGACCGTGGTGCTGTTGCTCAGTGCGCTGCCAAGCGTGATCGTTTCGGCACCCGTCCCGCCGGTGATCGTTTCCACATTGGCAACCGTCGCCGAATTGGTGGCGTTTGCCAGTGTCAACGTGTCGTTGCCCGCGGCCAGATCGATGCTGGAACTGGTCAGACCTGCTGTCAGCGTGACCGCGTCGGCGTTGCCGCTCCCCGTCAGGGTGTCGATGGCGCTGAACGTATAGGTATTGGTACCGAGCACGATGGGCACGGGCGAACTCCCTGCAAGCTGGGAGCCAAGGAGATGAACATTTTGCCCGTCCGCCTGGCGTGAGTGCGATTTTCGCCCGACCAGGGATACGCCCAATTGGTAAAGGAAAGGTTTTCAGCGCGGAGAGATTTGCATACCCGCCAACACGATTTTCGTCGGGTTGTATGTTGCCGACCAGACCAGATCGGAGTCCGGCAACCGGATCGCATGATGCGCCAGACCGGGTGCGAGCAAGGCCGCCGGTTGAACGGATGCCGCCGCGATGGCTTGCTCCGGGTCCGCCAAACCCCAGGCGATCAGGTTGCGCACCGCCTGGTCCAGGCACAGCGCGGAGCCCGCCAACACGGGACTCCCCGGCTCGCGCACCGAACCATCCGGGCGATGCTCGATCGTCATGCCCGCGAACCGGTAAAGCCCGGGTGGCGCGCCGGCCGCGGCGGTGGCGTCCGTCACCAGCACCGACCGCGGCAGGGTTTTCGCCCGCAGCATCACTTTCAGCGCCGCGGGCGGACTATGGATCCCATCCGCGATGAAACTGGCCGACAGCCGGTCCTCGGCCAGTTGCGCCATCAGCGGATTGACGAATTTAGGCTGCGGTTGCGGCAAGGCGTTGCCCAGATGGGTGCTCAGCCGCAGGCCCGCCGCACAGGCGCGATCGATGTCGGCGGTCGTGGCGGCGGTGTGGCCCATCGCGACCAGCATCCCCCGCGCGCGCGCCCAGGCGATGACGTCCAGGGTACCCTCTCGCTCCGGCGCCAGGGTCAGCAGCAGGACCGGGCGTTCCAGCCCCTGGGTGATCCGCCGCAGCAGGGCCACATTCGGCGCCACCATCGCGCCGGCCGGATGGCAGCCGGCATAACCCGGCGTGGGATTGAGAAACGGCCCCTCCAGATGGAACCCCGGCACCATCAACGGTCCCAGCCGGCTATGGGCGACAACGCGGTCCAGCGCGTGCAGGCGTGCGGCCAGCACGTCCTCCTCCGCCGTGATGATCGTCGGCAGACAGGTCGTCACCCCGGTGCACAGCATCGCGTGCAGCGCCTGGTCCATGGCGTCGGCACTCAGCGCCGTGTCGTTGAAATCGACACCGCCGAACCCGTTCACCTGAAGATCGACCAATCCGCGCGTTCGCATGCAACCTGAGTCTCGCGGGGCTGTCATCTTGTCAACGCGGTGGTTGCATCCCCATGGTCTGTGCGGGGCAATCCACCCCAGGAGACCATGCAATGCCGGCGAAAAAGCCAGATCTGCCATCCCCAAACCGGCTATCCCCAAACCGGCCATCCAAGGGACTGCCGTCCAGCACGTGGCTCCTGATCCTTGGCTTTGCCTTCCTGACCGGTCTGGGTCTGATGGGCCAGTTCACCGGCGGGGCGGACGTCATCCCCTACAGCCAGTTCCAGCAGCTTCTGGACTCCGGCAAGGTCAAGCAGGTCACCGTGGCGGGCGATACCATCCGTGGCACCCTGACCGAGGCGCTGCCCGACGGGAAGACCGAATTCAGCACCCTCCAGGTGCCCGACGACCTCGCCACCAAGCTCGGCAAGATGGGCGTACAATATAGCAGCGTCCCGACCGGCGGACCGCTGTCCACGCTGATATCCTGGATCTTGCCGCCATTGCTGTTCGTGGGCGTCTGGATGATCGCCTCCCGCGCCATGATGGGCGGCGGGCGAGGCGGCCCAGGGGGAGGCATGGCCGGGGGCCTGTTTTCCATCGGCCGCAGCAAGGCGAAGCTGGTGACTGCGGAAACCAACATCAAAGTCACCTTCGACGACGTGGCCGGGGTCGACGAGGCCAAGGCCGAACTCCACGAGATCGTCGATTTCCTGAAGAAGCCCGACGAATTCGGCCGTCTCGGCGCCCATATACCGCGCGGCATTCTGCTGGTCGGGCCACCCGGCACCGGCAAGACCCTGCTGGCGCGTGCCATGGCCGGGGAGGCCGGCGTGCCGTTCTACGCCACCAACGGTGCGGAATTCGTGGAGATGTTCGTCGGAGTTGGTGCCTCCCGCGTGCGCGATATGTTCGAGCAGGCGCGCGGGTCTGCCCCCTGCATCATCTTTATCGACGAGCTGGATGCGCTGGGGCGCGCGCGCGGTGCGTCGCCCATGGGCGGCGGCGGGCACGACGAGAAGGAGCAGACGCTCAACCAGTTGCTGGCGGAAATGGACGGGTTCGACCGGTCCGTGGCCATCGTCGTGCTGGCCGCCACCAACCGGCCGGAAATCCTGGACCCGGCGCTGCTGCGGGCCGGCCGGTTCGACCGGCAGGTGCTGGTGGACCGGCCCGACAAGATCGGCCGCTGCGACATCCTGAAAATCCACCTGCGCAAGCTGAAACTGGCCGCGGACGTGAAGATGGAGGATATCGCCGCGCTGACGCCCGGCTTCACCGGCGCCGACCTCGCCAATCTGGCGAATGAGGCGGCCGTGGTGGCGACAAGGCGCGGTGCCGAGTCCATTGCCATGCAGGATTTCACCGCCGGCGTCGAACGCATCGTCGCCGGGCTGGAAAAGAAATCCCGCATCCTGATCCCGCGCGAACGCAAGATCGTCGCCTATCACGAGATGGGCCACGCTTTGGTCGCGCGCGCCATTCCAGGCAGCGATCCGGTGCACAAGGTCTCCATTATCCCGCGCGGCATCGGCGCGCTGGGCTACACGATGCAGCGCCCGATCGACGACCGCTTCCTGATGGGACGGCACGAACTGGAAGACAAGATGACGGTGCTGATGGGCGGACGAGCCGCTGAAATCCTGCTGGGCCAGGACATCTCCACCGGGGCGGCCGACGATCTGGCCAAGGCCACGGACATCGCTCGTGGCATGGTGCTGCGCTTCGGCATGGACGACAAACTGGGCCCCGTCGCCTGGGACACCGAGCAGGGCCAGTTCCTGCCTCAGCCGGGCGTGTTCTGGCAGCCTCGCCGGTTCAGCGACGAAACCGCGCATGAGATCGACATGGCGGTGCGGGCGCGGATGGAAAACGCCTTGTCCCGGGCGGTGCGGATTTTGACCGCGAACCGTGCGGCGTTGGACGAAGGCGCGGCGTCCCTGTTGGCGCGGGAGACGTTGACGACGGACGAACTGCCTGAGGTCTCGGTGGAGGCGGTTCCAACGGCGGTTATAACAACCGGGTGAGAGACCGACATGCGAACGGCGCGACCCCGACGCTATCGCATGCACGCATCTCAGCATCGGAGAAAATCCTCCCCCTCCCCTTGCGGGAGGGGGTTGGGGGGAGGGGTGATGACGCACGGATATTGTGCAGTACCCCTTCCCCCAGCCCCCTCCCGCAAGGGGAGGGGGAGGATTTTCTCCGTTTACATCCTATTCCGTCCTGGATTACGTCCTGATCGCCGGCGGGCGCCGCAGCGCCCAGAACGCCACGCTGCCGCACACATAGAAGAAAATCGACAGCCCGAACGCCACGCGATAGCTGCCGGTCAGGTCGAACACCAGGCCCGCCATCCAGGACCCGCCCGCCGCGCCCATCCCGGTGCCAATGGATATCACGCCCAGAATCGTGCCGAGATTGGGCCCCGGGAACAGGTCCGCCGCCTTGGCGGTGATGGCGGGCCCCCTCGCGCCCCAGGTCAGGCCGAAGAAACACGAATGCAACCACAACATCACGTGCTGGTCCGGGCTGGAGATCAGCATCCCGCACGCCACCCCGATGATCGAGGTCCCATAGGTCAGAACCGCCGACAGCTCTCGCCCGATATAGTCCGACACCGTGCCGGTGATGATCACCCCAGGCAGCGACAGGAACGCGCCCGCCCCCAGGACTCCGGCGGCATAGAGCGGGTCGAACCCGATATCGACAGCGAAGGCGAGCTGGTGCAGCGCCACCAGGAAACTGCCCAGCCCGGTGAATACATAGACCAGCGTGAGCAGCCAGAAATGCGGCGTCCGCATGGCCTGACGCACCGACCATCCATCCGCTGCCTGCCGGTCGGCGCGGCTTTTACGCTGCGTGTCGGTGCCTCGGAACAACGCGGCGAGCGGCAGGATCAGCACCGCCATGAACGCCCCCTGCCACAGATAGGCGCCACGCCACCCCAGCTCCGACACCATCACAGTGGAGACCGGCGCGGAAAACGCCCGGGCGAACCCGTTGGCCGACTGCACGACCGCGACCGCCATGCCTCGGTTGCGCACGAAATAGCGCGAGAGGAGCGGCACGAACACGACCAGCCCCAGGCAGTTGGCCCCCAGGGTCATGACCACGCCATACAGCACGACCATGTGCCACAGCTCGGTGGCGTAGGAGCTTGCGACCAAACCGGCGGCCAGCACCGTGCCGCCCATCAGGATCAGCCGCCGCGGCCCCAACCGGTCCACCAGAATGCCGACCAATGGCGAGGTCCACCCGCTCACCAACTGCGACACCGAATACGCCACCGACACCTCCGCTCGGCTCCACCCGAACGCGGTGATGAAGGCCAGCAGGAACACGGCATAGGAATGCATCAGCGCCGCGCCAACCGCGAAGGTCAGGAACGCGGCACCCAGCAATATCCAGGTGCGGGACGGGGAGAGACGGTCGGCTTGATCGGACATGATCCGCCCGTTGTGCCTTGTGGTGGGGCTTCTGGCCAGGGTGGGGGATGGGACGGAGTCGCTTTTGGAGCGGGAGCCGGGAGGGCCGCCGGCCGATGAAGGCGGGCCCCTGATCTACGGCTGCTTGGGAAGCGGTAGCGGCCCCCGCAACGAGGCCCCTAAGCTGAGCGGTTCTGGATCAGCGCCCGATATTGGCCTTGAAACGTGGCGCGATGCCCTGTTCCGCGGCGCTGTCGGCGATCGCTTCCAGCAGACGGCGTTTTGATTCGGTGCGACGTAGGCCGTCGTTTCGCGGCAGGAAGTCGACGCCGATGATTCCAAGCTCTCGCTTGCGGGCTATCAGCTTCCGTTCAATCTCTTCGATCGTGATTGTCTGCACGGGCAGCCATACCTTCGAACAAGCGCAGGTCCATCGTACCCGCTGTTTCGGCCCTGATCCTGCGATCAAGGTAGGCACGGTCGATATCCGAAGCAAGAGACCACGCCAAACACGCCTGGTCCAGCAGCGCTCGGCTTCCCGCCGGGTGTGCCTGGTACTGGCCCAACCGGTCGGCGATCACATCTTCCACCGGAATGACCGTAACCCGAGCTTCCGGACCGACCACAACCAGGCGCAGACGCGTCACATCTGCCAACCCATCAAACAATTGCCCGCTGATGAACTCGACGCCCATGGTCAGACCGGGATGATAAAGGCCGCGCAACAAGCGGCCCCGCCGATCCTCACGGCGAAAACCTCGCGCGATCAATGCCGCTTCCATCGGAGCTGGGTCGACCGCGAGCAAGTCGAAATCGCCGGAGACGTAAAGTCCCGTCGTCCACAGCTGCAACGCCGCGCCACCGACGAGGATTGGGCGAGGAAAACCGGCCGCCGCGACCTCTTCCATCGCGCTGCCCAACAGACGTAACGCGGCAAGAAATTCCGAAGAAAACCCGTCCGCGTTCACGCGGCCAACCCTACTCCGCCGCCAAAGCCACCGAAGCCGACGCAGGCGCCACCAACCGCGCCAACAACCCCTTCCGCAGCCCCTCCGCCTTCGCCCGGTTCGCATCCTTCACCGGACCAAACCCCCGGATCGTATCGGGCAGCGCCGCCAGCCCCACCGCCGCGTCGAGATTATCCGGCCGTAGTGCGGCAACCACGGAACCCAAATCCCCCACATACTGCTCAATCAACGCCCGTTCGGCCGCCCGTTCCGCCTGCACCCCAAACGGATCGAGCCCAGTCCCCCGCAGCCGCTTCCCATGCCGCAGCACCCGGAACAGCGGCAGAGCCAGCCACCCCGGGATCGCCACCTTCTTCCGCCGCCCCGTCGCCGGGTCCATCCGCGCAATCACCGGCGGCGACATATGGAACACCGCACCATCCGCATACGATGTCGCCGCATGCAGACGCGCCACCTCGTATTCATCCTTGTAGGCCATGACACGGAACAGCCCCTCAACCGCCGCCCGGGACAACCGGCCGGGCGAGCCAAACACCCGCGTTTCCGCCGCCACCACATCCGCCACCACAGACCGGAACCGCGCCGCATAGGACGCGGACTGGTAATCCACCAACGCCGAAGCCCGAGCCTCGATCAGCGCATCCACCGACAACGGCGCCGGCTCCGAGCCACCGCCATCCAGGATGTCCGCCATCAAGCCCGGTTGCTCCGCCAGGATCCGCCCCCACAGGAAGGCCCGACGGTTCAGGCCGATCGCGGCGCCGTTTAGCTCGATGGCGCGCAGGATGGCGTCCTGGCCCACTGGGACCAGACCGCGCTGCCAGGCCAGACCCAGCAGCAGCGTGTTCATGGCCTGGGCGTTGCCGAACAGTTTCTCGGCCAGGGCCACGCCGTGCAGCCAGGCCGAGCGGGTTGCGTCGGTGACTTTCTCGATGGTGCGCTTGTGGAGCATGGCGTCGATGGACAGCAGGGCATCGCGTTTGAACTCGGCCGTCGCGGCCAGGTCCAGGTTGCCGATCACCACGCCGGTGGGGGCGTTGCGCTCCAGCACGCCGGGTTGGCACGCCACGGCCAGATCGGCCGCCAGCATCAGGTCGGCGGCGCCGATGGGGATACGCACGACATCCAGCGCGGCCTCATCGGCGGCAATCTGCACATGCGCCACCACCGCGCCGTTCTTCTGCGCCAGACCCGTGAAATCCAACGTCTTCACCGCTCGGCCTTCCAGATGCGCCGCCATCGCCAGGATCGCGCCGGAGGTCACGATCCCGCCGCCGCCGATCCCGGCGAACAGCCCGCGCCACACGGCGGGATGAGGCACCACCGGGTCCGGCAACGCCGCTGCGAACACCTTTTCCCGATCCTGCCAGCGCGTATCGGCAACCGGCGCCGCGGGAGGGCCGGCCAGGGTCACGAAGCTGGGGCAGAAGCCTTTCAGGCAGGACAGATCGACGTTGCAGCTCGTCGGATTGATGCGGCGTTTGCGGCCGAGCGGGGTTTCGATTGGCTCGATGGCGATGCAGCCGGATTGGGTGGAGCAGTCGCCGCAGTTCTCGCAGACGGACTCGTTGATCACGACATGGCGCGTCGGCTGCGCCATGGAGCCACGCTTGCGGCGGCGGCGCTTCTCGGTGGCGCAGACCTGGTCGTAGATCAGCACGGAGGTGCCGTCGTAGTCGCGCAATTCCCGCTGCACCGCGTCCAGTTGTTCCCGCAGATGCACGGTCACGCCTTGCGGCAGAGCCGACAAGGGCGGCAACCGGTCGGAATCGTCGACGACGATGGCAATGCGCTTGATGCCCTCGGCCGCGACCTGGGCGGCGAGCATCGGGACCGTCGGCCCGCCTTCCGCTGGCTGCCCGCCGGTCATGGCGACGGCGTCGTTGAACAGCAGCTTGTAGGTCATGCGGGTCTTTGACGCCGCGGCCTGGCGGATCGCCATGATGCCGGAGTGCTGATAGGTCCCGTCGCCGATATTGGCGAACATGTGCTTCACGTCGGTGAAGTTGGACAGGCCGACGAAGGGAACGCCCTCGCCACCCATATGGGTGAAGGTGCGGGTTTGCGTGCCGTCATCCAGCGCCATGAAATGGCAGCCGATGCCGGCACTGGCGAAGCTGCCATCGGGCAGTTTGGTGGATGTCGCGTGAGGACAGCCGGCACAGAAGGCGGGGACGCGGCGGAGCAGGCCGGCGGGACGCTCGACGGCGGGGGGAGCGGGTGGGTTGGGCAGGTTGAGGCCTGCCGCGCCAAGAAACTTTGCCATGCCGGCGCCGACGCTTTCCGGCGACAGTTCCATCAGGGGGGACAGCAGGGGCTCGCCGGCCGGGGTGGTCTTGCCGCTGATGTCCGGGCGTTCGTCGGCGGGCAGATGGTAGAGGGCGTCGCGGATTTGCGATTCCACGAAGCCGCGCTTTTCCTCGATCACCAGGATGGCTCGGCGGCCGCGGGCGAATTCCTTCAGGCCCTCGGTTTCGAGCGGCCAGGTCATGGCCACTTTGTAGATGGCCAGTTGCGGATGCTTCTCCAGACCGAGGCGACGCAGCGCGTGCATCGTGTCCTCATGCGCCTTGCCGACGGTGATCAGGCCGATCGGGGCGTCCGCGGTGCCGGAAATCAGCCGGTCCAGCCTGTTGGCGCGGGCCCAGGCGTAGACGGCGGGCAGACGCTCGTCGATCAGGCGGCGTTCCAGTTCGGCGCGTTCGGCGGGGAATTTCAGCGTATGGTCCAGGTTGAGGCCGTGCGGCGGCAGAGGTAAATCCGGCGTCACGAACGGGCGGGCGGAATGGACGATGGCGGTGGCCGCCTGCTCCATGGTTTCCGCCGTGGTCTTCATGGCGACCCACAGGCCAGAATAGCGCGACATCGCCCAGCCGGCGAGGCCCAGGTCCAGCACATCCTGCACCGATGACGGGTTCAGGATCGGCATGAAGCAGTTCTGGAACACGTATTCGGTCTGGTGCGGATAGGTCGAGGAATGCGCTCCGTGGTCGTCGCCGGACACCGCCAGCACGCCGCCGAACTTGTGGGTGCCGGCCATGTTGGCGCAGTGGAATGCGTCGCCGGTGCGATCGACGCCGGGCCCCTTGCCGTACCACATGCCGAACACGCCATCGACGGTCTTGCCGGGGAACGCGTCGATCTCCTGCGTGCCCAGGATCATGGTGGCGGCCAGGTCCTCGTTCACGCCGGGCTCGAACTTGATCCCGTGGGCGGACATCAGCTTCTTTTGGTGCCACAACTCTCGGTCCAGGCCGCCGAGGGGCGAGCCGCGATAGCCCGACACGAAGCCGCCCGTATTCAGGCCGGCCAGCCGATCCAGGCGGTGCTGTTCCAGCAGCAGCCGCAGCAGCGCCTGGATTCCGGTCAGCAGGACCGGGCGGTCGAGATCGGCAAAACGGGACTCCAGGGTTGGGGTCCCGGGCTGTGCAACTGGGGCAATGCCGATATCCATGCCGGTCGATCCTCTCGTTGGTCCGCAAGCCTATCGCCAAAACAGCCGATCTGTCAGGTCGGTTGGGGCGTCGATGATCGATATCATGAAATACTTGACGATGGAGGTGGGTATTTCGGGTGGGCGTGAGGTCTGGCGGGTTCGGGCTAGGGGTTGATCGCCCCTGGGGTTGAGAGGGGTTTTTTGGAGTGGGGTTTTTGGGCGCCGACATCGCCCTCACCGTCATGGCCGGGCTTGACCCGGTCACCCACCCAATGGCGGAAATACCCGTGTTTACAATGGTTGGTCCAAACTCGGGGGCGGGTGGCCGGGTCAAGCCCGGCCATGACGGTGAGGGATGGCGTTTGCCCAGAGAAAGCTCGTCTTCCATCCCGAGATGTGTGAATGCGCCAGGGAATCACACGGCGGCCCCGCCCTTGAACTCCGGCGCGATTGGCCGCGATACTGCCGGGTCAGGAGGTTCCGATGCCACTGTTAGCCCTTCCCGCCGTCTTCATGCGCGGTGGTACCAGCCGAGCGGTGATGTTTCACCGGAAGGATTTGCCGGAACGGGGGGAATGGGACCCGATCTTCCTGGCGGCAATGGGAAGCCCCGATCCGAACGGCCGGCAGTTGAACGGCATGGGCGGCGGCATTTCGTCTCTGTCGAAAGTCTGCGTCCTGGCACCGTCGGAACGGGAGGATGCCGATATCGACTACACCTTCGCGCAGGTGCAAATCCGCGAGGCGATGGTCGATTACCGCAGCAATTGCGGCAACATGAGCTCCGCCGTCGGGCCGTTCGCCGTCGATGAGGGGCTGTTGCGCCCGAATGGCGACACCGCGGTCGTACGCATTTTCAATACCAACACCAAGAAGATCATCCGCTCGACCTTTCCGCTGGTCGATGGGCATGCGGGCACCGATGGCACGATGGCGATCCCGGGTGTGGCGGGAACCGGGGCGCCGGTGCGGCTGGATTTCCTGACGCCGGGCGGAGCGACCACGGGCAAGCTTTTGCCCACCGGTTCGCCGGTCGATCGGCTGGAGGTTCCGGGCTTCGGCCCCATGGAAGCCTCCATGGTCGATGCCGCGAACGCCTGCGTATTCGTGCGCGCGACCGATCTGGGGCTGACTGGCCGCGAATTGCCGGAGGAATTGGACGCGAACCTCGCCGTTCTGGACCTGCTGCAACGCATCCGGCGAGCGGCCTCGGTCGCGATGGGGATCGCGGCGACGGAGGACGAGGCCGTGAACATCCGCGGCGTGCCGATCGTCGGCTTTGTGGCGCCGCCGATGGATGCGCCGACCTTATCGGGCGATCCCATTCGGGCGGATGCCGTCGATCTGACCGCGCGTTTCATTTCCAACGGACAACCGCATCGGGCGCTGCCGCTGACAGCGTCTCTTTGCACGGCGGTTGCAGCGCGGATTGGTGGCACTCTGGCCAATCAGGCGTTGAGGCCAGGGGGAAGTGCCTCGATCCGCATCGGCATGCCGTCGGGCATTCTGACGGTGGACGCGGACGTGACTCAGGATCCCTCCGGCCAATGGTTCGCTCATAGCGGTGCTTTCTACCGCACCGCTCGGAGGCTGTTCGATGGGCGGATTTACGTGCCGCGTTGAGACTTCGTGGCGTGCCGAGCCTGGTGGGAATAGGGCGCCAGGCGGTGGCGGTTAGCGCAGGATATGCGGCCAGAGCCCGGTAATGCCGACCACGATCAGATAGATCGCCACGATCATGTTCAGCAGCCGCGGCATCACCAGAATGAGGACGCCTGCAACCAGCGCGACCAGCGGTTGGATTAGGATTGTATTCAACATCATGGCAGTCGCTCCGTTGATGACGGTCGCACGCTCGGCCCAACCACGTCCACGATGGCTAACCCACGAGCATTGGTTCGCCCGCCAGAGGGGGTATCATCGGGGTGTGCGAGATTCCTGGTCGCCCCCATGACTGTTGCCGCCAGGGGCATTGCCCAAGGGCCGTCTAACCCGCAAATGGCCCCACGGC
This sequence comes from Nitrosovibrio sp. Nv4, assembly GCA_943330455.2. Taxonomy (GTDB): domain Bacteria; phylum Pseudomonadota; class Alphaproteobacteria; order Acetobacterales; family Acetobacteraceae; genus Rhodopila. Next base: position 3,594 of record CALQHT020000066.1, on the reverse strand, counting down.
GTTGTCCGATCAAGGCGACGGGGGCCGAACGCCACGCGGACGCGATTGCGCTCAGCAAGGTGGCATCGGCGCCTTCCGTCGCACGGCTACACCCCGCCCGCGCCGTCACGGTATAGAGACCGCCCGACGGGAGATACGACATGACCGACGACATCCGAATCGAACCCCATGAGGGTTGGCACAAACTGGTGCTCAACCGGCCCGACCGGTTGAATGCTGTCGACGCCGGCATGCTCACCCGCCTGATCGGGGCCATCGATGCCGCTGAACAGGACCAATCGGTTCGAGCACTGCTGTTGACCGGGGAAGGGCGCGGTTTCTGCGCCGGTCAGGATCTGGGGCCGGACGTTACGCCTGGGCCCGATGGCCCTCCCGATCTGGAGGCGCTGGCCGGCACATATCACCATGAGGTGGTGCGGCGGATCCGAGCATCTCGGCTGCCCGTGGTTTGTGCGGTGAACGGCGTGGCGGCCGGGGCGGGGACCGGCTTCGCATTGGCCTGCGATATCGTTCTGGCCGCGAAATCCGCGCGGTTCATGCAGGCTTTCGTCAAGATCGGCCTGGTGCCGGATACGGGCGCCAGTTTCTTTCTGACGCACACGGTTGGGGAGGCCCGCGCCCGCGCGCTGGCCATGCTGGGGGACGCGATCTCCGCCGATCAGGCGGCGGACTGGGGGATGATCTGGAAAGTCGTCGAGGATGGGGCATTGCAAGCCGAGGCCGAACAGATGACGGCGCGGCTGGCGCAAGGCCCAACCGCCGCGCTGGGGTCGATGAAGCGCCTGTTCGCGGTCGCGGGCGCCAACAGTTTGAACGCGCAACTGGATCTGGAAGCCAGACTGCAAGGGGACGCCGGCCGCTCCGCCGATTTCGCCGAAGGGGTGCGGGCGTTCCAGCAGAAGCGCGCGCCCGTGTTTCGCGGGCAGTGAGGCGACCCCGGGACGACCCGCGGAGGAGCGGCAACGACGCGGGCATGGTGCCCCTGACGCATCGCTGAGCCTGGCGGATCGGACCGGCAGGGCGGCTCTCGGGATGGGCAGCAAATGGATGCGTCACGGCCGCGGGGTTGGCCGCCTTCCGCAATGAGATCATTGCCTTGCGGCAGGTGCGGATTGCCTGAGCGTCACGGCATGACGTGTCCTGACATGCCATGGCGCGCGGGTGGGACGGATGGCATAGTTCGTCCAAACATCATCCTTTCCGCGCGCAAAAGACAGGAAACGCCCATGGACATCATGCCCGGCTTCACCTTGACCGACATCGAGACCAGTGGTGCGCGCATCCGTCTGCGCCATGGAGGCAGCGGGCCGCCGCTGCTGCTGTTGCACGGCAATCCGCTGACCCATGTTGCGTGGCACAAGGTGGCGCCTCGACTGGCGGAACGCTTCCATGTCGTGGCCGCCGATCTACGCGGTTATGGCGACAGTTCCGCGCCGCCGGAGGAGGCGGACAGCGCCAACTACTCCTTCCGCGCGATGGCGCAGGACCAGGTGGAGGTGATGAAGGCACTGGGCTACGATCGTTTCTTTGTCGCAGGTCATGACCGCGGTGGGCGGACGACTCACCGGATGTGCCTGGATCATCCGGACAAGGTGATGAAGGCGGCGATCATCGACATCGTGCCGACTTTGGATATGTGGGCGGCGATGGACAAGGAGGGCGCGATCGGCGGCTGGCATTGGCCGTTCATGGCGCAAGCTCAGGGCTTCCCGGAGATGTTCTTCAACGCCGTCGATCCCGACTGGTTCATGCGCAAGAAGCTGCTGAAGCTGACCGACAATCTGAGCCACATCCCGCCGGAAATCTGGGCGGAGTATGTCCGTTGCTTCAACGAGAAGACCATCCGGGGTTCCTGCGGCGATTACCGCGCCGCCGCGACGATCGACTGCGAATTGGATACCGCCGATCTGGGGCGGAAACTGGCGATGCCGATCCTGGTGCTGTGGGGGAAATCCAGCAGCGTGGGCAAGCGGTTCGCCGATCCCGTGGGGGTGTGGAAGTTGCGGGCGGAGGATGTGCGGGGGGAGGCTCTGCCGGCCGGGCATTATGTGAACGAGGAGGCGCCGGAGGAGGTGCTGGCTTGGTTCCTGCGGTTCTTTGGGGGGTAGGGGGGCGTTGGATTGCGGGTGGGTTGCAGGGTGCCCTGGCATGCTGGGTAGCCAGCTCCTACCCTGATGTGATCGCCAGTCTGAGTGGTGTCGCAATCCGGATCGGCGCTATCGTGCCCGTCGCCGGGGTGTCGCCTGGCTTGGCGGAACGGGCGTCTGGCGAGCACATAAGCTGTGGCGCACTTGATCGGGCGGCTGCTGGTTATCGGCAGCCACTGTCACGTGCCTCTCCAGAAGGTCGGAAGGGGTCATCGTATTGAAATAGAGCGTTTTTTCCGTTCATGAATTGGGTCAGTGACAATGTATGGCGGGCGGGGACGGAGGACGCTTATAGTGGCGGACGAACACAGTCCGAGGGCGATGCACGAGGCAGGCCGATGCGAGACCGAGTTTTTCCAGACCAAACGGCGCTCGCGGCGCTTTGCCGACGGCACGCGATCAGGCGCCTGTCGCTGTTCGGGTCCGTCCTGAAGGGCACATCCAGGCCGGACAGCGATGTCGATCTGCTGATCGAATTCGTTCCCGGATCGGAACCGGGCCTGATCCGTCTGGCGGCGATCGAGGCAGAATTGTCCGCGCTGCTCGATGGCCGCCGGGTCGATCTTCGCACCGCATCCGACTTGAGCACCCATTTCCGCGACGATGTCGTGCGAACCGCCGCGGTCGAATTTGCCGCCTGAGGATCGCATCCGCCTTCAGCATATGCTGGAGGCCGCCGAAACGGTGGCCACCTTCATCACGGGACGGGCTCGCGCGGATTTGGATCGGGATCGGATGCTCTTGTTCGCCCTCGTGCGTGCGATCGAAATTCTGGGAGAGGCAGCGACCAAAATTTCGGCCGAGACAAGGCAAGCCGCGCCTGAGGTGCCGTGGAGCCAGATTACGGCGATGCGTAACAGGTTGATCCATGCTTATTTCGAGATCGACCCCGATATCCTGTGGAAGACGGCGGAACAGGAGATTCCAGTGTTGCGAAGGGCGCTTTTGGCGTTGATCGGGTCGTGAGATAGAATGGGGGATATATCCCTGCGTGCCCGGGCACTCGTCCCGGGAATTGCCACGCCGTGGGAGCGCCGATCCGAGACCCATTCCCTACGAAAAATCGCGTGGCCGGAGTGAAGGGATTCGAACCTCCGGTCCCTGCGTCATCATGGGGTCGGTTTGACCGTCCCTGAAGATCGGATTCCATACGTCGGACGCTTGGCAACCCCGGTGCTGTCAGAAAAACCCAAAGCATCCTCCCGGTGTGGAATTCGAGAATTATGCAACGTCATGTTGATAATGGCTCTTGCCGAAGGCATTCCCTTGATAGCGCGACTTCGGCCTTTCCAACAAATGTGCCTCCTCGCTGTTTGGAGTGGGTGGTAACGAACGGCGGACAATCGCCTGTGAGACCGAATTGCTCTCGGGCGGCCCGCGTCATGTGTTCCGCGCTCCAGACAACGACCAGTTTCTTTGTTCGGCTGGGGGCCGTTTCTTCGTCCCG